>DATBQZ010000109.1:0-2988 GCA_036560565.1 Candidatus Nitrosotenuis sp.
GCTACGAGCTAAAACCCACTAGAATTATAAGCAATTAACAGCATCGCGGATCATGACTTGGGATGAAATCGAAGTCCCCAAAGAACTAAGGCCATTTATGCTTGAAAATGCAGAAGAAACTCTACTTGGCCACAAAAATGGTGCAATCAAGCAGTATCGATATGGAAATTTACACATAAGGGAATATGACGACAAGTATTTGGTTCACATGGATAAGGTAGACCCAAGAAAAAATCCGCTCGGACATTTGGCACTTGATGCACCAGAAGTACTGGTCGGACTTGCAAGCGGGGCACTAGGTGGAGCAAAGGTAGCGTCATACATATACAAAAACAGCAAGAAGACAAAAAAAGACAAACAGGTTTCCGCAGCCGTAGGAGTGATATCCTCTCTGGCAATAGGCTATGTTGGGTACAAGCTTGCCAAAAAAATCAAAAACGAGTGAGGTAATCAGTCATAACCACTTTTAGAACAATCAAGGTACTCGGCAAATTAATTCCAATAATCATTTCGCTACGAAAGGACAGAAGGGAGTGGGTCCGCCGGGAGGGAAAAAACATCGACAATGAAAAATTTCAGAAAAACGCAAGAAAAGTTCTTGATACATTTGTGTCACTTGGACCAGTTTACATAAAGCTTGGCCAGTGGCTGTCGTCTAGAGCTGACATTTTGCCGCAGCCGTACATGGAGGAGCTTGCCAAATTACAAGACGACGTACCTGCATCTTCATTTGAGCAGGTAAGGCCGATTATTGAAAATGATCTAGGCCCGTTAGACAAAGTATTTTCCTCAATTGACAAGACAGCAATCTCAGGTGCATCCCTCGGGCAGGTGTATCTTGCAAAAATAGAGAAAAAAAATGTCATAGTAAAGGTAAAGCGACCAGGAATTGAAAAAATAATTGAACAAGACATCAAGGTTCTAAAAAAAGTACTGCCGCTTGCAATGAGATTCGTAGATCCGAATCTTCGCTTTTCTGCACAATCAATGCTAAAGCAATTCATAGAGACAATACATGAGGAGCTTGACTATACCATAGAGTCAAAAAATCTCAAGACCATCAAAAAGAACCTCACCCGACACGACAATGTGATAATACCTGAGGTTTATGATGACTATTCCTCAAAAAACGTCCTCACGATGGAGTACATTCCCGGAATCAAAATCACAAACATCGAAGACCTTGACAAAAAGGGAATCAACAGGCAAAAAATTGTAATTGACGTGCATAAGGTATTCTTTACGATGCTTTTACGTGACTCTATATTTCACGCAGATCCGCACCCCGGAAACATCTCGATTGCAGACGATGGCTCCCTGATTTTGTATGATTTTGGGATGGTTGGAAGAATAGACAATGAAACAAGGATGAGACTTATCCGACTGTATCTAGCCTTGGTGGAAAAAGACCCAGCAAGAACAGTAAATGCAATGAATGATCTTGGGATGCTGACTTCTGACTTTAACCGCTCAGTGATAGAGCAGGGAATAGACATGTCAATTCGTACAATGCACGGAAAAAAGCCGGACGAAATGGAGGTTAGGGCACTCATGGAGCTTGCAAATAAAACAATGAGCCGTTTTCCATTCATGCTTCCAAAAAATCTTGCATTATACCTTAGAATGAGCTCAATTATTGAAGGAATCTACAAGACACACAAGGTAGACTTCAAGTTTGTAAAGGTACTGAAAAACATTCTAGAGGAAGAGCAGCTAATCAAAGATGCCTATATCGAGGAGCTGAAATATTCATTTGTCCGTTTTGCAAAATCAATTGATGCCACAATTTCAATTGCGCCTGAGCTAAAAAAATTCTTAGAGGAAAACAGATCGCTCCAGCTAAATGCAAAGCCAAAAAACAACACTTTGCTTTCTGGAAGTATTCTTGCATCATCGATGTTCGTTGGCTCTGCACTAATCTATTCCTCAAACCAAGCATACGGATTATTTGGAATGATTGGTGCACTAATTGTTATGGGAATATTTGCTGTTTTTAGAAAGCGATAATCATTCTATTGAAATCTGTTTTCCCTTTTGAAAAATTGGAATTCTAATTGTTAGTACGCCTTGGGCAAACTTCGCAGAACTAATCGCATCTTCTCCCTCTTTTATGTGGGCAGGAAGCAGGATTTTTTTATCAACCATACTTGGTCGCTGCTTGCAAACAACGTTTTCTTTTTGCGGCTCGTGTTTTTCTGCCCTAATTGACAGCATGTTTCTGTGTAAGGTAAGCTTGATGTCTTTTTTGTCAAATCCAGGTAAATCAATTACTACAACAAGATGGCTGTCTTCAAGATACATGTCTATTGGAGGAAGCACAAATTCGTAAAATTCACGCGATTTATTGCCTATCTCCTTCATCATTTCATTTGTCATGTATCGTACTATGCCCATTGTGCTTAATTTGGGTTTTTCAGTTATAAGTTTTGGCGGCTTTTACCAAATTATTTTCTAATCGGATAACATACTCAGATTTAATATATTGAAACGGCTTGACAAAAATTAAACGATTATGAAAATAATTTACATACTCATTGTAATGTTGATCTTTTTTTCCAGTTTTGACATTCTAGCCTTTGGACAAAGTATGACCGAGGTAGATAATGATAAATACATTTTTAGAATTTTTGTTGATCAAAAATACTATGATTCAGAAAAAGGATTCTATACCAAAGTATCAGTCCAACCACGAGCAGATTACTCTAATCTGTATGACTTGTTAAAAAATGAGGAAAACGCAGTGGTAATTTATCCGATTTTTACCCAGAGCGCATATTCTGAAAACGGGTTTTACCACTATTATCACAAATTATGTGATGAAAAATGTCTTGAAGTGCAGATTCGGCAAATAGGGGACGGTAATTACAATTCATCTGATATTTCATATCAGATTCTAAAGATTCTTGGGTATCCAATAATAACAGATGTGGATGTGGACAGGGATCCAACAATACTTGATTCGTACGACAAGGTAATAGTCCTGCACAA
>DATBQZ010000110.1:0-3587 GCA_036560565.1 Candidatus Nitrosotenuis sp.
GATCCGGCGTCTGCCAAAATGAGCTCAGACTGGATGTTGCATTCTTTTAAAACTCTGATCATCGAGTCAACAACTTCGGGACCAATTCCGTCTCCTCTGATTATGGTTGCTTTTTTGCTCAATTTAGTGATTTGATCTGGGGGTCATTATTTAACTCTTGTAAAAAATTCCATATTTCACAAAACTAATTTACCGTGATCTGTACATTACACTTGTGATAATAGTACAGCTATCTGACATCCACGTGGGCTCGCAGTTTCAGGAATCAATCTTTGAGACGGTAATACAAGAAGTAAACTCGCTCAAGCCGGACGCCGTCATTGTAACTGGTGATCTTACAAATGAGGGGCTATCCAAGGAATATGTAAAAGCAAAACGCCTTCTCTCAAGACTGGATACAAAAAAAATTATCGCAATATCTGGGAATCATGATTATAGAAATACTGGATACTTGTTGTTCAAAAAGCATTTTCCATTTGAGGCAGTAAACGAGCTGGCTGATGATGTGGTGGTTGTGACATTAGGTACTGCAAGGCCTGACAGGGATGAGGGCGAGGTTGGGTATAGGCAAAACCTGTGGCTAGAGCGAACCATGACAAAAAACGAGCACAAGATCAAGATTCTGGCAATGCACCACCATCTGATTGGAATTCCAGACACCGGGTCTGCACGAGTTGAGGTAATTGACGCAGGAGATGTCTTGCGAACTATTCTTGCAACCAAAGTAAATCTTGTACTGTGCGGCCACAAGCACAGGCCGTGGATTTGGAACTTTAAGGACTTGTCAATTGTAAATGCAGGTACCACCTCCTCAGAGCGAGTCAGGGGTTTATTTGAGAACACCTACAATATCATCACGATAAAGAACAAGAAAATCCAAGTTGACCTCAAGATTGTCGGCGGAAAAAGAATGCCGCTTGAGAACATTGTGAAAAACTACGCCCGATCCGAATAAGAGTGAATTTATTTACAGACCAAAACTTAGCACCCTTGAGCGGGGGTCGCCTAGCCTGGTAGGGCGTGGGATTGCTAATCCCATGTCCGCAAGGACCCGTGGGTTCAAATCCCATCCCCCGCGCTTTTTGTTGTAACTGTAATCCACGAAATATCAAGATGTGTTTGCTGGATGTTATCGTACATCAAAATTATTGTGGACGAAGAATAAACGCCGTCCATTTCTCTAGATTCCCAAACAAATTTTCAAATATGCGCCAAATTTGGTCTAAATGCGTCACAACATAAGCGGCAAACAATATGCCTATTATGAACAGGCCAAGTCCTAAAAATCCCATAATTCTCATTTAGTTATCATCTTCATTAAGGCGGCTTGAATTGCCATTGCTGAAAGCAGGTAGGATCATAAAATGCGAAGGTCGAAGTATCAGAACTTTTTTCATAGTTGCCATTGGTTTGTTGACAGTGCTATTAAGCCGCGCTTACATTCATGTTAGTTTCATGGACTGATCTGTCAGTCTTTGAAGTCATTGAGATGTGTCTCTGTCAAAGCGACATTTGATCTTTAATTTTAGAAATGATAATTTGCCATGCGGTTTATTATGTAGATTAACGGTACAATGCTGATATGGTATTGCAAGCTCGATCCAAGACCAATAAACCGTTGACAAATGAGGAAAACAGAATCGAAAACAGGCTCGAAAAAAGATCTTATCAGGAACATCCTCCAACAAAAGGAATTCAAAAACAAAGCAAACCGAGCAAAAAAACAAAAGTGAATAAATCGCACAAATCCATTCACTGATAAAAAATTAATTGTCTTATGCTGGATTTGATCTTTTTTTATTGAATTTTTAGAAATTTGAGACACGTTGTTTGACGCGTTAGCACACCGGTCCTACTGTTTTTTCATTGGGGAATATCTGAGCAGTAATGTTTTGCACTAGGAATCAAAGTTGGTAATTTTCGCATTGTCTTTTAAATGACTTTGAAGACAGATTATCGTGATATTAAACAACGTTGATTTAGACAAAATATCCATAACTGTTGAAGCTGGGAAAAAGGACAAGCAATCACTTCTAAAACCCGTGAAACTTCAAGGTGAATGGATTTTAGACACAGCGAAAGGTTATCAGTTCAAGGCCGAAATGTCATACGAAAAAGGAAAACAGGTGATTGAAATTGATTCGCCATCGTTTCTTGGGGGTAATGGAAACAAACTTGGCCCTATGGCTTACTGCATAGCTGGAATCACATCTTGTTTTATTGGCACGTTTGCGGCCGTTGCTGCATCTCAAGGAATAAAACTTGCTAAACTGAGTGTAAACACGCAATGCGGTGTAAACTTTGCAAAGACTTTGGATGTTGCAGACGAACCCATCGTGAATGGAATAGAATTTGATATAGATGCCCAAGCCGACAATACCGACAAGAAAAAACTGGAGCAAATACTACACATGGCGCTTGAGCGATGTCCTGCAATGTACAGCATGTCTCATAACATACCAGTAAATGCCAAGATCAAATAAAATCAGAAAATCTCGCTCTAAAACCATGAATGAAAAACGTTTGGCGCTTTACCAGAGCGCTTTTTTTGTTGCTGAGTTGAGCAGTAGTATTTCATCACTCCTCCAGAAGTAGGATACGAAATGGCGAATTTTTTAAAAAAATTTGATATTATGTGGTAATCATAAAAGCCATTGATCCATGTTATATGCGATGAATGTGTATATTATGTCTGGCAAATATGAAAGCAGAGCAATTATCACACCATGAAGAGACACAAAGCATCACCTTTAGACTGCCAAAAAGAATCCTAGAGCAAATCGAACAGGAGGCAGCACAAGACAACGTTTCTGAGAATGTGCTAGTAAGGCAAATCCTTACAAATTATGTGGACTGGTTTAGGCTCTCAAAAGGAACTGGAATGATCCCAGTCACAAAAGAATCGCTTCAAAAACTATGTACACATCTTGACATTACGTCGATAAATCATATTGTTGAAGACATCTCTTTACTGATCAAGAATTTCAGCATCATAAGATATGGCAAGTATGACCTAAGCACAATTCTTGATTCGCTTTCAATGTATGTACAAATGTCAAATTCTCAAATGGTTCATCTAATAGAAGGAAACACTCACAGATTTTTGATAAGCCATAGTCTTGGTATTACGTGGTCTTTGATCTTAGAGCAGCTATTCAAGGCAATATTTGGAGAATTTGTTGATAACTCTCAAATCAGATTCAATGTGGATGACGATTCCATTATAGTGTCATTAGTTTTTAATCAGTAAATCGTAGCAAATGTTTGCATTTCTAATGGGATTCCAAAGGAAGACGTGTATCCTGTAAATACAGGATCAAATTTTTCAAAACTGTGCACTGAATGTGCCAAATGCAAGTCTTAATCCAAAATGGGCAATGTCGTGCAGATAGGTAATTCAAAACGTAGAGCCATATGGATGCATGTCAATCATACACTAACATTAAATCATAGTTTTTACGCTGGATCACATTGAATCATAAAATAAGCACTAGTTTTACGATGTTTGTTCTGCTTTTAGGTCTGAGCGGTTATTCCATCTCAAATGCGGATAGTATCAATAACTATGGCTCTCAATCCATAGGGTT
>DATBQZ010000111.1:0-2702 GCA_036560565.1 Candidatus Nitrosotenuis sp.
TGATATACAGTCTAGGCATCTGGGACTAATACCAGTAATTGAACAAAACGAGCTAAAACAAAAAATAAAAAAAATTGCAAAAAAAATTTCATACTACCTTGACATTGATGGGATAATTTCAGTAGCAAAGCGGGCATCTCCGTTTTTGCAAGCCAGCAAGCAACTGCAAACACCATTCAAGGTCAAAATAGGCGTAGCGCTGGACAAGTCATTCAATTTTTACTATTATGATAACTTTGACGCGTTAAGACGCGAAGGTGCAAAGATAGAATTCTTTAGTCCAATATCAGATCCTACTCCGCCAAAATGCGATGGGCTTTACATTGGAGGTGGATTTCCAGAGGTGTTAGGTCAACTCTTGACAAAAAACCACACCATGAAAAAATCAATCAAAAGCCTTGCCGAGCAAGGAATGCCAATTTATGCAGAATGTGGTGGGTTGATGTATCTTACAAAATCAATAGAATATGGTAACAAGAAATATTCGACAGTTGGTCTCTTTGATGCTGAAACCACCATGGAAAAGAAAATGACATTAAACTACACAAAAGCGCAAGTCATTTCAGATTGTATCATTGCAAAAAAATCAACAAAGTTACTTGGCCATGAGTTTCATTATTCTGAACTCAGATCAATTCCAAAGGACTCTAAATTTGCTTATGAATTGTCAATTGGTGTTGGAATTAATAGCAAAAAGGATGGCTTGCTTGAATACAATACGCTTGCCTCATACATGCACCTTTATTTTGATCGGAATAATTATTCGGCTAATTTTGTTAAGAATTGTATAAAATTCTCAGCTAAATGATTCCCGTATAATTTTAAAAAGTGCATTTATTATTGCGGCGGCGCAGGGAGATCCGCCCTTTCGACCCTTATTCGTTATGTATGGAAGATCAATAGTTTGCAGTAGTTCTTTCGACTCTGCAGCAGAAACAAAACCGACCGGTACACCGATTACAAGTTTTGGCCTTGTGATTTTTTCTTTTATCATACTAATCACTTCCAAAAGTGCAGTAGGCGCATTTCCTATTACTATAATGCTACCATTCATCTCAGATGCCCTCATGCGCATGGCTGTCTGGGCCCTGGTCTTGTCTAGTTTCATGGCTTCTTTTACTACTGCGGGATTTGATATATCGCAAATAACATTTGTTTTAAAATCGTCAAGATTTTTCTTGTTTAGCAGTCCAATGATTCCATTTACATCAATTATGATGTTCTTGCCTCCCTGGAGTGCTTCCAGTCCGTTCTTTACTGCGTCTTTATGGAAAATCATCCCGTTTTCCCTTGCAAAATCAAAGTCAGCAGTAGAATGGATTATTCTCCTTACTATCTGCCATTCATGTCCTTTGTATGGATGGGGGCCAATCTCTTGCTCAATAATTTCCATGCTCTCGTCTTCTATGGACTGACCCTTTCTAGTTTGCATTTTCTACCTCTTGGGCTCTTTCTAAAATCAAATCTATCATTTTTTCATCAACCCCTATATGTTCGGTAATGTAGACCCGTTCTAATTTTGATCTTTCTAGCGCTGGTTTAAGATCTTGGTTGATATCTGTTTTAACGTGAGCACCTTCATGAAGAAAATAAAATACTATTACCAATACTTGTGGATTGTTTTTCTGCGCACTTTCAATTCCTGTTGCTATGTCTGGCTGTTCAATTTCTAGGAAACAGCGATCCGCATTTCTATAGATTTTTTTCATGCCGTCAACTATGTAGTTTATTGAGATCTGAGCATTTGGATCCATGCTTCCATGACCAATAATTAACACATCGACGTCTTTTTTTGGGAGTTCTACATGATTTTTCTTCAAAGCACTGGATATTCTATTATCTACCAGTTCAAGTAGCGTTTTGTGCATGCTCATGGGTTTTGTTACAAGAAACTTTACCTTGGTTTTAGTCTGAAATTTCATTGCTTCAGTTACGGCTGCTTTGACTTTTTTGCCTGGATATAGGAAGTAGGGAACTATGGTAAGTGAATCTATTTCTTGGTTTAGGCATTTTGTAATTCCGTCCTCTATGTAAGGTGGTACTACTTCCAAAAAACAATATTCAGAAAAAACATACTTGCCCCTTTCCTTTACTTTTGCGCAAATTTTTTCAAGCTCCTCTTCAGCTTCTCTTTCTTTGCTGCCTCTATCAATTAACAATAAACCGCGTTTCATTTTTCAATCCTTGCTATGGCAATGGTGAGATCTGGCGGAAATTTTTGCTTTTCAACAACAAGGCTTCCCTTAGAACTTAATATCGATGATGCCTCAGACACGCTTGCCGTGCCCTCGAACGCTTCAACCATGACTGAGGGGTTTGGAATTATCACCTTTGCCAAATCCTCCCTTTCAAAATATTCGACGGAAACTCCAAATTCTTTTGCAGCCTCGATCAGACCATTGACATCTTGAGGTTTTTTTATTGATGCGAATCTTGCAACTGCTTTAGGACTAAGGTCAAATTTTTCTAGACATGTATTCAGACCTTCCAGTATCTTTTCTTTTGTGGTATCTCCATGCAACCCAACTCCAATGACCAATGTTTTTGGCCTGTAAACTACTGCGTTTTTTAAAATCTCACCAGTAATTTCTTTGTCTGTTATTATCAAAAAGCCCCTAGAATTTGATTTCTCCAGTTTCTCAAATGTATCATGGACAGTTACATTTTTTGGCAGGTCTCCTTCCCACCAATTTCGTTCACCG
>DATBQZ010000112.1:0-1880 GCA_036560565.1 Candidatus Nitrosotenuis sp.
AAAAGAATACTCAAAACGTCCAGAGAAGAGCTTTGTTGTTTCTGCATATGACTATGATGTACCACTTTACATTTCAACGCTGAAAGATTCTTCACTTGCCCTTGATCTAGCCCCACTTAGGCTTGCCAACAAGCCATTTTCACTGGATTTTGTAAGGGAGATAATTGAACAGGCTGCAATTTTATACAATTCAAAGAAGGCAGGAATTGTAGAGATAGGTGGCGGTGTTCCCAAAAACACTGCGCAGCAGACTGGTCCATTACTAGACCAGATCTTAGGTCTTGGTCACGGAGGACAAAATTACATTATCCAGATTACTGATGCTAGACCGGATACTGGAGGTCTGTCTGGTGCCACACTACAAGAAGGCAAGAGCTGGGGGAAAGTAAAAGACTCTCACGAAGACGTCATTGTAGTTTATGCTGATGCAACAATAGCATTTCCAGTTTTGTGTCTGTACGCACTGAGTATGGAAAGCTCACGAAAACCAAAACGGCTGTACAAGAAATTAGGAAAGTATTACGAGGATCTGTCTGAAACTTATTTTAACAAAAAGAAATCAAAGTAATTGTGCCTATTTTACTGACTGAATCGTTGGCATGCATAAGGCAGTCTGAAAATATGTGCTTTTTTTAGAGTCAAAAGCACAATTTCAAGAAATTTATACTACAAGCTAAATTAGAACAGAATGGAAGATCAAAGTAGACCAGTAAAAGATATTTCAATAAAAAATGGAGATGATATTCAAAGCATCTTTGAACAACTATCAACATCAGGCGGTTTTGAATCAAGAAATCTTGCCGAAGGTCTTGAGATTCTTTCAACTATGCTAAATGATAAAGACTGTCTAAAATTCCTCTCATTTGTTGCAGCAATTACATCTACTGGCCTTCGAGGAATAATTGCTGACATGCTCAAGAAAAAAATGTTCGACGTCGTCATTACTACATGCGGTGCTTTGGATCATGATATAGCAAGGTATTTTTCAAATTATTTAGAAGGATCATTTACACTGGATGATGCAAAACTTTTAGAAAAGAACATTCATCGACTGGGCAACGTGCTTGTCCCTATGGAAAGCTATGGGCCAATAATAGAAGAAAAGATGCAGATGTTCTTAGAAGCAGCTTACAAATCTGGCAAAAGAGAAATGTCTACGGCAGACATTACAAGAATGATAGGCGAAAACCTGGGGGAGGGCTCATTTTTGTATTGGGCATACAAGAACAACATACCTGTGATAGTACCTGGAATAGTAGATGGCGCAGTAGGTAGTCAGATCTGGATGTTTACCCAAAAACACAGTGACTTCAAACTCAATGTTGTAGCTGATAGTGAGATTTTATCCTCACTTATTTTTAAAGCAAAAAAATCTGGCTCTCTTATGCTAGGCGGCGGAATATCAAAACACCACACTCTTTGGTGGAACCAATATAGAGATGGCCTTGACTATGCTGTCTACATTACTACTGCGCAGGAATTTGATGGAAGCCTAAGTGGGGCTCTTGTCCGCGAAGCAATTTCATGGGGAAAGGTTACCCAAAGTGCAAAACAAACTACGATACATGCGGAAATAACTACCATCTTGCCTTTTCTTTATTCTGCACTTCTTGCTAGAATAAAATAGCAAAATACAATTAGATTCCATCTAGAATGATTACGAATAAGTTATTTTACCAGCAGAACGTCTTTTTTTGAATTAGACACAACGCCATTTGAAACACTGCCAAGCAATTTAGAACCCCAGTCAGCTCTGCCAAGCACAATAAGATCAAATTCTTTTTCATATTCTAGTAATGTTTCTCTTGGCTGTCCTTTTGCGATAATTTGAGCAAATTCTATTCCATTTTCCTTACATTTTTCTTTTGCGATTTCCAAAT
>DATBQZ010000113.1:0-2088 GCA_036560565.1 Candidatus Nitrosotenuis sp.
GTGACAAGAAATCTCAATATCTAGAGAACTATCAGATTTGTTGTATGATATAACCGTTTAATCGCAAATTTGCACAACAATCACTCATGCTGCTGACGAATGCGCAGTCTGTTGAGGAGCCTCTTTTTCTGACTGGACCTAACGAAAGCTCGCAAGCTCTCTTCATGATAATGAAAGTATGGATCATTCTTCCACTTACTCTCGCGGAAATAATCAAACAACATCCGCACACTCGCGCTAGCTGGTATGCCTGTTTTTCGGGAAATCAAGTTCCTTGCTACCCGAGCAACTACGAAAAGCGGATGATAACCCAAGCAGCGCATCGCAGGACCGTATTCAACAAACTTGTGACCGATGCCAAAAGTCCTTCTGTGGTCGTACGACGGTTCTGATAGTTTTTTTACGTTATGTCCTGACTCAAGAGCTTTGTAGAGGATCCAGGGTTCGTAGCCGTAATACGGTGGATGCTGGTATCCTATGGCTTTGAAAAAAGAATTTCTAATAAGTCTCCCTGCACCCTCAGGCAATGACATATAATCCGATTGCGTCAGGCCTCTGCTACCTGAGATCAGAACCAACTTGGGATCTTTTTTCATTTCTTCAACTAGTCTCTGAACATAATCCTTCGGAAAAATTACATCATCGCTGGAAATAAGCAAGAAATCGTAATCGCTACCAAGGTTCCTTACATGGTCACAGGCCGTGTTCCAGTTGTGCACGATTCTCCTGCTATCATATCCTTTGTCTTCGAGTGTAATCACTTTGACATTCGAATGAGCAGACTGGAATTTTGACAATATTTGCGGCGTAGAATCGGTGGATCCGTCGTTTACGACGCATAATAATGAAGGCCTCAAAGTCTGCTCCTGAATGGATTCCAGGGACTGGGCGATCGTACTTTCGCCGTTCTTTACTGTGACGAGCACCCAGTAAGAGACATCTTTGTCAATCATGGTTTGATGCAATGCCCCGACAGATTATACTGCATTGAATCAGAGATCTTTTCAAGCGATTGTAGCGGATATCCATTTTACAATCTCTGTCTGCTATTCAGCGTCCTACTAATGAACAGCCTGTACCACACCTCCAATGCGAGAAGTGATAGCATCTTGCTGATGTATCGAGAACGCAGTTCTTCGCTGCGATCTTGCAAGGTTGTTAACGTGTTCGAGAGCCATCTCTCACTTATGATGCCTTTCCTAACTATCTCGGAATCTTTATTCAGCATTGCCAATACTATTTCTTTTCCATCCCTTTTCCACATAGAATTCAAGTTCAAGGAAAAGCCTTTCTTGACCATATCCCCACTTATCTTCTGGTTTCCTTTCTGCATGGCTAGAATTGAACGGAGCGGCATCTTGCCTATATGCCTCCCTGGGTCATACTTTTCTTCCCATGGCACATGCGTAGCAAATTTGATCATCGCGTCAGTAAGGAAGATCGATTCAATCTTGATTTTTAGAAAGTCGGCAAATGCGACGTTTGTAGGTAACCAGTCATAAAGCAGCTTGCCATTAAAATCTGCAAGAAAGACTTGATTCAGCGGTGCCAGCCGATTGCTAAAGAATGGCTTGAACAGCTGGTAGATCTTTTCCCAAGAAAACTTTACGGCTGGACCGAACATCTTGTTTTGATCAGGGACCCAATCACGTTCATGGCATGACAGGTAGAGCTTCACCTTGTCCTTCCATCCAGTTCTACCGGGTAATGATGAAAGAAACTTTTGATAACGAAACGTATATCCACCAAACAGCTCGTCTCCGCCATCTCCAGTGTAAAAGACGTCGGATGATCCCTTTTTGCCATGATCGAGAGCATAGTACTGATACAGGTTCCACCTGGGCTCTTTCACGATAGATATTAGCTTTGGCAGCTCTGACAATACGTTGTCTACGATTATGCCGCTAAAATTACAATCAAAAATTCCGGCAACTTTCTCCGCTTGACGGATCTCATCATCCTCATCTCCGAAACCGACACACACGCAATCAATCTTGACATCCGGGAACATGGTTCTTAACATTGAGAGAGATAGTCCGGAATCCACACCGCCACTCAGAGCAAGGGACACGCGCCTAAACTTGAGCT
>DATBQZ010000114.1:0-3066 GCA_036560565.1 Candidatus Nitrosotenuis sp.
ATATGCCATAAACTCCCCAGGCGGCAAACGATATTGCCAAAGTTACAAAAAACGCTTTTTTCACCTGCTTTGATTGAAAGTTTTCTCTACTCATAGTGCATATGTCGTTCATCCATTCGTTTGTTTTCTCTATATAGTGAACACCCTTTTCTTTTCTAAATTTAATTATTAAATTGCAAAATGTTTTTGGGACGTGGAATGTTCTTTTTGATGAAAGGAAAAAAAGACCAACCCAAAGCCCCACAATAGGAATCGCCGCTGCAAGCACAACTATCCCGATTACAGTGTAGCCATTAACTAATGCAAAGACTCCTGCAAGTATTGATAAAACACCTGCTGCAAGTACCTCGGTAACTATTTCAAAAATTCCAAGCCATGACGCTTTTGCAGTCGACATACCTCTTTTTTTCATCCAGTATATTCTGACTACCTCGCCTCCAACAAACATTGGCGTCGTCATGGTGACAAATTCGCTTCCAATTCTAACAAAGATTGTTCTCCACAAGGATTCCAGAGATCCATGAAACGTTCGTATTATGTAGTGAAATTTTACGCCCTGCAGGAAAAGTTTGAGCATTATTGCCGCAAATGCCGCAACAAAGTTGATTATTCCAACTGCAAAAATGTCTTCAGGTTTTATGTGAAATTGGATAGCAATTATCAGAAACGGCACAAGACTAGCTAGAAAAGCTATGATTCGCCAGTTCATTTTAGAGACTTGCTAATTGATTCAAATATAAGCCATCAACACTTAACTTGAGAAATTGAAAGCAATTTTTGTTGCCGGAACAGCAGGAGCTGGTAAATCCTCGCTGACATCAAAAATTCATGAGTATTACACTAGAAACGGAGCATTTACAGCAATACTCAATTTGGATCCTGGTGTAATATCGCTGCCATATACGCCTGACATTGACATTAGGGATTCAGTTGATATCGTATCTATCATGAAACAATATGAGCTTGGGCCAAACGGGGCACTGGTCATGGCAAGTGATCTTATTGCCTCCAAAATAGATGAGATCCAACAACAGGCAGACAATATCAATCCTGACTATCTCATTATTGACACTCCGGGACAAATAGAGCTGTTTGCATACAGGACGAGCGGTCCCTATTTTGTTAAAAATTTTAACGCCGATGAAAAAGTAAACTTATTTTTGTATGACGGAGTGCTCATTACTACTGCAGTAAATTTTGTATCGATGGCTCTTCTTGCCACTTCCATAAAACTGAGAATGAACATACCAACAATCAATGTTATGACAAAGACGGATCTAATCGCAGACAAGATATCAGAGATTCTCAAATGGACAACAAACGTGAAAACATTAGAAGACACCATTTCGCTTGAGGCAGACGGTGAGACATATGTCCTTGTTACAAACTTGCTGAGAAGCCTAAATATCGGAGGGTTTGCTCAGGGATTGATTCCGGTGTCAAATGTAACCGGTGATGGAATGATTAACTTGGAAGGCTCGCTGAGTAGAATTCTTAACCAAGGAGAAGACGTGGAAAATTAATGACTTTTAGTGTAACAGTAAGGGCATTTTCTTCAACTGCAAATTTAGGGCCTGGATTTGACGTATTTGGACTAGCACTAGATGCATTTTTTGACGAAGTCACCTTGACAAAGAAAAAACAGGGAATCAAAATAATAACATCGGATTTAGTTCCTACGGATCCCAAAAAAAACACTGCTGGACTAGTGGTTTTGCATATGATAAAAAAATTCAAAGTCAAGGGCGGCATTGAGATCAAAATAAAAAAAGGAGTTCCGGCGGGATTTGGGATGGGCAGTAGTGCGGCATCAGCTGCTGCTACCGCTGTCGCGTTCAATCACCTATTCAATCTGAACCTTGGCGCAAACACCCTTGTCGAATGTGCAGGAGTTGGAGAAATGGCAAGTGCTGGTTCCATACATTACGATAATGTTTCTGCGTCTGTTTTAGGCGGGTTTGTGATAGTTAGAACGAATCCGCTAGATGTGATAAAAATTGAGCCTCCAAATGACCTAAGATTGTGCGTGGCTGTACCAAAACTTGATGTTCCACCAAAAAAAACAGAGGTTTCAAGAAGTGTACTTCCCAAGAAGATAACACTTGCAGATTCCGTTGTTAATCTTTCAAATGCGGCAGCAATTGTTGCTGGGTTTGTGCAGAAAGACTCGAATCTAATTGGGACTTCAATTAGAGACATAATAGTAGAGCCTGCCCGCCAGCACCTGATTCCGGGATTTTCTGCGGTAAAGAAAAATGCATTAAGGGCAGGAGCGCTTGGTGTTACAATTAGCGGTGCAGGACCTTCAGTAATTGCATTTGCAACAAAAAAGTCTAGTCTGCAAAAAATTGCAAATTCCATGAAAAATGGCTTTGCTTCTGCAAAAATAGATTGCACTGTAGTGATTTGTAAACCAAGTAATGGAGCAAAAGCTCAAAAAATAATATGACTAGGTGCTAATTTGAAGAGAAAGGCCGTTGCAATACTTAGTGGTGGTTTGGATTCTTTGTGTATGGGTGCATATCTTAAGCCAAAGTTTGATCTGTACGGAATTACGTTTTCCTATGGACAGCGTGCATCAAAAGAAATCAGTTCTGCAAAATTTGTCGGAAGGACATTAAAACTGAAACAGCATAAAATTATCGATATCGAATTTATGAAAACTTTGTATGGTGAAAGTAATGTTTTGACAAATACAAAAAAAACACTCCCTGAAAGATTTGATTATTCGATAGTTGTCCCAATAAGAAATGGGGTCTTTTTGAGCATTGCAACTGCGTGGGCATTTACGCTAAATGCCTCACTTGTTGCATACGGTGCGCACACGGACGATACAAAATATCCTGATTGCAGGCCTGCCTTTTCAAAAAAAATCGAGTCTGCCTTTAATCAGGGAGAGATTGACGGAATAAGGCTCGGAATAAGAAACAAGATAAAGGTATGGACTCCTTTTTCCGAGGGACTTTCAAAGGGCGCGCTCATAAAAATCGGATACAAGGCTCTAGGTGACGATATTTTCAAGACGTGGAGTTGTTATTCCAATACAAAACTTCATTGCGGAAAATG
>DATBQZ010000115.1:0-6670 GCA_036560565.1 Candidatus Nitrosotenuis sp.
TACTTGTCAAAAGGGGAACAAAGATAGTCGAAGTATACGAATAATGCTCAAAAATCTGATGATTCAAAACAGATGTAATCCAACCAATTTTGAATTCTACAGGATTTGGAATTCAATATTTTGGCTTATTCTATAATAAAAGAAGCTACGCCAACTTCCACATTGTTGTATTTTGCCATAACGGCATACTGCCCAGATAACGAACTTGTGTCAAGCATGAATGGAACAGTAAATTCGCCTCTCTTTGTGATTACTCCCTTTAGATCAAACGAAGTCTGATCAGGCCGGATTATTGTCAAAATCACATACGTTCCAGTTTTGGAGTCATCCACCATCCCTGAGACCTCTACACTAATTGGCTTGTATGGTGATTTTTCAAATCTATAGTTGTTTAGTTGTATGGTTCCACTACTTACTTGAACTATACCGCTTGTAGAATTTGACTGTACTAGAATTGATTCTGCATTTTCAGTAGGGCCAATTTGCATTATTCCATTTCTGACCAAATACTGTATACCGGAAACAAAATCAGAGTCAGTGATTGTTCCTTCTGACCACCATTTTGCGTTGTTTTTTATCCAAGACGGGATTTCCTGAGACTTGGATTCCTCTTGCGTGGTTTGCGGAATTACAATTACGTTGTGCTCTATTAGAAATTTTATTCCCAAAATAAAGTCAGAGTCGCCAATCGTTCCATCTGACCACCATTTTGCGTTGTTTTTTATCCAAAAGGGAATTTCTGTCGGTTCTGAGTTTGGAGCTTCATCGATAGTTCGTGTTTTTGTTTGCGGTTCTTCATCAACATTTCCAAAAATATAGAGCCAGACAATTCCAGACTGCGTCGTGTTTGCTAGGGTACCGGAAAGCATAATGTCGGTTTTTTGCGAAGTGATTTTCATATTCATAACATTATACGCCCTTGCAGAAACGTCTACTCCACTTTTTGTATAGTCAGGATAATCGTACAGGCTGCCAATCTTTTTTGTAAATGTACCCGAGCTGGTCTCTTCAGGAATCACTTCTTCAATTTTCATTGTTCCCCCTGCATTTTCGATGAGTTGTGTGGCAAATTCTGTCTGAAGCGGAGTAATTACTTGGTGGTTTGCATCGGTATACGAGTAATCAAGGTCATCTTGCGGCGTTTTGTTGCAGACATTGTCATGCCATGCATCTGATGAGCTCATCGCATCAATCATGAGCTGGCCGTGAAGAAGCTCATGATACAAAATTACTAGATCCTCAACCTGTTTTATTTTCGAATTCCGCTCAGTACTCGCCAGTATGGCATCAGAGTTTAGCATAAGTTCGTTTTCACAGTTAATTGTTATCTTGCCACCAGATGATGTAATGCTGCACTTCCAGGAATAAATTCCGCCCGTAGTCGTTCCCTCATGGCTCATACTATTATCAAATTTTGCAAGTTTTGTTTTTACGGCGGCAGTAACATAGCTGTTAAGATCATCAGTACCACATGGGAACGATATTGTGATTGGCGATGAAAATGACTCTAGTACTTTGCTTACATCCCTTTTTTGCACATTTAGCTTTATAAAATCTGCAAGCAGTCTATTGTACAATTGTTGCTCTTGTGAGGTCGGCTCTACATAATCAGCAAATGCCGGATAGGTACCTCCGGCTAGCAAAAATATTACAACAAGCCCAATTTTCTTCAATTTAACAAACGATTTCGTATATGATACTTAAAAATTGGGATTAAATCAGATGCATTGGATTAGTCTACTCAGAGATGTCACTGGCACAAAAATCATGATATGCCAATAGCAACAAGGCTGGTAGACCAATGCTTACTGATCAACACCTAATCACGCGTGCCAGTGACTAGTCCTCTGTAAAACAAATTCTACTTTGTTTCACATTACCTAGAATTCAAGATGAGATCTATTAAGAATGATGGATATTTCAGACTCGTATTCTAGAAATCTAAAATCATCATACCCTAGGAATGCTTTTCATGACAACAATTCAACGTTTATCATATTTGATAATCAAAAAATGAATTAAAATGCACGATTTCAATAAGAATTCGATTGAAAATTTCTGAATTTGCACTGAGAGATCTTTTGCCTTTATCGTTGATGAATACGCCATGTGTAAGCGTACAAAAACAAAATAAGGTTCAGGAAGCCATTGGACTGCTCATACCATATTTGGAATCCATGACAGATTCCCTTATTGTCACAAATGGAGATAACAAACCGCTTGGAATCATAGGCGGCAGAGAAATTATTGAGTGCATTTTATCAAATCCCTCGTACAATCTTTTTGAAAGTAAGGTAGAAAGCGTAATGTCTACCCAAATAACCAAGGTTTCAGGTACAACCAAGCTCAAAGATGTCATTGAAGAATGGAAACAGACGGGTAGAGCTTTTTCTATAATACCAAACTTTATTGGCGGTTATTCTGCAATTTCTGCTCGCAAGTTACTTGAAGTTGGAAAAAGCTCCATGACAGAAATGACAATATCGGAGATGCCAAAAAAGAAAGTCCTCACATTCAAAGTTGATGCGACAGTAAATAGTATCATAAACATGATGCTAAAGCATAAAACTCGAAAGATACTTTTGGAGAATTCAAATCAGTTCATAAGTGACCGCATAATTATTGAAAAAATTGCAACCGATTTTAATTACCTAAAAAACACCAATAACTTTCTTGATTTGCCAGTAATGGATTTTGGCTTGGAATATGCTAAAATAATTACAAAAGATTTGAATGTGAATGAGATTTCTAGCATTATGTTTGGCATGATGCATCCTTATGTTGTGTATAAGGATCAGGCAATTAGCCCATGGGATATTTGTCTGACTTTGTTATCAGAAAAGATGCAAGAATATGCCTAGGCCTAAATCTTTAATTTATTTCCAAAATACCTTACAAAAAGTAGACTTGTAGCAGCAGCCAAAATGAACAAGCCGCCAGTAAACTCAGGTATCACCTTGGTTCCTATGATTTCAACTTCTGTTGTTTGTTTTGGAACGATAAAAATTAGATTCGAGTATTTGCCAGAGACGGAGAACTCGTATCCTTTTTCTTGTCCGTTTACCAAAAGTGTGAATTTTTCCTTGTCAGCAGATAATACTTCTTGGGGAAATCTGACCGACATTATATCAGAATTAAGTATGTTGTCAAGTTTGATTATTAGAGAAGATCGCTCAGAATTGATATTTATAGATATGACTCTGGCATCATAATCCTCGGTGCCACTTTCAGTCATATTTCCAATCGTGCTTAGCCTATAAAATATTTCAAAGTTTTTTTCTTCTACTTGTAACTGGTATTTTTTCATCATCAGTTGTGCAATGTCAGGATATTGGATTTTTTGAATTGATGCATCGTTAACAGTATCAGATCCGCTAGAGTATGTTGGGAAATAGACGTATAGCAGGATTACAAGAATCAGCCCAGTTGTGTGCATCAGTTTATGCATAATCTAGAATTTCCTTACGTCTCCCTCAAGAAGGCCGACTCCATTATGGATTCGGTCAATATGTTTTGAAAGATCATCTCTGTTTGGAAATTTAGATTCACAATATGGGCACGAAATTTGTTTTACCATGACAAATGATAGCAGTTATTTTATTTGAACAAGTTGTAGATTTTCAAATTAGAAAAAGGTAAATTGTTTTGTTATTTGTGCGGTTTTTTTAGTTCTTCTTCGTCTAGCTTGAACTCTTCTTCTTCGGCATATGCCTGCTCTGCATGTTCTCCCATATCAAGTCCTAACTCCTCCACCTCTTTTGATACGCGTATTCCAACCAAAAACTTGAGTACCTTTAGTATGGCATAGGTTCCACCAAATCCTAATGCCGCTGCAACGGCAACACCAATTCCTTGTGTCACAAGTTGCATAGGATTGCCAAACAAAAGACCGTCTGGTCCGTTTGGATTTATTGCAGAAGATGCAAAAATTCCTATTGCAAGAGATCCTATAATGCCAGCAATTCCGTGTACAGAGCTTACATCTAGTGCGTCATCAATTTTCAGCCTGTCCTTGATTAGTAGTACGCCGCAGTATGATGCAAGGCCTATTGCAATTCCAATGACAAATGAATGTTCCACACTTACATATCCAGATGCCGGTGTGATTCCTGCAAGACCTGCGATGGCTCCATTTATTGCAGCAACAACACTTGGCTTTCCAGTCCTCATCCATGAGAGACCGACCCAGATTAATGCAGAAATTGATGATGCCATGTGAGTCACAATTACAGTATTTCCTGCAACACCGCCTGAGGCAAGAGCACTTCCAGCATTGAATCCAAACCAGCCAAGCCAGAGCAGTGATGAGCCCAATACCGCAATAGGTATGCTGTGCGGTACCATTATTGCAGGACCGTAGTGTTTTCTTTTTCCAAGGACTAGTGCTGCTGCAAGTGCACCCATTCCTACACTTGTGTGGATTACTATGCCTCCGGCAAAGTCGTAGACTCCAAGTGCGCCAAGCCATCCTCCACCCCAGATCCAGTGTGTCAATGGATAGTAAATCAAAATAGACCAAGCCGTAATAAACAACAAAAATGAGCTAAACTTCATTCTCTCAGCAATTACACCAGTCAGTAAAAGTGGGGTAATTGCAGCAAACATGAGTTGGAATTTTGCAAAAAGCACGCCAGGAATGGTTGGAGCAAAATGTAACGAGTCGTTAAAAGGAACGTTCTTTAGAAAAACATAATCAAGATTACCAGTAATACCTCCTGTGTCAGGCCCAAACACCAAGCTAAACCCAAAGATAAACCACATCACGCTCAAAAGCGCCAGTCCAGTGAATATTTGCATGAAAATCGAAACGGTGTTCTTCTTTCTTAACAAACCAGCTTCAAAAAGCCCAAGTGCTGGAATCATCAGCAGTACCAAACTGCCAGCTATGAGTATCCACGCTGTGTCACCACTATCGATTGGCACATTCGTTTCGAACTATTTTTAGTATATAATTGTGATCTAAATTATTCGATCTGATTATAGAGTGTAAATTGTTGCATCATTTAACGATCAAATGATTATCATTTGTTATCAGATGTAGAATTCAAAAAAAGATATTTTACTGTGAACAACATCAGAAAACCCGTTGTTAAGATTAGAAATAATTCTTCCAAAAAACGAAGTGATGTCAATTAGTGAAGCATTAAAACAAATCAATGTAGGCGGATTGACAGTTTCAAAAAAGAGGGGGCGCGGTAAGAATCCACCGCCAGAAATTCACGCATCCAAGGGAACCGAGGTCTTTGTGCCCCAGTTTGGCGACAAGTATGTACTAGAAGTGCTCATTCCAGAAAGCATGGAAGAGCAGGCGATCAAGCTGATTAGAGAGAACGCAACTCAGGGGAAAATTTTCGTCCATCCAGTACTTCGTACAGTCGATATCAAGACCGGGACAGAAGGGGAAAAAGCAATCTAGATTATTACTAATAATTTTTCTAAATAATTCAATTGTTCAGGATTAAACTCGGATTATTCCTTGCTTTATCAGATATTGAATTCCTGAGACAAAGTCAGAGTCACCAATTGTTCCATCTGCCCACCATTTTGCGTTGTTTTTTACCCAAGACGGGATTTGATTTGTATCAGAAACAGGGCCAGAGGATGTTTGAGGAATTTTTAGAATTCCCTGCTTTATCAGATACTGAATTCCTGAGACAAAGTCAGAGTCACCAATTGTTCCATCTGCCCACCATTTTGCGTTGTTCCGAATCCAATTAGGAATTGCAGTTTGTGAAGGCTGAGTTATTGGCACAGATACAGTTTCTACCTTTGTTTCACTTATGTCAAATTGCATGCTTGCTGACACAAACGGGTCAAAGTCAAGGAATCCACTACCGGTAAGAATCAGCTGTAAAGTGTATGCTCCTTTTGTTGGAATGGTAATTAGCCTTGAATCAACGCCGCTTGGCACGTTTATCCCAAGCAAGTTCGGATTGCCGCCAGCATTAACTACAAATTCTTTTCCTGAAGAATCCTTTACGCTGTACGCGTATCGGATGTCTTTTGCGAGATTTCCTGAAGGATCAAAAAATGCAAATGTAAATGAAACATCTTTGCTTGCGCCATATCTGGTATCATAGGATATGGTTGTCTTGTATCCATTTACAAACTTTAAATCAGATGATCTTATTGCATTTGGAGATTCTGGACTAATTTCAACAAGCATCGAATGCGAATCAACGTTTTGCTTGTTGTTGATTGTTTTTAGCTCTTCTCCTGTCACTAGGAAATGAATTATGTTTGTATTTTTGCTTGAGTATGGATCAAATTGTATGTCTTTTGGAAAGAGAGGTATTCCGTTCACGGTTCCTTTAAAGCCATTCACATTTTGATACGGAGTAAAGCTTTTTGGAATTTCAATCTGGTTTCGTACAAGTTGTGTGTGTTCTGCATGTTCCCAGTGAAACGGCATTGCAAATGATATCGAGTTTGTCAGCTCGCTAAATTGTAAACTAGATAATGGGTCTTGAAATGCTTTTACCGTTACAGGAGTTTCACCTTTTGCAGTTTTTAGTGAGAATTTTTGCTCTTGAGCTATGTTGATGTTTGTCTCAAAATTAATATCCTGAGCAGTTTGTGTTTTTGGGTTTGTTGCACCAATAATGGCAACTTTGAGTTGGTATGTTCCGCTTTTGTCAAAGACAGGTCCGGTAATTATTGGTGGATTGTT
>DATBQZ010000116.1:0-1835 GCA_036560565.1 Candidatus Nitrosotenuis sp.
CATCAGAGTAGGAACTACTGTCAAGACCACTTTCATGCAGCCATTTATCACAAAGGCAAGCCCAGAAGGCCTCTACATGATAGATTTGGACAAGACACTCGACAGAATCAAGACTGCTGCTAAATTCATCAACAGGATGGATTTTGACAAAGTTTTGGTATGCTCTGGACGTGAATATGCAACTACACCAATTGAGAGATTTTGTGAAATAACTGGGGCAAGAAAAATGCTCAGCCGATTCATGCCAGGCTCACTTACAAATCCGTCTTTACCGTTCTACACAGAACCAAGACTCGTCATAATATCAGACCCTCAGGTGGACTCACAGGCAATCATAGAGGCAACAAACGCAGGAATCCCGGTAATCGGAATTTCCAACACAGACAACGTAACATCAATGATTGACATTGTAATTCCAGCAAACAACAGGGGCAGAAAGTCACTTGCAACAGTATTTTGGCTGCTAGCTCGCGAGATCCTAATTCAACAGGGCAAGCTCAGCGAGTCTGATCAAATGAAATACGAAATAGATGACTTTGAAACAAAGATAGCGGACGAGGAAAACGAGTAATGCGTATTAGAACGCCGGCTGTAGCCGGGATGTTCTATCCAAAAGGAAAAAGCGAACTGCAAAAATCAATTAGTGATTCTTTCTTACATGAATTTGGAGCTGCAAATTCAAAAGTGCAAACTGAAAAAATTTACGGAGTCATATGCCCCCATGCAGGCTACATGTATTCAGGTCCAATTGCCACCCACTCGTATAATTTAATTTCAAACCAGGACTTTGATCTTGCCATAATAATTGGGCCAAATCACTGGGGGATCGGGTGCAACATTGCAACAATGAAGGACTGTACGTGGGAGACCCCACTTGGTGAGGTGGAGGTTGATTCAGAGGCGGCAGACCAAATCACCCAGTTAACAAGCCTAGTAGAGGTGGATTTTTTCTCACATACAAAAGAGCACAGCATCGAAGTCCAGGTGCCAATGTTACAGGAATTTTGCAAGAACAAATTCAAGATACTGCCAATATCCCTAATTGATCAGAAATATGACTCTGCCATCCAAATAGGAGACGCAGTATCGAAACTTGCAGAAAATAAAAAAACCATAATCATCGGCTCTTCTGATTTTACCCATTACGAGCCAAACGAGTTTGCTCACAGCCAGGACAAGGCACTCATAGAGCCAATACTTGATTTGGATGTTGAGGAATTCTACAAAGTACTAGACGAAAGGAGGATTAGTGCATGCGGATACGGGGCCATCGCCACAACCATGGTTGCATGTGAAAAATTAGGGGCAACAAAAGGCCAGTTGTTAAAATATGCAACTAGCGGCGACATAACAGGCGATACGAGCTCAGTTGTCGGGTATGCATCTATAGTTTTCACTTGAGATCAATTGCGTCTGCTCCTGCAAAAATAATTCTGTTCGGGGAGCACTTTATCGTGTATGGTGGAAAGGCAATCTTGTGCTCAATTGATAAGCGAATTACGGTAGAGTCCGAGTTGACAAAGACAGGGCAAATAGAAATAGAATCAAGCCTTGGCAGATTAAAAATTTCAAAATCAGACTCGTACAAAAACGCAGACTCGGTGTTCCGCCCAATCATATACATTGCGCAGAGAATGCTCGAAAAATTTCATTCAGAGTCAGGCATCAAGATAATTGTCAGGGCAGAGTTTCCGTCAGGTGTCGGACTTGGGTCTTCGTCTGCGTGCTGCGTTGCAGCTGCTGGATCAATTTCCGGACTCTTTGGGAATCACACAAAAGACGAGATCCTAAAAATTGCAATAGATGCAGAAAGGACGATTTTTGAAAACACGTCC
>DATBQZ010000117.1:0-4498 GCA_036560565.1 Candidatus Nitrosotenuis sp.
CTAGCGTTACTGCATTCAATTGAGGTAAGGCATAGGGAGCTTCGCGTAGGCATAACATACACCCCCCCACCAGTAAACGGATTGAATGTTTTTGAAATCAGTGAAAAAGACTTTCAAGAGATTGGCTCTGTGTCAACCCCTGTTATCAAGTGGGTCGGCAGGACACTTGGATTGCCTGCAAAATACGCAGAAGAGATCATAAGCATTGCAAAAATAGATCCAAATACGCCTGGACGCGATCTTACAAATGAAAACATTGTAGCAATAATTGACGCGACAAATAACCTAGTTCACAAAGTTTCAAGCGGTGATCACCAACCATTCATAGTCAAAACTGAAAAGGGCTCTGATGTTTATCCAATCAAGATAAACGCCGTACAAGGACAGGAACATACAGAGACTCCAACCTTCATGGAGGGATTGGACAAAGTATTCTCTGAAATGCTGCTGGATGGTGGCAAGATTACCCAGAATAGTGAACTAGATAAAAAAATCAGCGAATTACAAAACAAAATTGACGAGCAAGACAAGGCAATACTGCTTGTCAAAGAAAGATCTGAAAGCATAACAAAAATTGCAAAATCACTCTTTGAGTTTCCATCCAAAGGAATAACAGCAATCACCGATCCTTCTGCAATAGAAAAACTAAGGGAACAAAACGCAGAATTTGTAAGAGAAAAAGGACTGGTTTTCATAAAAATTGGAGACGAAAAAGTCCAAATAAAATCAGACTCGTCAATTCCTGCGATTGCATCCACATTGTTTGATGAGGCAAAACGCCAATCCTCAGCAACTGATTCGATAGAATTTCTAAAAAGAAAAAACCTAAAGGAAATCCAAAGGCTCAGAACGCAAATAGACATAGCAAAAGAATATGTCACATACACCCAAGTGCAAAAGAAAAGCTGGTTCGAGCGATACAGGTGGTTTTACACGTCAGACGGGTTATTAGCAATAGGCGGGAGAGACTCTTCGTCAAATTCTGCAATCATTAGAAAGCATCTTGGAAAAGATGATAAAGTATTTCATGCAGAAATTTTTGGTTCGCCATTTTTCATACTAAAAGATACGACCGAACCAATTCCATTTGATTCACTAAATGAAGTTGCACACGCAACTGTCTGTTTTAGCAGGGCATGGAGAGAGGCAATGTATGGAATGAGTGCGTATTGGATCAACCCAGATCAGGTAAAAAAGGCAGCTCCAAGCGGACAGTTTCTAACAAGAGGCTCCTTCGTGCTAGAAGGACAGAAGAACTTTGTCAAAATTTCAACATTAAAGCTAGCAGTCGGCATACTAAAGGAAGATAACTATCACATGATTACATGCGGCCCTCTTGAACCGATAAAGAAAAGATGCATTTGTTACGCAGTAATTGAGCCAGGCGGTGCAGAAATGGCTGACACTGCAAAAAAAATCAGATCTGATTTTGTCAGAGTACAAGAAGCCATTGTGGCACGGTTCACCGTGGATGATTTTGTTCGTGTGCTTCCGGCAGGCACAAGCCACATAACAGAACTCGTTCAAAAAAACGTTGAGCAGTAAGCCAAGATTTCTAGCAGACGCAATGCTTGGAAACATTGCAAGAAAGCTTCGATTATTTGGATTTGATTGCAAATATTTTGCTATAATTAATCATGATCAATTACTGTCAATCGCAAAAAGTGAGAATCGTATTCTTGTTACAAAAGATCATGAAATTGCAAATGTTTGCAAAAAACAGAATATTTCTGTAATAGATCTCTGCAATACAGATGAAACTAGTCAAATTGTTGAAATTTATAAAAAGACGAACCTCAACAAGTGTAAAATTGACACGAATGATGTGAGATGTACCATGTGTAATGGAGTGGTTCAACCAATAGAGAAAGAGAAAATCATAGGTTGTATTCCTGATAAAGTGGCGCAAAACATGCAACAGTTCTGGATATGTAATTCCTGCAACCACATATACTGGGAGGGAACTCATATTAGAAACCTACAGAAATTTATTGATGAAATCAATGAAAGACTATGATCTTACAGATGAGGATGGTACAATACTCGTACAAACTGCACGAAAAGTTGTTACAGAATATATCACAAAGCATAACAAACTAAAACTTGATGAAAAAATAAAGGAAAAATTTTCCTTTGATGCAGGCATATTTGTTACGCTGAATATTTCATCAGAGCTTCGCGGTTGTATTGGATATCCTGCGCCAAGAAGACTGAATAATGCATTGGTTGATGCGGCTATTGCAGCAGCTACTGAGGATCCAAGGTTTTCTCCGGTAACAGAGGATGAGCTTGGCAAAATAACATTTGAGGTGACGGTTCTTACTCCGCCTATCGAAATCAAAGTTGGTGATCCCTCTGAACTAGTATCGCGCATAAAAGTAGGTAGAGATGGCCTGATAGTTAGACAGGGGTTTTATTCTGGACTTTTACTTCCACAGGTTCCAGTAGAATATGGCTGGACCGAGGAAGAATTTCTTACTCAGACATGTAAAAAGGCCGGCCTTCCAGGTAATTGTTGGAAGGATATGAAAACTGCAGTTTCTTCATTTGAAGGCGTGATTTTCAAAGAAGACGTACCAAATGGAGAAATTATTCGCGAAAAATTATGAGTTTATCCGATTCTGTATCAAGTGTGATTTCCTTTCCGTCCTCAAATTTGTCAAGTTCTGTCGCAATAATCATCGGTATGTTTGCAAGCGCGCATCCTGAAGCTACACTGAGATCTGCCTTTGCACACACCATCGCAAGCGGTGCAGACTTGTTTGACTTGAGTGAGTAAATTGTGTATGCACCCACACTGCTTCCAACACCGTATGGAAAAACAAGAATAGAATCTTTTATTGATCTGCCCACAAGATCATGTTTTTTGTCATGAATGACACCTGTTTTTTTGTCAACTGCCCCAAGAAAGTTTATCGGAGTACCAGTCTTTATGATTTTGCCAGATGCTTTCCCCTTGACTATTACCTTGAATGTCATTTTGTTTCATCTTGGATTATTTGTGATAATGACTTTAGGTTAACGTCTACGCCGTTTGAGCTTTTCAAATAGTATGCACCCTTTATGCTGTTTGTTGTGACAGAATCAATTTCGTTTTTGTCAACTAGAGGAGTAAGACATGTACAGCAATCAGAGAGAATTTCGCAGCCTGCTCGCTCAAGTTCATTTGTATATCCAATCTTTCTTGCCTGTTCCTGAACTACTCTTGGACAAAATACCATGCATCGTTTACTAAATGATCTCCCCTTTAGCATTGATGAGAGATCTGCTATTTCTTCTAGCCCAAGCTGCGGGCTACCAAGCGTGATTATATCTCCATGATCGGACGTGTTTAATTCGTCGTAGATATTTTGCATTTCTTTTTTGTCAAAATCAATTTTTTCTGCGTTTTCTTTTCCTTCGCCCAGAAAGAATTTCCCACATCTGCCAGATGTTCCCATTCCACCGCAAAGCGACTTGCAGCTCCGCTTGTTCATTTCTGATACTCCAGATATGGTAACAGAGGTATCGGCGACCTTTCCTGCAAAATATCCAAGCATGCCAAATGCAAGCTCGTTTGGCTCCTCAATTTTCATTTTAATAGTAAGATTTGGCGAGTCGTTTATTCTCAGATCAGAGTATGGGGTTTTCCCAGTGAGCGCGCTGGCAAGAGCGCTAAATGCACTTTCCTTGTTTGTTTTTAGGTGTGAGATTGAGTTTGCATAGATTGCGGCGTTACTTTCTGCAAACGAAACTTGTGTTCCTTTTTCTGGCAGATCAAATATTTCGTACGGAATGCATGAAAATGACGGTATCACGCCCATTTTTTCATAGGATTCTTTGATGCTTTGTTGTTTTTCTATGAAATTCCTATCTAGATTATATTTTGAAACGCTATCAAAGTCAAACCCCATCGGATTCAAAGTGGTCATTACCTTCACCTTTGCATCCTGACTAAGCTTTGAGAGAAACTCCTCTCCTGCATCTCCAATTGTGTTATAGTTTACACCAGATAGATGTGCCCACTTTATTGGAACGAGTTTTTCTGCATTTGTCGCCTCGCCTATTGCCACCAGTATCCGGTATGCAGTCTCCATGGTTTCACCATGCTCTCCTTTTAGTGCAGATTCCTCTTCTTTTGTTAGCTCCACGATTTGATATCAGACCAAAGTAGTATAATACTTCTGTTTTTTGCGTTTAGGTTATTATTGAATTATGATTTGATAAAACATGATGGAAAAGATCCTTGGTGGCATGATGAAAACCATGAATTCTGTAAAACCGCCGCGAATGACTGCACTAAGAGAACTACATGATGCCGAAGAAGGAAATCCTTTCAGTATTCTTATTGGGACAATTCTTTCTGCAAGAACAAAAGACGAAAACACCGCAAAGGTTGTAAAAAAATTGTTTGCCGAATACAAAACAGCAAAGGAACGTGCCAGTGCAAAAATAAGAGATGTTGAAAAAATCATAAGATCAATTGGATTCTACCATGTAAAGGCAAGGCGCATAATTG
>DATBQZ010000118.1:0-1538 GCA_036560565.1 Candidatus Nitrosotenuis sp.
ATGGTATCCAATTTCATCCCGAAGTAGTTCATACTGAAAGAGGAGTTCAAATTCTCAAGAATTTTGTTCTAAACATTTGCCATGCAAAACAGGACTGGACAATGGAAAGCTTTGTTGAAAAAACAGTAAGCGACATTTCAAAAATTGATGGAAATGTCTTGTGCGGGGTAAGCGGAGGAATTGATTCAACTGTTGCTGCACTTTTAATTCATAAAGCAATAGGAGACAGGCTAAAGTGCGTCTTTGTGGACAATGGCCTTCTTAGACTAAACGAGGAACATGAAATAGAAAAAATGTTCAAGGATAACTTTTCTGTTAACTTTACCGCAATTAGTGCAAAGAGGCAATTTTTAGAAAAGCTCAAAGGAGTGGCAGATCCTGAGAAAAAGAGAAAAATCGTAGGAGAGGAATTTGTAAAGATCTTTACAGAGTTTGCAGAGAAAAACGGTCCCTTCAAATGGCTTGCACAAGGAACACTGTACCCAGATGTCATAGAAAGCGGAGTCTCAAAGGGACCTGCTGCCATAATCAAAACACATCATAATGTTGGCGGATTACCTGACTGGCTAGACCTCCAAATACTTGAACCATTGCGCGATCTGTACAAAGATGAAGTAAGAAAGGTTGCCGCAATACTCGGTGTTTCAAAGAAACTACTTTCTCGCCATCCATTTCCAGGGCCCGGTCTTGCGGTACGAATAATCGGCGAGGTCACGGAAAAGAAATTAGAAATTTCCAAAGTTGCAAGTAAAATTGTAGAGGATGAATTAGAGGCAGCGGGTTGGTACGACAAGATCTGGCAGGCATATGCTGCAGTAGGAGACGACAAAGCAGTAGGCGTTGTAGGTGATGAAAGAAAATATGGAAATATCGTAATGATTAGAGTGGTGGAGTCAATTGATGCAATGACTGCCGACTGGACAAGGCTTCCACATGATTTACTGGCAAAAATTAGCAATCGAATCACAAATGAAATTGATGAAGTAACGTGGGTATCATATGTTATATCAAGCAAGCCTCCCGCTACCATAGAGCCACAATAAAAATAGAATTTCCTTACGCACAAAAATAGACCCGAATGATCGTTTAAAACGAAAGAGCAGAGGCATAAATGAAATTTCCCAGTAAAATGTAATGTATGCCAATAACCATCCATAATAAATTCAGGTGGAAAAAATAAATGAACAAAATATTTCTAACTGCATTTGTGATTTTTGCAAGCGTGATGCTGTTATCCCAAGTTGTTTCGTCTGCAGAGGGAAAGTACAGTGAAGCAAGAAAAAAAGCAGCAGAAAGAGAAGAAGCAGTATTGAAAAAAGAAAGAGATGTCAAAAATGAAGATCATGAAGAAGAAAAGAAAAAACTAGATTCTTCTGCCACAGCCAATACGGTTAGTAAGACAAAATCAACACCAAAGACACAGACAGAAGTTGATACGATAAATGCAGCTTACTTGACTGCACTGAATGAGGCAAAGGCAAATTTGAAACAGGCAAAAGAAGATCTTAATCTTGCAAATAGGGCCTTGCTTAGGGATA
>DATBQZ010000119.1:0-2030 GCA_036560565.1 Candidatus Nitrosotenuis sp.
AATGAGAATTTTTTCCTTAATTCGTCCCTGCTGTATTTTGTAGCTCGTACTATAGGTCCAACCATCTTAATGTTGTCCTGATCTTGACCAAATTCCGGCATTATCACAATGTCACATTTTTGTATGATATTTTTCATGGATTGGTTCATCTTTTTTTCAATGAATGAGCCGATTCCTCTTGTAAATCTTGTTTCTAAAATATCTGTGATTAGAATGGATGGGATTTTGTTTTTCTGTGCTATGGCAAGGGATGCAAAGTCCTCATCGCTTACGATTATTTTGGGTTTTTCGTTTTCAACAAATTCGTTTGCAATTACTCTGCATTCCTTGTAGTACTGGTAATACATGAAAAGCCACCTGAATGATTTCTGAAGCGATCCATTTTTGACTTTGAACTTTGGAGGCACATAGGAGTCATTTACTAAAAACCCATACTCTGAAAATAATTTGGCGGCACCGTTTCCAGTTACAAATTTTGCTAAAATACCGTCAAAATGCTGGGCAATTGCAACGTCTCGTGTTGCATGGCCCAATCCAATGGGGCTGCAGAAAAACCCTACATCTATCTTGTCAGTCAACGATTCTTTTTGTTCGTCTTCTCAAAGTTTAAATGGTTTCTGAGAAGGAATTTTGCTGGGCTCATGGTCCAGATCGGTTATGACGTCGCCCTTACACGGCGAAAATCCAGGGTTCAAATCCCTGTGGGCCCATACATTATGTAATCACGAACCTGTTTTAGATTTAGTTAATCGAATTTCTATATAGTATATGTTGTTTTATCAAAAATCCATAATCTATGGTGACATTACAGAAATAACTTTGTCAAAGAGAAAAGTAAATGAAGGTTATAGCCGCCACTGTTTTTACAATTCTGATCACCTCTCTATTCTCTCAACTTGCAATTGCACAGGACCAGTTTACAATTACAGGTGCCGGTGCCACATTCCCATTTCCATTAATTGACCTGTGGAGGGTAAAATATGGCGAGGAACACCCGAACATAAGTCTGAATTATCAGTCAATCGGAAGTGGTGGAGGGGTAAAACAGCATATTGAAAAAACTGTCAACTTTGCAGCTTCGGATGCCCCGTTGACTGCAGGTGAGCAATCGCTTGTTCCAGATTCCTTACACATTCCAGAAGCAATAGGCGGAGTTACCATTTCCTATAACATTCCTGAAATCCCTCAAAGTGGGCTAAAACTTACGGGCGGACAGGTCGCAGACATATTCCTCGGCAAGATAACAAAATGGAATGATCCTGTAATCAAAGAATCCAATCCAGACCTTGACTTGCCTGATAAGAACATACTCGTGGTGCACCGCTCAGATGGTTCGGGCACAACCTATGTCTTTACAGAATACCTCAGTATAGTAAGTCCAGAATGGGAAGGCGAAGTTGGATTTGGAAAAAGCATTCCATGGCCAACAGGTGTTGGATCTGCAGGAAATGAGGGCGTAGCTTCCACTGTCAGAACAAGTCCGTATTCTATCGGTTATGTGGAATTGGCATATGCAGTACAAAATGACATGACAATTGCTTATCTTCAAAACGCCGATGGAACTGCTTTTGTCGAACCAACGTTGGAAACCATGTCCGCAGCTGCGGCAGGTGCAGCACCAGCGTTGCCAGCGGCACATGAAAGCTGGACCGAAGTTAGCATTAACAACGCCCCAGGCGATAACTCGTATCCAATAACGAGTTTTACGTATCTCCTAATACATCAAAACTTGGAGACATCCACTCCTAGCAAAGAGCATGCAGTAGAAACAATCAATCTCGTAAAATGGATGATAACAAAAGGGCAAGATTATGCTGACGATTTGCTGTATGTCCCGCTTCCGCCCCAAGTAACAGAAATCGGAATGAAGGGATTGGATAGAATTACCTACAATGGAGAACCACTTTATGCAGAATCTGCGGATGGTGACAAACAACCAACTGATGCAAAAGATGGCGGATGTCTAATCGCAACGGCTGCATTTGGCTCAGAACTTGCACCCCAAGTGCAACTACTCCGAGAGGTAAGGG
>DATBQZ010000120.1:0-1930 GCA_036560565.1 Candidatus Nitrosotenuis sp.
ACCACAACGACGCAATCACCTGCTTTGACAAGGCAATCAAAATCAACCCAGAGTTCTACAACGCATACTATCAAAAGGGTCTTGTTTTTTGTATATTGAGAAAGCACAACGACGCATTACTAAATTTCAACATTATAATAAAAAATGATCAAAATAACCTTGATGCATACTATCAAAAAGGTCTTGTTATGTCAATACTTGGCAACCACAATGATGCAATCACCTGCTTTGACAAGGCAATCAAAATCAACCCAGAGTTCTACAACGCATACTATCAAAAGGGCCTGGACCTATCAATACTTGGCAACCACAACGATGCAATCACCTGCTTTGACGCAGCACTAGCAATCAATCCGTACGATGCAAGCGTATTATATCAAAAAGGTCTCTCACTTTCTTACAACCAAAACCACAACGACGCAATCACCTGCTTTGACGCAGCACTAGCAATCAATCCGTACGACGTAAATGTACTGTATCAAAAAGGTCTCACATTATACAGAAATGAACAATATCATAACGCAATAATTTGTTTTGATAAAGTAACGCAATACGACGAACTGAATTATCTGTCATTTTATTACAAAGCTCAAGCCATGTCAAAAATTGGAGATCATGCAGAAGCTTTGTCTTGTTATGATCATGCACTAGTAATAAATGAAAAACACTTTGACTCATTATTTGGAAAAGCGACATGTCTAGAAAAAATTAAAAAATTTAATGATGCCGATAAAATATATGATGAAATTCTAGAATTTATTCCTAATTCTTCGGATGCGTTATGCCGTAAAGGCCTCTTGTTAGCACGGCTTAATCGTCACAACGACGCCCTCACCTACTTTGACAAGGCCCTACTGATCAATCAAAATCATTTTGACACACTGCTTGGAAAGGCAATCTCACTTGCACAGCTCAACTCCCACAACGACGCACTCACCTACTTTGACAAGGCCCTGACAATAAATCCAAACAATGTGGAGGCGTTATACTACAAAGGTTCCTTATTGGTCTTGATCGATAAACACGATGAAGCACTGACGATGTTTGAACATGTCCTGGATCTGGAAGAAAACCATCCCCTAGCCTTATTTAACAAAGGGCTGATCTTTGAAAATACAGGAAGATACAATGACGCTATTTTGATTTTTGATCAAATCTTGCAAAAAAACGTCACCCATACAGACGCTATATTTCACAAGGGCATGATATTGAATAAACTAGAAAAATTCACAACGGCAATATCAAACTTTGATCATGTGCTTGAGTTAGAGCCAAATCATGTTTTGTCCCTAACATACAAAGCTGTATCCCTTACACATTTAGATATGACAAAAGATGCATTGCTATACTATGATAAAGCATTGACATTAGAGCCTAATAATCTGGATGCGTTATACAACAAAACAATTACTTTACTAAAAATTGGAAAACATGATGATGCGTTAAGATGTACTCAACACATCTATTGCATCAATCCGCAATATCGTGACACATTATACTACATGGGGTTATGTCTTGGTAATTTGAGTAAACTTGATGACGCAAAAAGAATTTTTGATCAGGCATTAAAGATCAACCCAAATAATTCCAAGTGTTTGTTCCAAAAAGGAATGGTTCTATACAAGATTGGTAATCACATTGATTCTATTTCTTGTTATGATGAAATATTGAAGATAGAACCAAATCATGTAATGTCGTTATATCATAAAGGCATGTCCATGAAAGTAATAGGTCGGTACGCTGAGGCACTTTTATGCTATGAAAAAATTCTGGAAATAGAACCTGCCAACAATGACTCATTACTTGAAAAGGGCCTGATACTCTCGATACTTGGTCAACATGAAAAGTCAGTTGAATGCTTTGACCATATTCTCAAAAATGATCCAAATAATTTCGCAGCAATTGCGAACAAGGCAAATTCACTTGCAAG
>DATBQZ010000121.1:0-3718 GCA_036560565.1 Candidatus Nitrosotenuis sp.
GCATTATCTTCATAGTATTTTTTATTATTTGGATCAGCCTCAATTATGGCATCTTTGATTATCATTACTTGGTGTTTTGCAAGAATCGGATCCAACCAAACATGTGGATTATACGTAGTATGATCACCTGATCCTTTTTGATATTTGTCATTTGTTTGTATGAGGTCTATTCCTTTTGTTGTTTCAACAAATTTCACATTGTTGTACTCGCCAGAATTAATTAATTTGTCAACAAAAGGTTCCATTCCTGCGCCATTGTAAACAAAGATGTCAGATTCTTTGAGGTTCAGTACATCATTTGCATTTGGTTCCCAATCATGTGGTTCGACCCCATTTGGAATAAGAGTGGAAATTTCAGCTTTATCTCCTACGACATTTTTTGAGAATTCGTAAAGCGGATAAAATGAAGCAACTATTCTTAGTTTTGCGGGTTTTTCTTCCTGTAGTGGAATGCCTTGCTTAGAGTCACTGCCACCAATGCTTATGATAATAGATATGATTGCCACAATCACAATGCCCAGACCGATCATTAGAGGCTTCTTCACATAGTTTTATGCGTATAATTATTAATAAATCTATAAAAAATTAATAAGTTTAATGGCTATCTTTATAACAAGTTTAATAATAATTTGATCAATGCCAATTGTATCAATTTCATTAAACGATGAGATGCTAACAGAACTTGACAAGCTGCAAAAATCAATGGGCTTTACTGGCAGATCAGAGGCAATTAGAGCAGGAATAAGAAATTTTGTTTCGGAGGAAAGACAAAAAAACGAGCTTTCGGGAAATCTACATGCAATTCTACTTGTAGTACATAATGACGAATTTGATCATATCATTGCTGGTATGAAACATAGTTTTGAGGACTTGATCACTACACAACTACATAGCAAAATTCATGGTAACAAATGCGTTGAGTTATTCATGTTAGATGGGGAAGCAGAACAGATCAACTTGATTACAAAAAATTTTCAGACAAATAAAAAAATGGATACTGTAAAGCTAGTCACATTATGATTAGAACCAAGTCACTGTCAATGATGACGGTTTGTATTTTATCAGTATTAATGTTTGTGCCAATTGTTAATGCATATGGTCACGGTCTTGGTCTTGATACAATAAAAACAGTGGATGTAAACGGTAAAAAGATTACCATAACTACAGAAATAATTCCTATGGATTTTACAGAAAATAAGGAAAAAATGATCATAATCAAATCTATTGATTCACAAACAAGCCAAAATACAAACAATACAACATTTTTGATTGGATTGTATCACGAAGGAAAAATAATTTTTAGGAATTATTTTTTTACAGCAGACGGCATAATCAATATTAGGGTTAATCCAACAATAGACGGCAATACCACGATTACTGGCGAAAAAGACAATCTTTTTGGCGCATGGTATGAAACTGATTCTAAACCAATAGAGCTTGCAAGTCCAGTTTTTAGCTCTGGTGGATTATATCACTTTGAGATTGAGATCAGAACCATTGACAAGCCAACCAATGTAGTGGAAAACTTGGGAACATATGTTACTGATATTACTATACCGTCAAAGCAGAAATTTGATGAAAAAGATAAGGATGGAGGCGATGTAATGTTTGGTGTAAAGTCATATTATGATAAAATATCAAATTTCAATTATGACTCAAGCACAAATATTGTGAATTTTGAGATGCCTTTTGACTGGAGTGAGCAAAACATCTCGCATGTGCCTGTGGTTCATGTGGAAGTTCACTTTCCAAAGAAATTTGGTGATTTTTTTGTTCCAAGCTATACTGGTAAGGTAAATGGAGTTGATCTGTTCAAATCATCGATAACAATTGATGACTATTCGGATGAAAATGAGAGAATAATTCACTTTATTTTGTCACAAGACAATCTAAAATTCCTTAAACAGACTCAGCAAAAAACAGGCGTTGACAAGCCAGAAAACATAAAGTTTACACTGGAGGCAAGCGACAATCTCGTCTTTCCAATGATTGCCATGACAAAAAATGAGGAGATTCAAGTGGATTTGTCATGGGATCCAACCATAGTTGAGCCAGATAAGGACACAAAATTCATTTTCACTTTCCGCAACGCAAAGACAGGGGAAACCCTTCGCAATACGTCCTATGATTTTATCATAGTTCAAAATGAAAAACAACTCTACAAGAAATCAGGCAATGCACAAGTTGGCGGAGATTACGCAGATTACAGATTTTCTGATGGGCAGTCAGGCCACACACAGATACGATTTGAGAATATAAGAGGAGCTGGAATGAGTACTGAGTTTGGATTGGTGGTAGTACCAGAATTTGGTTCAATTGTATTTGTAATATTCACCGTTGCAATGTCATCCATCTTAATTATTAGAAGGAAGTTCTCTGTTTTTCGAATTTAGCTGTGTATGTCTAAGAGCTTTTTTGCATTGATCGGATCTAGTATTATGAGCATTCTCAATCTCAGATCACTTTGTGAGGTAAATTCAGCATCACATGCAATTAGCGATTGGGTTTCTATTCCAATGTCAGTTGCTGGAATCTCAAGTAATGACCTAAACGTGTCAATAGCAAAGCCAGGTATGTCAGATGTAGTTTTACAGTGTTTTTCAATTGCTAGTGCATTAAAAAACGAGCCTGACAGAATATTTCCAGTCTCTGAGAGCGAGGATTTGCTTAATTTAGAAAACACACCCACTTTTTTTAGCCCAAGTAATTTTGCCGCAAATTTTTTCCCATCCTTTTCAGGCATGTAATATAATATTCCAACATCAATATCGCCTGTCTGCTTTAGGTAAACTGCAGACATGTCTACTGAATCAGAAAATGCTGGGGTCAGTTCATCAAGCTCAGATATATTCAGCATTTTTGGTTTGCCAATCTTGTAATCAAATTGTTCACCGAGTATTGTTGAAAGAGATTCAACTGTCCTTGTTGAAATACACTTGTTAAAAATTTCAGAAAGTTGTTCAAGGTCAGAGTCAGTTATGGCATAGGTTTGCATTGTATGTCCTATTTTTGTCTCATAACCTTGTTTAGTACAAGACCTACATTACTTCTATCAAATGGTTTTACAATGTAATCTCTTGCTCCAATTTTCATTGCATCTTGAACGATTTGTTTTTGTTCTACAGATGTGACCATTACCACTTTTGCAGCAGGATCAATTTTCATAATAGCGCGTAATGCTTGAATGCCATCAGCTCTTGGCATGTTCACATCCATTGTTACAAGATCTGGTTTTTGTGTCTGATACGCCTTTACTCCCTCAACACCGTCTGCAGCCTCGATCACTTCGGTAGCAAGGCCATTACCTTTGACAATATCTTTTAAGACAGTTCTCATAAATGAAGCATCGTCAACTACGAGAATCTTTTTGGCACCGTAACTCATTGCTGATTTCCTCCCTGTATCGCTTCGGTAATAGCAAAAGAAGAATCATCAAGTAATTTTTCCACATCTAATAGAACAATCAATTTCTTATCTGATTTTGCTATTCCCTTTACATAATTGTGTGACTCTAGCGTTCCCTGAGGTGCAGGCTCTACATCCTTTGTCTGAATCTTCATTACTTGATCTACTTCGTCAACAAGAAGGCCGGCAAGTGAATTGTTTATCTCTGCAACCAAAATTCGCTGCTTAGATGAGTTGCTGTTTGTATCTGAATCAAGTACAAGTTTTTCCTTTACGTCAATTACTGGAATGATTTGTCCTCGTAGGTTCATTA
>DATBQZ010000122.1:0-1584 GCA_036560565.1 Candidatus Nitrosotenuis sp.
GCTTGACTCTCCCCCGTTATACAGATAAGATATTGCACTTAGATCACATTCTGAAATGTATGGGTACTCAGTTGTGATTACAGGAGCCATCAGATCTTCAGGAGCGGTAGAATGTGCCAACCCAAATCCATGCCCAAGTTCATGTCGTACAAGTGTCTTTAGGTCTTCAAGATCGATCTTGTCAATGTCATATATTGTAATTGTAGACTTTAGAATCTGATGATTTTGCTCATCAGTTATTGATTTTGTATATCCAGAATAACCATCAGGACTGGATAAGTCGGTGAGTTCGATCTCAATATTACCAGTGGCAGTTTCCTCGTCTATGTGAAAGTGAAGATTTTTGACAATGTTGAATTTTGTGTCAGTTGTGATACTGTTTAGAGCACCATACCAACCAGCATAGTAAGTAGAGTTTGTTCCTTTTGGACCTTTATGCGTTAGAGAATCATCCAATCCGACTTTTTGCGTGGACATAATCACGTCCTCTATTGCATCCAGTCGTTCCTTTGTAGCATGTTTGGAATTTAGGACATGTATATGAAATTGTATACCAGGTGATGTTTTCCAAGATACCCACGTATCTACAGCGTCTCCTCGCAAGTTTTGGATGAGATAATTTGTTGAAAGAGAATGAGAAAGAGATCCAGAATAATTTTTAACGGAAGTCTCAGAAGGATTTAGATAAAAAACACCACCACCTATCAAAATAACAATCATAGTTGAGATCAGAATTACTTGTTTTTTATTTTGTAACTGTAATTTCTTGAGAAATGTTTTATTTTTCAGATGTTCAATGGTGTGATAGGTATTTTTTACAGTACGCCCAGAATAAGCATTTGTATCTTCTCTTAACTTGTCAGATGCATCATTTGCGATTTTTTTCATCTGTTCAATTGCACTATTTGCTCTTGCCATTAAATTGAGAGTGATGGTATGTGCAGTTTGTTTTAGATTTTCAGATTCTTTTTGTGCACTTCGTCTTAGATTTTCTGATGAAACTTTTGCAGATTCTTTTAGATTTGAAGAGTGGATTTGTGCACTTCGTCTTAGATTTTCTACTGTAACTTTTGCAGATTCTTTTAGATTTTCCGCTTTAATTACAGCGGTTCTTTTTAGATTTTCAGATACAGTATCTGCATAATGTTGAGTATTATCCAATTCTATTTTTTCAATATTTTTAATATTAATCGAGGCAGCAGCTGCAAGTCTTTTTAGATTTTCAGATTCAACTTTTGCGCTTTCTCTTAAATTTTCAATTTCAATTTGGGCACTATTTTTAAGATTATTGTTTTCTACTACTAGTTCATTTATTAAATTCTCAGAGTCACATACGATATTATCTATCATATTTAGAGATTCAGCCAAGGTAGAATTCAATAAATTTTCAGCTTCAACTCGTCCACCCATTACTAGATTTTTGGATTTAGCGAGATCTTCTTTCATTAGATTTTCAGATTCAGTAAGATCTGCTCTTAATAGATTTTCAGCTTCAATTCGTTCTTGTTCTATCAGATTTTCAGCTTCAATTCGTTCTTGTTCTTTCAGATTTTTGTCTTTAATGAAAGGCTCAACAAAATCATC
>DATBQZ010000123.1:0-5233 GCA_036560565.1 Candidatus Nitrosotenuis sp.
GTCATAGACATGATCAAAGTTGAGATAAATGACAGATTTAATTTATTTGACAGGGAAAATGTCTTTTACATCCACGGAATACGAAAAAACCTCGGCAATTCCGGAATTCAAAAACAAGTAAAGGATTCCATTGCGAAATATTTTTCAGTTCCAACACATGAGCAATTAGATCGTGGAGCAAAGATCAGACGCATAAAGACGGATCAGGGGTATTTTGATGCAACAAACAGCGCACTATGGGAATTACAGGTATTACGAAACAAAGCAACTCATGGAAAAATCCTCAACATCGCAGACCATAAAATCATCTTTGATTTTATCATTAGAGATCCCAAAGGGCTGAAAAACTCGCCAAAGTATCAAGTAACAGTCGAAAATCCTGAAGAGTATTTCTTACAAATTTTTAACAGTTTGATGTGCTTTGTAAAACAGATTCGTCTGCTAAACCCACAAAAAACACAGTCGTCCCACCATGCAAAACAACTCGACTTTAGATTAGAATAGAACAATCAGACTAAAATATTACAAGCGATAAGGTTGTTGCAAAAGTCACAGTCTTTTTGATATTATTTTTTAATCCAGTACAAGTCAAACTTGTAATTAGCTTTATTTAGTCTAGAATAGTCACAAGCGACATGACAGCCGCAGACAAATTCGGCATTGCACTAGCGGTAGGAATAACTATCGTGTTTGTCGCAATTGCCGCATCTTTTGCATCTATGGAACCAACACAGGCTCCAGTTTCTGTACCAACTCCGGCTCCAGTACCAACTCCAGCTCCGACTCCAGTTGAGGAAGCCATAGTGGAAGAAACTCCAGTGGAAGAAGAACCATCCGCACCATCAGCAGTTGATGTGTCAATTCCAGAAGGATCTTCAGCTCCAGGATGTGAAGAAAACAATGAATGTTTCATGCCAGACATGGTAACAGTTAGTGTAGGTGGCACTGTAACATGGACAAATGATGATACAGCAGCACATACGGTAACTAGTGGAACATTATCAGGTGGAGGACCAGACGGCGTATTCGACAGCAGCATTCTCATGTCAGGAAAGACATTTGAATACACGTTTGACGATGCAGGAAGTTATGATTACTTCTGTGTGGTTCACCCATGGATGACAGGAAACGTCACAGTAGAATAGACATTTCTGCATCAAATTCATTATTTTTCTTAATTTTTGAATAACTGAAAAAATCAGATTATTTTAGAAACATCGTCGGCAAGTTGATTTGCTAGATTTTCATAGTCAGATCTATTTTTGCCGAGTTTTTCAAGCTTTAGTTTTTCAACTTCGTTTAGGCCGCTGTTCACTTGATCAGATCTTCCTTGTAGTCGCATTTCAGCCATCATGAATAGCCGGTTATTTTCTTTCCAAAGATGCGCAGACACGTGCTCAATGTATTCGCCAATATCAGATGCAAGCTTGGCAGGAGAGCCAGTCTTGAGATATTCCTTTGCAGACTCTTCCATCCTATCTGCAATCTGCCTTGTCATTTGATGTTCCATGAGCATTACTGCAATTGGCCCCATATTGCGAGGCATTCCAGCCTGCTCTAGTGCAGGAAAAAGCGATTCTTCCTCTTTTCCATGATGGCATACATCGGTAAAGTTCTTGGAAAAATCAATCACAGGTAAAAGTATTGATTCAGGTATGGTTTTTCCGTTTTTTAATAATTGCAGTGTGACCTCCATTGATTTTACTACTTTTTCAATTAGGTCGTGATCCTTTCGCAGTGACGCAGTAGACATAGTTTGATTCAAAATTCACAAGTGATTTAAATCTAGTTTTGTGTTTATAGAAATTCATCTAGTGAGTTTTCGCGCAATGGTTGTGCGTCAAAACCCATTCTGACCAAATCAGCTGCAAATTCATCTACAAAGCCATGCACGGTGTAGATTTTTTCTGCGCCAGTCCGTTTTACCAAGTCGATTAATTCGTTATAGTCACAATGATCGCTTAGCGGTATTGAATAGTCATGCTTTTTGCCATAGGAAAAACCAGATTTTGCCCAGCCGCTAAACCCTATTGTTATTGCACCATACTTTGATTTCATGTCTTTAATGAACTGGTTAGTTTCCGACATTAGCGGCGCAACCATAACCCATGGCTTCTTTTCAAGTAGCCCTTTTGCGGCAGCTTCGGTGTGCCCAAGTCCTGGTTTAATGTCAATTCCTAGCTTTCGGTGAAGGTCATTCATTTCTTTGACAGAATCATGATAGTACACAGGATCCCAATGGCCAAAAAGATGCGACAGAGTTTGTGCTTTCCCAAGCTGGTATCCAAGCAGTATAACCGGCTTTCCTTTGTTGTATAATTCTGAGACCAGCTCGTTTACTTTTTTTATCGTCTCTTCGAGTCTTGGAAAGACAAACTCCGGCTTTCCAAAAGTACATTCGGTTATCAAGGTTTTACATTTTGGGATTGTCGCTGCCTTGAGAAATCCCCTATCTCTTGTGCAGATGTCTCCCGTGTAAAAGACATCATCAAAAAGCAAGCTTCTGGCCCCAAGTATGTGCCCACTATCATATAGCGCAAAATTATCAAGATATTCGACATGGTTTGTTAGTTCTCTGCCTCTAATGTTGGCAATTTCTTTAGTTTCTTTTGTGGCCAAAATTATGCCATTTTTGCCACTAGGCAGGTGATCCGAGTGGGCATGAGATACAAAATTTATATTATTTTCAACTGAAGATTTAGGATCCAAGTTTACAATCATCTTACTATTACGACAGGCAATTCCATTTTTTGTCATCAAAACCTTGTACAAGACAAGATTGCGCCAGTTCTATCTGATTTAAATTTCAGCATTGATCCGATATTGACAAAACTAATAACAAAAACTGCATAAAAAAAGAAAAACGAGATAGGGAGTGTCCAGTCCTTAACTAGGATTCGAAATGACACCTTTGTGTCAAGACGCAAGAGAATTACGAGCGGTACTCGTAACTAGTCAAGAGATTTTTGGACACATCGTTCTCTTACCTTTTTCGAATTGTATACTATACACAACTATCATATTTAATGCAGATCACAAAAATAGTAAAAATTTGTTTAACATAATCATAATTATCAAACACATAGAAAGAATTATTTGTATTTTTTGTTAAATTGTATGCAAATATTCAGCCAATTTTTGTATGATGGATAAAAACAGACGGTACCTGATGCAAACAGGAATACGAAGAACATCCCCAGTAGTCACGTATTTCCAGTTTTGGCAGAGCAGTCTTTTATATCAAATAGGTGAAAATGAGTCAAAAATGGCCCAGATTGAATCAGATAAACTCACAGAATTGCGTGATCCATTATTTGTGATCAGTGCATCATTAAAAATAATAAAACACCAATCTGTAGATGAAAAACTAAGTCCTGAAATCAAAAGAATTGAAACGGCATTAGGCAAAATTGAAAAAATTATGCAGTGTTAGATTTTTGACAATAGTTCTGAAATCTTGTTAATGTCATACGGTTTTATGAAGACTTCAGTAGGCTTCAAAATATTGAGTTTGTTAGTAGTATCTCGCCGTAGATCGGCAGTCACAACAACAATCTTAGCTGTAGGGTTTATTTTCCTAATGTTTTCCAGCGCATAAAATCCGTCATAGTCAGGCATCATTAGATCCAAAAACACCACATCTGGATTATGTTTCTGGTATAATTCCACTGCTACTTTTCCATTATGCCCTCGTCCTACAACTTTAACATTCACAATCTCCAGATAGTCACAGAAAACATCCACGGTGTCAACATCATCATCAATCACTATGGAAGTTATCATTTCAAATGACTTTTGATGGTGGGTAGAAAGCGATGAGAGGTGTGATCAGTCTTAGTTACAGAGATGGTAGTTTGTTGCCCATGTTTTGCCAGGTCATTATCAGTTTCCAGCACCCAGTCCATCGAATCCTCAATTTGATTAGAAATGTCATTTTTGTCTTGATTTTCAGATATTTGGCAGGCAAGCCACACATCATGCCTTTTTGAATTTTCTTTTCCAGTATGAATGATTTCAGGGCATAGATCGAGTCTATTATTTAATAGAAATTTGCCATTACCAACCATTAAGTGAAGTCTCATTACCATTTTTGGAAATGTCAAAATTGTATTAAACTGTTGTGCCCAGTATTGGAAATAATAATATACCATAATCAAGCCCCATAGGCGTGGCAGGTCTGGATAGACTGTTATCAAAACACCTAGACGAGATTATCCGAGAAAATCTAGGGGATAAAACAATACAAAAAGTCGAGAACAGGCTGGTTGAAAAATACGGCATAACATTAACTGAATCAATAGAACAATTTCAAAAATTAGACTCTGTCCTGAGGGAGTTTTTTGGTGCGGGGGCAGATGGTCTTGAAAAAAGATTTCTTGAAAGCATGTGTAGTGTCAAAACCACAAGTAACGACAATTGGATTTCAATTGATAATTCAATATTAACTAAAATCATTTTAGAGTCATTTGGAGACATAGACAAGAAGAAGATTTTGAACGTTCTAAGCAGCGATGCGCTGATCATATCTCAAATAATCGAAAAATGCGACATTGCACAAACTTCAGGATATAGAAAGATAAACTCGTTAATAGACGACGGATTGCTTGTCCCATCTGGCTATATTTCTACAAGCGACGGCAAAAAAGTCACAAAATACAGGACGGTTTTTGATAACGTCAAAATCGAAATTGTGAAAAATGACATAAAGGTAGCCATCAGATTAGCAAAAGAAGATTTTGCATCAAGTTCGGTATTAACTGTCTGCACGCAGGCATAAGGTAGCAGGAGTTGTGTTTGCCTAGTCGGAAATCAGCGTGCACCAAATAAACCAGTATGGACCATATCATTCAAAAAAATTGAAAATCGTACGAATTAGTCGTATTTTTACCGTATCAGAGGAAATTATTTCCAATCATGGTTGGAAAGGAGTGAAAAGTTTCTAGTTTTGAGTGCACACAGTTAAGATCGAACTGGTATCAAAGTCAGCTTTTGGAAGATAGAGTGAGACGTTTATTTTGTTTTTGACAATCTCGATGTTTATGTTGTTGAAGATGGACCTGTATTTTGTGACTTTTTTGCCGTCGCTTGTAGAAATATAGCCAGATGGGACAAGCAATCCGTCGTCTATTAACGAGTTTATCTTTCTATATCCTGAAGTTTGTGCGATGTCGCATTTTTCGATTATCTCTGAGATTATCAAGGATTCTCCGTTTATTACTCCCAGAATTTTCTT
>DATBQZ010000124.1:0-9510 GCA_036560565.1 Candidatus Nitrosotenuis sp.
TCAGGTGTCGGACTTGGGTCTTCGTCTGCGTGCTGCGTTGCAGCTGCTGGATCAATTTCCGGACTCTTTGGGAATCACACAAAAGACGAGATCCTAAAAATTGCAATAGATGCAGAAAGGACGATTTTTGAAAACACGTCCGGTGCAGACTGCACTGCATGCGTGTACGGCGGGGTTCTAGAATACAACAAGGATGGACACATACAAAAACTAGAATTCTTGCCGAAATTTGAGCTAGTGGTAGCAAATTCTGGGATCATACACTCTACAAGCAAGGTAGTGTCCATGGTAAGGCAATTCAAGGACAAGAAGCAGGAATTTTTCACATCTCTGTGTACGCAGGAAGCGAGTCTAATTGAGGAAGCGCTAGATGCCTTGCAAAAAAATGATCTGGTAAAGCTTGGAAAAATGATGACGCAGAATCAGGAAATTTTGGAAAAAATCGGAGTCTCAAATGAGACGCTAAGCTCAATGATCAGTCTAGTAAAGGACGTATCGTATGGCACAAAGCTAACCGGTGCTGGGGATGGTGGATGCATAATTGCGCTAGCTGACAAAACAAATCTCGACAAAATACTAAGTGCACTGGCAAAAAAATACGAATGTTTTTCTGCAAAAATAGACGCCAGCGGACTTGAGCAGAGCTCGGCTTAAAACCACAAGATAATTGAATTTGCTTTAAGCGTACTCGCACAAGGACTGAACTTTTGATCAGACTAAACAATAATGGGTAAGAGATAATTGTGACAAAACAAATCAAGTTTGAAGAATAATGAAGAATGCCGCAATAATCCTATGCATAATCGTGCTAACCCCGTCTATTTCCACAGTTTTTGGCGCTACCTCATTTTTTGCAGAAAACAAGTTTACTGAGAACGGAATACAGTGGTGCGAGGAGGAAAATGCACGATATCAATTGTATGGAGAAGTAAAGTGGCTTGAACAACAAAACCATAGTATCGAAGCAAGAATTTGCGCAAATTTGTACTCTGATGCGCTCTGGCAGTATCATGGAGCAGACAGAATTCAGAAATTGATCCAACGTAGCGCATATTATGCAGAATTGGAAATTGCTGAAAGTCAAGAAGAATCTGTTGAGGGGAAAATCGACACATCTCCAGTAAACAGCCAGAAAAAAATTCCCAGCTGGGTAAGAAATATTTTCATCTGGTATGGAGAGGGAAAAGTTTCAGATGACGAAGTGATTAACGCGCTAACATATTTGATTGATAAAGGCATCATCAAAGTAAAAACAGGTTAGACCATCAGCAGGTTACAAAAAATCCACTATCCATACCACAGATACTTTTTAACTGACTAAATTTCGATGAAAAATATGATTCTCATCAAGCTTGGAGGCTCCATCATAACAAACAAAGAAAAGCCTCTTTCCCCAAGGATTTCTACAATAGACAAAATATCAAAACAGCTAAAAAAAATCCATGAGCCCATAATACTTGTTCATGGAGGAGGCTCGTTTGGACACTACTGGTCTGTAAAATACGGCATGCATACAAAGCCTGACAGATATTCCCTTCATGGATTGTCAGTGGTAAAAAACTCGATGATCCAGCTTGACAAAATTATTTTGGACTCGCTAATCAAAAACAAGCTGACCCCTTACTGCCTACCTCCGACTGATTTCATGGATGGAAACAGGCCAATTACAAAAAAGGTCAAAGAAATTTCAAAAATTGCCCAGTCAGGACTAATTCCAGTGTCATATGGCGATGCGCTCTGGTATGGCAAAAAAAAGTCATACATTTTGTCAGGAGATAAAATAATGAGCATTCTTGCAAAGATTCTGCGCCCAAGACTGTCCATCTTTGTGCTTAATGTAGACGGACTGTACTCTGATTTTAAGACAAAAACGCTGGTCCGCGAGATGGACGGAGATCAAGTTTCAATAGAAGACATACCAATGGATGTTACAGGCGGCATGAAAAGAAAGGTGGAGGAGGCAACAAGAATTTCAAAAATGGGACTGGACGTCTTTTTTGTAAATGGAAACAAGCCAGAAAGAATTACCAATGCCGCAAAAGGCAAGTTTGATGGAACCATGTTCAGAGGCATATGATGGCAGAAGAATTTTTGATCCTAGTTGACGAAAACGACAATCCGATTGGATTTGAGGAAAAAGTAAAGTGTCATCTGCCAAAAGGCAAGCTACACAGGGCATTTACAGTGTTGCTATTTGACAAGGACGGGAAATTATTGCTCACGCGTAGAAGCCAGTCCAAAATGCTTTGGCCAGGAGACTGGGACGGAACGGTTGCAAGTCATCCAAGAAAATCAGAAACATATGTCTCATCAGCAGAAAGAAGGCTGCCAGAAGAAATTGGCGCTTCGTGCAAACTTGATTATTTGTTCAAATTTGAGTATCACGTACCATACAAGGATGTGGGATCGGAAAATGAAATTTGTGGAACACTCATCGGTCATGTGTCAGAATCATTCCAGACCAAACTAGTGGAGGATGAAATAAGCGAAGTAAAGTGGTCAAGTAGTAACGAGCTATACTCCGACATGGAAAAAAATCCACAGATATATTGTCCGTGGATGGTAGTTGCGTTGTATTTGCTTCCAGAGTCAGAAAAAGAAATGATGGAAAAACATGGTCCTGTTCTTGGCAAATGGATTGGCCCCAAATTCAAATCAGCACTTGAAAAATCACTAAACTATCACTTTCCAACAAAAAACTGGAGGCTTACCAAATGACATCCACCCTGCCAAAAAATGCAAAGGCGGTAAACAAGTACCTGAGTACAAAAATTGACGGAAAACCGGATGAGCTGTATTCTGCAGCTGCACACCTAATAGTAAACGGAGGAAAGCGCCTGCGACCATACATGGTGATAAAAAGCTGCCAGATGCTCGGTGGCTCCATCAGAGATACCCTACCTGCTGGAGCAGCAATAGAAATGATACACAATTTCACCCTAGTCCATGACGATATCATGGATAATGACGATATGCGCCACGGCGTTCCAACAGTCCACACAAAGTTCGGCATGCCGCTTGCCATTTTAGCTGGAGACGTTTTGTTTTCAAAGGCATTTGAAATAATATCAATAGACAACGTAAAGGACAAAACCACGTCAAGCCTTTTGGTGGCAAGACTTGCAAAAGCGTGCGTAGATGTGTGCGAAGGCCAGGTACTTGACATAAAAATGGCAGAAGGAAAAAAGATCCCCACAAAATCAGAATACATCAAAATGGTTGAAAAAAAGACGTCTGCATTATTTGAGGTATCGTGCGCAATGGGCGCAATTTGCGCAAAGCGAAATAAAAAAGACGTTTCAAATTTGGCAACATTTGGGAAAAACCTCGGCGTGGCATTTCAGATAACTGATGATTATATCGGAGTCCTAGGTGATCCAAAGATTACAAAAAAGCCAGTCGGCAATGACTTGCGTGAGGGAAAAAAATCGCTGCCCATCCTGCTTGCAATACAAAAGGCAGATAAAAAATCAAAAAAACTAATCCTAAATGTCTTTGGGAATGCCAAGGCCACTAAAAAGCAGATAAATGATGCAGTGGATGCAATGCGCTCTTTGGAAATTGAAAAAGACGTAAGAAACGAGGCAATGCAGTATGCGGAAAAGGCAATCAAGTCTCTGGCGCCGTATTCAGGTCCTGCAAAAAAAGAATTGATCTCGCTGCTTGACTTTGTTGTAAAAAGGAGCCTTTAGGATTGGATGACTCCATAAAAGAAAAGATACGAAAACTAGCGCTGCAAAATGCAGTAGAGCATGAAGGAAAAACCCAAGATAAAATCATTTTATCAAAAGCACTTGGCACCATTCCTGAATTACGAAGCCAGATAAAGGAAATTGCCCCCCTGATTTCAGACATAGTAAACTCCATAAACCAGATACCGTTTGAGCAGCAAAAATCCGAAATTGAAAAAGAGTTTCCTGATCTTTTGGTAGTAAAGCCGAAAAAAGAGGAGCGTGAAGGATTGCCGCCACTTGAGGGCGCAGAGCAAGGAAAAGTCATAACGAGATTTCCCCCAGAGCCAAACGGATACCCACACATTGGGCACGCAAAGGCCGCAATAATTGACGAGGAATACGCCAGAATGTACGGAGGAAAACTCATTTTGCGATTTGACGACACAAACCCAGAAGCAGAAAGACTGGAATATTATGCAGCAATAAAGGTAGGACTGGACTGGCTTGGCGTGAAATATGACAGGGTCAAAAACACGTCAGATGACATCGAGCTGCTATACAAAAAATGCCTTGAGCTAATCAACGGGGGATTTGCATATCTATGCACGTGTAAACAAGAAACAGTCAGTGCAAACAGAAGGGAGATGAAAGCATGCAAGTGCAGTCTTGGCGATTTGGAACAGAATTTAGAAAGATGGGAAAAAATGTTTTCAAAATACAAGCAAGGAGAAATAATAGTCAGATTCCGCGGAGACATGAAATCCGAAAATACTGTGATGCGCGATCCGGTCATGTGCAGAATAATAGAGGCAAAGCACCCAATACTTGCAGACAAGTACAGGGTCTGGCCAAGCTATGATTTTTCAGTTGCAATAGAGGACAGCATCGATGGCGTGACACATGCGTTTAGAACCAAAGAATACGAATTGAGAAACGAATTGTACTATGCAATTTTGGATGCACTAAAGATGCGAAAACCAAAGGTAATAGAATTTTCAAGATTGGGATTTGAGGGAATGCCAGTATCAAAAAGAATACTGCGTCCGCTAATTGAGGAATGCAAGGTATCAGGATATGACGACCCAAGGCTCCCAACACTGGAGGCACTAAAACGACGTGGAATCACACCGGAGGCAATCAGAAAGTTTGTGCTGTCATTAGGATTTACAAAGGCAGACACACTAGCCCCGTTTGACACACTAGAGTCGCTTAATCGAAAAATCATAGATGCAGACAGCATTAGGCTGCACATGGTGAAAAACCCAACAAAGATCAGAATTTCAGGCATGCCAAGTGTCATTACTTTGCCAAACCATCCCACAAAGGACATCGGCACAAGGGAGATCACTCTAGATGAGAACCTGTACACCGAATCTGAAGACATAAAAAATCTCAAAGCAGGAGACGAGCTGAGACTCATGGGATTGGGAAACGTTCAGATAACAAAGACAGAACCACTTGAAGGAAAATACACGGGGGAGGAACTAAAGCCGCAAATTCCAAAGGTCCAGTGGGTAGTGCAAAAGGATGCGCAGAAAATAAAAATTCTAATCCCAAGCCAGCTGTTCATCGGAGATGTATTCAACGAAAAAAGCCTAGAGGAAATCGACGTATTTGTAGAACCACACTATTCACAATTAAAAGAAGGAAAGGAAATTCAGTTTGTAAGGTTTGGATATTGTAGAAAGGATTCAGTTTTGCAGGCGATCTACACCCACAAGTGATACACCATGAAGATAGGCAGATTTTTGATAAACAACAAGGAGACATATGGATTTGTCAAGGATAGCAAAATCGCGACAAAAGAAGAGATAATCACAAAGACAGGAATTCCAATACCCATTGGAATCAGAGAATTTCTGTTTGACGGATGGTATGACGAGGTGATATCTCAAAAGCCAGACTTGGAGTACACGGTAAATTTGTCCGACGCAAAAATTCTAGCGCCTATCCCAAATCCCCCAAAGACAATTTGTCTTGCATTCAACTATATCGATCACGCAGAGGAGCAAAATTTGTCACCGCCTGTGGATCCTGCAATAGTGCTAATCCCAAGAACCACGCTAAACGGGACAAACTCTGAGATAGTTTGCCCAAACTTTGTAAAACAGCTTGACTATGAGGTCGAGCTTGCGCTGGTAATTGGGAAAAACTGCAAAAACGTAGATGAAAAGGATGCCATGGATGCCATATTCGGATACATGATTCTAAACGATGTTTCTGCACGCGACGTTCAGGCACAGGACAAGCAGTTTGGGCGTGCAAAGGGATTTGACACGTTTGCCCCGTGCGGCCCGTGGATCACAACAGCTGATGAAATCGCGGACCCCCAAAACCTAAAACTAACAACCAAGATAAACGGTAAGCTAAGGCAGAATTCATCCACATCAAATATGTTCATCAAGATTCCAGACATAGTTTCAAAGCTGAGTAAAGTGATGACGCTTGAAAAAGGCGACATCATATCTACTGGAACGCCAGCTGGCGTGATGCTAAACAAGCCAGACGCCATATTCCTTCAAGATGGCGATAAAATAGAGATGGAAATCCAAAGCCTCGGGAAAATAGAAAACACTGTGCGATTCGTGCAGTAAATTAATTAATGAATCAGAATCATTCCAAGACATGGGAAAGATAATCGTTGGAAAAAAATCAGACATGCCCCCAGGTTCAATGCAAAAAGTAGCGATAGACGGACGCGACATTCTTGTTGCAAATATCGACGGCAACTATTATGCGTGTGACGACACATGCACACATGCCGGCGCAAGCCTTGCAGAGGGAGCACTTGATGGTGGAATCATAACGTGCGGATGGCACGGAGCCAAATTCAATTGTACATCTGGCAAGCTTGAAAAGTTTCCAGCCAAAATAAGAGATCTAAAATCATACCAAACAATTGTAGAATCAGACAGCGTTTTTGTAGAGGTCTGAGTGCACACTTTTTAAACCAGTCACTATCAATACTTGATCGGTCATGGTAGACAAAAAGGCGCAAAATCAAACATCATTTGATCAGGCAATACAGACGCTAGCTCAGGTAGTCGCAAATCCAACAACCCCAAAGAATATCAAAAAACACCTCACCGACTTGATTTCAAGCCTAAGAGCAAGCCAGGACTCCATATCAGTACGTGCCGCAAACGCAATCAGCCAGCTTGACGACGTGTCGCAGGACCCAAACATACCGTCATACGTGCGAGTCACCCTATGGCAGGCAGTGTCTGCACTAGAGGGTATAAGAGAATAAATTTCTGAGTCAATCATACCATGTTGTGAAAATCGAGGAATACATTTCAACTCTCCCAGATTCCATCATCACGGGCGAAGAAATTCAGATATTAGACGATTCAGTCAGAGACATTTTCAAACTAGCTGAGCTTGGAAAGGACGATACGTTTTATCACCTTGGGTGCGGCACTGGAAGCAGCATAGCGATTGCGCTAAAAGAGTTTCATGTCAAAAAGGCAGTCGGGATTGATTCTGATATAGACAAAATTCTGCAGACAGAAGAAATAGCAAAACTTGAAAATGCCGAATTCAGATGCCAGGACATTTTGGAATCAGACCTGTCAGATGCAAGTGTGATCCTTTTTTGGTTTTCAGATACAGGAATAGTCGAGTTGATGCTGGAGAAATTCATGAATCTAAAAAACTGCAAAATAATTACAATATTTGATCCATTACCAGGATTTCTGCCAGCCAAGATAGATTTTCCATATCTGATGTTTCAGACCCCATTTAGACAGGCAAAAGATCTCAGGGAACAACTGATCGCAATATTTGAAACAGAATGCATTGATTTTTCCACGGCATGGGAACATGCGGAAAGATACACAAAGGCAGTTGGCTCACCAGATGCCGGAAATGACAGATTCCTCACCATACTCCAGACGCTGTTAATTTGGATAAATGCAAAAAACCTAGGGTTATCGTGTACGGAGGAAATACCAGCACCCATCAAAAACTACATGGAGATAATGAAGAACTTTTTCAACATAGAGGTAAAGCATCTAATCAGATAGTGACGCTTTTATTTTTGAAATACATACACAGACCATGGAAAGAATACACATCAACGTCTCGGCTACGGATTATGGCAAGACAAGTAAGGAGATCACGTCAATTCTAACCCTGGCGGAAGAAATGGTTCATGAAGACGACTCTTTTGTTGTGACAGATTCAGAGTTTGCTTTTGGATGGCACTTTTATGTAATATCGGTAAAATCCAGCCTGATACAGAAACTTGCAGACCAAAAGGGAGAGGAGTTTTCCCGCCTAAAGGGCAAGGGACTGGAGAAAAAATTCCTGTCATGGCTATCACAAAAAATGGAGCAAAAAAACCTCAAGGCAAAATTTGCCATAAAGGAAGAAATGGAATCAACCAAGTACGGTCTTTTCTGATTTTATGATTCCAGCATGATTTTAAGTGTGCCAGATTTTCCAGCATGCTCGAAGGCTTCGGCATATCTATCAATTGGATATACTGCGTCAATCAGATCATCGACTGATATCAGACCAGTTGCCAGCGCAGTTATGGCAGGCCTAAACGGCCCGCATCTGGAACCGACAAACGTTATCTCATTTATTATAGCTGGGGACAGGTCAATCTTGTTTTGCGATGCTATAGTTGATTTTAGGATTACAATTCCTCTTGGCCTCACCAGTTTTATTGTATCCAAAAATCCAGATTCACTCCCAGTTGCCTCCACTACAACGTCATACGAGTGCTCGTCGGAATTTTCTATTGCAGTTTTTGTCTTGATTCCAATCTTTTGCAAAAGCCTTGTTTTTCGCTCATGATGTCCAAAGCACGTAATATCACGACACGAAAGATTCAGGACCCGGGCAACAAGCTGTGCAAGTCTTCCATCTCCCAGAATGGCAATTTTCCAGCTTGACTCCAAATGTAACTGTTCTATTATTTCAAATGCCGCTGCAAGCGGTTCTACAAACACTGCCTGCATGTCAGAGATAGAATCAGGTATTACGTGAATGTTTTCTTCCGGAAGAGAAACGTATTCTGCAAACGCCCCATCCCTTTTGTATATTCCAAGAACAGTTCTATTCTGACAGTGTCGTTCCATCCCTGAAAAGCAAGACTCGCATTTTTTGCATCCTGCATTGATTTCGCCTACAATTCTTTTTCCGATTAGTCCTTTGTCGTGTGAATCCTCAACTATTCCCACAAATTCATGCCCCAGCACTCCAGAATAAGACATGTATCCCTTTAGGATTTCAAGGTCCGTTCCACAAATCCCCGCCATCGTAACTTTGACGAGAGTTTCGCCCGGTTTGGGCTTTGGATAACTAGGATTCATTGTGAGTGTTTTGCCGTCAAAGTAGAGTGCTTTCATGGTATGATTCCTTTTGATTTGGTATTTTTGGGTTTTTAAAAAACGACATAATTTGCTACTAATACGTCAATTTTGCTCCATTACCAAGGTTAAGATAAGGAAAAAACGACTTTAGTGTGAAATGAAAAAATCAGAACCTGCATCGCTTCACATGCTTTACCAGTCACACTATGAGACATTGGTAAGACAGAGAGACGATCTAATTGCAGAAATCGAGGATGTAAACCAGCAGATAGTGGAATTAAAGAAAGAAGCTAAGGAAAAAGGAACATCCCTTAGCAATGCCCAGTAAGATTCGTACAGTAAATTTTTGTGTGAAATTTATTTTTGATGCATACAAGATTTCATAATCGTGTAAAATTAAGATAGTTGGCACAATTTGTCAATGTGAAAGAAAATTTTATTGGATACCATGCCGTTATGATATGATTGTCAAAACCTGGGGAATCGTTTGAGACCCAAATTGCTCTGATGTTACA
>DATBQZ010000125.1:0-1808 GCA_036560565.1 Candidatus Nitrosotenuis sp.
ATCAGGAAACGCATCAACCATTCCTCAAAAGATTACAATAGTCGATACCACTGCACCAAAGCTAAGCATTCCAGATAATGTCATAATTGACGCAGTATCGCTGAAAACTCTAGTTACCGTAGGAACGCCTTCAGTTACTGATCTAACCGACGTTGTACCAAAAGTAACAAACGATGCTCCAGAATCATTTCCGCTTGGCAAGACCGTAGTCACATGGACTGCAGTGGATGCATTTGGAAATGAAGTCAGCCAGACACAAACAGTTGAGGTCAATGCATGCGGCAAGCCCGAATCATCATACAATGTAATGATTGGAAAAGAGGTTGACGATATTTTGGTTGGAACCGGTCTTGCAGACTTGATAATTGGCCTTGGCGGTGACGATATCCTATTTGGTGAAAAAGGAAATGACTGCATCTTGGCTGGCGACGGTGATGATATTGTATATGGAAATGAGGGAAGCGATTCCGTTAACGGCGCTGATGGCTCAGATGTGATAAAAGGCCAATCTGGAGACGATGTATTGATTGGTGGAATGGGTGTAGATGTGATTGATGGCGGGGACGACAATGACTCTTGCAGTACTGTACAAAACAGCGAAGACGATGTTATAATCAAATGTGAGTCTTAGCTAGCTTTTTGATACTGAAATTACCAATATCCTGATGCCACGTTGATACCTCATTTTGAACATAACTTAGTAAGTACAAAATTTTGATACTGAAACTAAAATTAAAAAAATTATGGAAAGGCGTTTGGGAGCGAGTCTTACAGGACTCAAACTATCTGTGAATTTAGATCTAACAGATACGATTTAAATTTGACCGCCATATGTTTCTAGGAGTTATATCTAGAAAGATTTTTACTTTCCATTTAAGAAGTAAGACGGGGATTGAAAAATTAATCTGTTAATGATAAATCTATGTATGAAAGTATGTGATATTGAAAAGAACAAAAATCGGACTTGTACAATTTGAACAAAGAAATAATATTAACAATCATAATTATGATATCTACCACGGCATTAATTGTGGGAATACTGTGTATTTACACAAACAATGAGATCCAAAGACTGGATGACGAAATAATTAACACAAAAATAAATGGAGTAACTGCTTTATCGTCGCGCTTTGCGTTAAGATTGCAATATGCTACTGGCATAATGGAATTGACCGGTCAAACTTCCCCCATATCAAAACCTCCCACATATTCAAATTTGATCTCTGATCATCTGAAAGGTATACCTGATGATGCAGACTTTGAGAAAAGAGAAATGGTAAGAAAGATGGTTGATCAAAAATTTGATTTTGATTATGTTTTTTATGCCATGCCTAATGGCGATATCTATTTTTTAGAACCGTTTTCCTCGCAGCTCAAACTCGCACAGTTGAATTTTGCTTTTAGGGACTGGTATCGTGGTGCAATAAACACCGGCTCAACATATGTGAGTGAGGTCTATGTTTCTGCTAACGAAAAGCACAACGTGATAGCCATCGCAGTTCCGTTATATGATGATGTTGGCCAAACCTTGAATGGGATCTTTGTTGGGGCACTCAACCTTGGTGCACTTCAAAAGTCTCTGTCGACGATGAATCTGGGGCAGAACGAGTATTTTCTCATAGTAGATCACAATAACAACATCGTGGTAGATTCTAGAAAACCTGTATCGGATATTGAAATTAGGAGGCTTACGCTGGATTTGAGCGGACAACCACGAGGGAATGACACTAACACCATAACAAAAGCGATTGATGGAATAGACCAATTAGTGACCGTCAAAACACTTCCTGTTGGAATTCATAAGTGGT
>DATBQZ010000126.1:0-4241 GCA_036560565.1 Candidatus Nitrosotenuis sp.
AATTGGCAGTCTTGCTCACCGGCTGGTACGGCGGATCAAAGTACACAAAGTCACCCTTCTTTGCCTGGGAAAGAATCGACGTAAAGTCCTGGCACGTCACCTGGATTTTCCTTGACTGCAAAATGTGGCTTACGGAAAGCAAGTTCTCCTCGTTTACTATGTTTGGGTTTGAGTATCGCCCAAGCGGGACGTTGAACTTGCCCTTGCTGTTTACCCGGTACAGTCCGTTAAAGCACGTCCTGTTTAGGAATAATAATCGAGAGACCTTTTCAATGCTACTTGCAGGCTCGCTGTCCCGCACTGAATAATAATACGAGTCGGGATTTTTTGAATAATGCTTAGCATGATGTTCCAGTGATGTGATCAATTCCTTAACCCTGTCGCGAATCACCACATATGACAATACGAGGTCAGAGTTCAGATCAGATACGTTGCATCTCAGATGTGGATTTTTAGAAAGCAGATGAAACAGCACCGCGCCGCCGCCCAGGAAAGGCTCAAAGTACGCGCCAAAGTCAGACGGGACGTGTTTTTCTATGATTGGCATCAGCTGTCTTTTTCCGCCGGCCCACTTTACAAACGGCTTTGGCTCAATTGACAGTAATTGTTGCTTCAACATGGAATAATATCAGAATATCATTTCCTTTCGCAAGACAACAAAAGATCACAATGTGTGCAATATTTTTTAATCAAATCGTACCGATGGTACCAGAATTTAAGATAAAGGAAAAGAGAGTTTGGGTTTTAGTCCCACTTGGACCAAGCTGCCATCCATCTGTATGTCCACGTGTTCAGCTTACATCCCAATGCGGCCATGGTTACTGATAATACAGCACCGGCGCCAGCACCTAATGCGACTGGACTGTTATAGAACTTGCCTACGGCGGGTTCTATCGGAGTCATATACGGCGGAAGCGTTGGTCTTGGATATTTGAATGCAGTCTCTAATGGATCAGCCACAGTGATGAGGTTGACCATGTTAAACAACGGCAATGACATTCCACACATCACACCACCAAATAGAATCAGTGAGTGCTTGTTCTTCTTTGTAGCCCAGTACGCCAAGTCAAGCAACATTGCTGACGGAAGCCAAACGGGTGTTACAATGAAGTCATATGGGTATCCTAGTGCAAACCATGCACCTTTTGCTACCCATGTGTAAACAGTCATTATCAACGCGTAATACGTTGCTGTTCCTGGGACTCCAGTAAATGTCAGGTAGTAGCATGCGCCGACTACTAACATCAGTGTTTGTGATATTGAAAATACGACAAACGAAGTCCAGGCCCAATCGGTGTAGAAGATGTAGTCTCCTGCGTTAATTGTTAGCAGGGTAGAGTTTACTGCAACCACTACTATGAACAAGTAGTGAGTACATCGTCTAAGCCAGACCATTAACCCAGTACACATAATGTCAGTATATAAAATTTTAGAAAGTTATCAAGATCGGAGCGTAAAAACGACCCCGTAGGAGCGAAATTAAAAATAAGAAAAAGACGAAGATGTTCTCTAAACGCCTACGAATAGAGATATCAATACAGTTCCAACGGCTGTTGCACCTAATGTTGCTGCGACAATTCCGTTGCTCTTCTTCTTGGTTCCCTCTTCCATTACTTTAACACAGAAGAGATAGCCAATTGCTTCAACTATTGTTAGGACGATGAATGCATAGTGACCGCTTGGTGTTGGATATGCCCATGGATAATAGAAGTATCCTGCGGCTGTACCACCAAAGGTTGCAAGCCAAGCTGCGATGTATGATAATGTGATGATTCCAGTCATGTTTTCTACACGTCTGCCAATCATTTTCTCTACATCTGCGCTTGATGCGCCACTGCCACCGGAGCCAAATCCTTTTGGTAGAGTCATTTGTGTTACTAATCGATAGAATCCTTTTAAGTCTTTCTTAAAATCTCGGCATAGATCAATCTGGATTTAAAAGAGAAAAATAAGAAAAAAGCGATTTTACGCTTATGGGATGGATCTGCTGTACAGTTTGCCTTCGAGGGCTAGCTTGTACATTTCTGCAACATATGGGTTCTCACCTGGTGTTTCTGCACCCAGTTCGACTAGTCTAGCGTATACTCTTACGACATATGCTAGTGCTCCCATGAAGGCGACTACTACGCCCATGTTGAACATCCAGTGGTTTGGTACTGCGAAGATTTCCTCTACAAACCAGAAGTGCCACATTTCATTGACTCCGATTGTGAACATGGTTGCAAGGTAACCTAGAATGGTCATCTTCAATCCGGTGTTCATGGAGTTGTTTGGGCCTCTGAGAATTGGTACCTTTCTGTCATAGATTGCTGCCGCTCCCCAACCGAGTGGTAGTGCAACGAAGTGGCTATAGAGCCACCAGTGTGCTGGGGTAAAGGCTGAATCTCTGATAGAGGTCTGATGTAGAGAACCGTCTACAAAGTTATCAACTTCCACTGATGCTGCTGTAGATCCCATTGCGATGACGATGAGCCAGATTTTCTTTAATCTCTGGATCTCGACTTCTTTTGGAATTAATGCCGGCATCTGTGCCATGAATCCCTAGTGCAATTTTTGCTATATAAAAGATGAGTTTACTTTTACAGAAATTTCTTACGTTTTTTACATAAAATCTGTATGAATGGTAGAATATTTCGTCACATATAAGGCGTACTTACAAATTATCCTATACTAAAAACAGCCCATTCCAATGTTGAACATCAGTGTTGAACTAACAGATCACAATCCAGGATATGCGGGATCATTTTCAATTATTGATACCAACGGTAAAACATATATCATTCCATGTGGACGATGTCATTAATTAACGGGATAACTATGGTCGACAAAAAAATATTCGTAGTGGCACTCGCTGCAGTCTTAGCACTTGGAACGTTTGGTCCAAACTTGGCCCATATGGTACAATCTGCAGAAGCGCACGGTGTACAAGCACAGTTGCAGAGTCGTTTCGTGAAAATTGAAGATGAAAACTTCAACAGACAATCACTGCAAACCGGTGAAGAACTAGTCCTCAGTGGCAAGTTCGTAAGTCTTGTTGAAAGAGACCTAAGAGGTTGGAACTCTATATTCTCAGAGTCAACCAACGCAGGTAACAGATGGGAAATTCTAGCAAGAAGCCCACCAGGAAACGTCTTTCAGATACCAGGCAATGCTGTAGTCCCATATGAGATTAGGGCAAAGGCATTAGAGCCAGGCGTATATCACGTACACACACAACTTAACGTTGCTTCAGTTGGACCAGGATTAGGCCCAGGACAGACAGTAGTAGTTACTGGCGAACCAATATTGAAACCAATTCCATACACAAACATCATGTATCAATCAATCATCATTGGAGTTGGCTACGTCATAACATTCGCAACTCGCCCCTGGCAAGTAATCTAAACCAACAAACCCCTCTCTTTTCATTTTATTATTAACCAGACACAAAGTTACGTATTTTGCATAGGTGGCAAAATAATTTAGAAACGACTTTATGTAATCTAGGAACCATCGAGGCATGATTTGGCCCGGGATGGGAGATCCTGCAAAAAGGAAAAAAACTCTCAAGTTCCTGCTGCTCACAGCAGCTGTCGGCATTTCAGTAGGGGTGGCAAGCATTTTCATCCAGCAGTGGTTCAACATGGACAATCCGCTCAGGATGTGCGTAAATACTGTTGATGCAAACTACAAGATTAGCGCGACTTTGGAATTATACGTAAACAATGAAAAAATCGAGATCCCGGCAAACATCGGGAACAATGAAAACTGCAGGCACTCGCTTTACACTTTGACAAACGACGGAACAATCCATGCGGAATGGAAAGAAGAGTATCCATTTGAGATAGGGCATTTTCTGTGGACATGGACGCAGTATCACGAGGGCGGATTTCCTAAAACCGACATGGACGATTCCAAGTCAAAGATTTTCGTAAACGGGAATGAGGCCAAAGAGTACATCCATGCGCGCCTAGTAGACGGGAACCATTACCGTGCAGAGTTTTTCACAAAGACGTACGACAAGTCGCAGGAACACGACTTTGCGCCGCCGCAATAAGTCAGTTAGATAGAAACATCAAACCAAATCAGAGCTGAAAATTACCAAGTCCGCATACCAAACTAGAGCAAGGAAGACTCGAGATATTTTAAAAAGAATGAAAAAAGAGAAATTTACCAGTATTTGCCGTTGTCTGGAATAAGGCCGATTCCTTCTCTTTCAAAGTGTCTGTCTAACTCGTCTACCCATCTTTCACGGTTGTCTT
>DATBQZ010000127.1:0-1785 GCA_036560565.1 Candidatus Nitrosotenuis sp.
AGTGTGTGAGTTCCGTTTCCGGGGAACTCTAATGTCACAAAAGAGATTTGCTGGTTTGTCAGTATTTTTGGGATGACTTCCTGCGCGTTTAAGAACAAATGGATTTGGCCACTTGTGATGTTTTGCGGGATTTGCAGTTCCAAAAGATTGTTCTGCAGTCCGCTTGAGATTTGAAACACAAGCGTGTCATTGTAAAACGCCACGTCATTGATGTTAAAGTTTGCAACAGTCTCAATCACGTATGTTTTTTCTCCAACATCTACGTCAAACTTGGTTTTGAGTCCAGTCTTGTCAGAGAGCGGTATCGCAAACGCAGGAACCATAACAATTGCCGATAAAATCAGAAATAGAATAAATTTCAATTTAAGCTGGAATGACTCTTTTTCGTAGCTCTTTGTCCTTTGATATTCTCGGATGCGAAGGATCAGCTAGGACTACTTCGAACCAATAATGAAATCCATCCTTGTACAAAAAGTACGAGCCAAGCACTTTTAGATTCTTGTATTTTTGCGCGGTTCTGTTTTCTGCAACCTGCTTCATGCTAACGTCTGCCTTTATTCGAGTTACACCCAAGTGCTTTTGTCTTCTGCCGGCAACTGGTCTTTTTCTTCTCATTCCACCGGTTCCCACTCTAGCTCTAATTACCACGATTCCCTGCTTTGCCTTGTATCCTAGGCTTCTTGCCTTTTGGATCCGGCTTGGCTTTTCAAGTCTGATAAATGCAGTCTGTTTTCTCCAGATTACGGCTTTTTCTCGTATTTCTGGCGAGTTTTGTTGCCACATCTTAAGCCAGGTTTTGTTTTGGGAACTGAGCATTATTCGCACTATTTCACCCCCCTTAATATCCGATACGGCGTTGTTGAATGAAAAAATCGCCTAGATTCTAACGCAACTGCCTAAAATTTTTAAAATTTGTTTTTTCTCACAAATCATCACGAGTTATTCAGAAAATGCAACAATGATACGGCAATGCCAAAATACATAGAAATTGTCATAATGTCGCTAATAATAGTCGCAATTGGACCTGCAGATGTTGCAGGATCTATCCCAAATTTCTTAAAAAGAACTGAAATTACTGTAGAAAAAAACGCCTGAGTTATCATGCTTAGAAAAATCGAGAGCCCGATTACAATTCCAAGGTTGAATTTCCCCCAACCAAAAAATGCTGCAGCAAAAAGAGACACTGCAAAAATAAATCCCAAAAACGAGCCAATTTTTACTTCCCGAAACACATAACGCCTTAAGGAGAAATTTGGCTCTAATGCCAACATTCTGACTACAAGTGTTTGAGACTGAGTTCCGATAGCATCGCTAAGATAGACAATCACAGGGATAAACGAGGCCAGTATGATGTATTCATTGAGAAAAGATTCAAAGTTGCTAATAATTGCGGCAGCCACCAACCCCCCAAGAAGTCCAATAAACAAGGATGGAAGGCGTGCCCTTACTAATCTGGTTGCAGGGGTTGTAAGCGATTCAATCTCCTCTTTAATTTTTGGATGTATTCCCCCAAATCTTAAGAAATCCTCTCTTGACTCATGATGAAATATTGAAAGTATCGTATTGTGCGGAATTACGCCCATGAGGCGTTTTTCATCATCCACAACAGGTATTGCTGTCAGACCATGCTTTAACGCGACATAGACAACCCGTTCTTGATGTGAATGTTGTGTGATAGAAACAACGTCCTTGTTCATTATTTCTTCCAGTCGTGTCGCAGGGTTGGCTTGAAGAACCTGCTTTAGTGAAGATACCCCAAGCAGCACACCATTTTCGTCTACGACA
>DATBQZ010000128.1:0-1706 GCA_036560565.1 Candidatus Nitrosotenuis sp.
CACAGTAGTAACAACATTGTTGACTCGAGATACCAACTGTCCAGCAGGTGATCCTTCATCTAACAAGTGGTGTATGGTCTCAATATCTTCTGATACTGTAGATACAAACATACTTAACACAAATGAGATACTAAATGGAAAAATAAACGTCAGTCCATCGGTATCATCAGGTACGATGACTCTTGTCATATCTACCGATAATGGTGTTACTGCAACTAGAACCGTATCCGTTCCTTGAAAAACTAATCCTCGTTTTTGATATTCGTTCGAAAAAATCAAACACCATCTTATATCAAATTTTTCTTAAAAGCTGTCGTGAATGTTGTATCTGGATTATCATGTATTGTGGATTATGATCGCCTGAGGTGTTTAGTTGACTGATATTATTCCGTGTGGAAACGAAGAAGTAGACAGACAATTTGGAGGAGGAATTCCATTTCCAACCCTGATGCTAATTGAAGGCGATCATGGAACCGGAAAAAGTGCGCTATGTGCCCAGTTCATGAAAGGACTTCTTGCATCTGACAAAAGAGTTCTCTGTGTTACAGAAAACACAGTCAAAGAATACATCGAAAATATGAAGTCAATCACATTCAATTTTTCAACAGCATTCTTACGTAACAGACTGACAATCATGCCGCTACACATGTATGGAGTGCAATGGAATAAAGAACAATCCTCGTTTCTCTTACCTGTAATTGGAAGATACATCGGCAACAGCTTCAAGGAACACAACTGTGTTGTAATCGACTCTTTATCGCTTTTGACAGTTTTTTCAGACGCAAGTAAAATTTTAGAGTTTTTCACACAATGCAAGTATCTTGTAGCTCGAGGAATGAGTATCATACTAACAATTCATCCAGAAGACATACCTCCAGACCTGAGAATGAGAGTAAAGGGAGGAGTTGACGTGTACCTAAAGCTTGGATCAACTAACATTGGTGGGAGAGACGTTAAAACACTAAAAATTGTAAAACTAATCGGCTCAAAAGAAAACACAGACTCTGGTTTTGCGTTTGATATAGACATGACATTTGGAATAAAGATCGTGCCAATATCCATGGCAAATGCGTAGGGTGAGTTTGATGGAGGATTCAGAATTTGCCATTTGACTTCTCACAGGTAAGGGATCAAAGATTTATTGACGAGCTAAAAAAATCACCTCACCTCCTAAATCACATTGAAAACTATACTGCAAGGGGCAATCCTTTGCCGCTTTTTACCGAACAACTACAGGCCGAGCACAAGAAACTCAAAGAACCAAACCTATTGTATCCAATAGCAGAGCAGGTCTACATTCACATCAACCCGCATACTTCGTCTGATGACGGCTACATGGAATATGTGATAGTCGAGCCTGATGCGCCAGATAGAAAAATCATGGAATATGCAGACAAGATGTTTGCAGTCCAATCCGCAGACCTAATTCCACCAGTTGAAATCACAGAGAGATTTAACATGGTTGAGACTTATCTCAAAGAACATGTAGATCTAACAGATGCTGCGGTAAACTATGATACTATAGGCGACATATACAAGCTAAAGACTCTCCCCGTACAGAAAAAAGACTGGGTTGGACTGAGACATCACTTTTTACAAAGGAGAGCAGGAGTTGGCATACTGGATCCATTTCTTGCTGATCCAAATCTAGAAGACATATCAATTATTGGAGCTGGAAATGTTTACGTAATTCACAAATCATTTGG
>DATBQZ010000129.1:0-5550 GCA_036560565.1 Candidatus Nitrosotenuis sp.
GTTAATCAGCTAAAAGAGATTCTCATAGATAGGATCAAGGAGGCATTTTTAGATGATGTGGTAGAGGTATCTGCATTGAACCTATGTGCTGCAATGGCAGGACGTGAGCACGGCGATGCGAGGAGGGCAATTGACCTATTGAGGGTGGCCGGCGAGATTGCTGAAAGGCAGCAATCAGAAACCGTAAAGGAAGAACATGTGAGAATAGCGTCCCAAAAAATGGAGGAGGACAAGGAAGTAACTGCCCTCAAATCATACCCACTTCATGAAAAATTACTGATCATAGCAGTGATGAAGGCGTCAGGCCTATCAACGGGGGAGATCTTTTCAGCCTACAAAAACCTCTGCAAGGCAATACGGCAAAAGGAGCTCACACAAAGAAGGGTCACCCAAATGCTTGGCGAAATAGAGATGTCTGGAATAATTTCTGGCAAAATTGTTCACCAGGGAATCCACGGAAGAACAAAAAAATTCACACTGACCATTTCCACTGAAACAGTAAAGGACACTTTCAAAAACGAAGTTACTCTGGAAGATATTATCTAATTTTTGGTCGCAAAGTCTTTTGTGTAGACTTTGAAGGTTTTCAGGTTAACCAAGACTGCCATCCCAGGAGTCGGTGTAATCCCAACGCTTGTCTGGAACGGTGTTTGGGCCTGCCATGCGCCGGAATTTAGAATCAGGACTCCTCTGTACAGGTCCAAATCTATGACATGAACGTGCCCACCATGGAAAATGTCTGGAACCTCATCAATTACCATAAGATCCTCTAATTCCGGGGCAATCGGAGTCTGGCTGCCATAAATTGGGCTCATATGCCTTGCCTTGAGCAAATACTGCATGACTTTTGCAGGCTTGTCGTAGCTTAACCCGGGGGTGGTCTTTACAATGTCGTCGATGCTTTGGCCATGGAAAATGAGTATCTTGACTCCATTTAGTGAAATCATGGCTGGGTTACCAATCATGAAAAAGTTCTTTCTGCCCCAGAGATTCGGGTTGTATTTTACAGGAATTGCCGGCTGTGGCAGCGCACGCCTTCCAGGATCGTGGTTTCCGGGGGCTATGAAGACCTTGACATGCTTTGGAATTTTGTCCAAAATATCAAACACCATCTGGAGCTGGGCATTTGTGTCAAGGGCGACCAGCTCCTTGTCTTGGTTTGGATAGATTCCAATCCCATCTACGATATCGCCACCTATGACTACAAATCTCACCCTTCGCGCAATCGGGTCTGGGCTAGAAAGCCACGAAACCATCTCTAGGAATTCTTTTTCCATAAAATACTTGCTACCTATGTGAAGATCAGACAAAAACAGGGCATAGGTCTCGGTTTTTGAGCGGTTTGGGAGATGATCTGGAATGTCAGGCAGAATGATATCCTTGACAATAAATCCGCCGTTCTTTGCAGCTACAATTTTTTCCATGATGAACTGGTCCATCAGTAAGGAGGAGGCAACTTGCTGCAAGTCTTCATCAATGACTATGGTCTCAATCGAACCCGTGATGTCATCTATGACTATCTTGGTTATGTTTCTGTCCGTTTTTCTATCTGTTACAAGCCCGCAGACGTAGATTTCCTCCTTTGATTTTGTCGAAATTACCGATGAGATGGGTTTGAGCATTTTTGACTCTGGGCGGTTTGATATGATTCTCTTTAGCTTGGCATATCTGCTTGAAAATAGCGCGGTAAAACCGTCGACACCCTCGGCCGTAGCAATTTTGGGGGTCGGGTCAAACAAAATCTCATGAAAATCATCCAGAACCTCATCTTCTGCGATTCCCAAAAAAACCTCAAGATCCTGCTGGTTAATTAGGAACAGTTTCTGCCTTTCTTTTTCTCGAACAACCTGCTTGATGATCTTCTCTAATTCCTTCACATCCACCTGCTCTAGAATTCTAAGTGCGTTTGGATGGATCTGAAAGCCCTTGTTTAATGCAAAATCTAGCGCGGAACTGACATCCTTTATCATGATGAAGGTTTCATCAAACAAGTTTTAATTAAATCTGCGGAAACCAGACGCCAATTTACCAGTGTCTGAAAACAAGACTCAAATAATCTACAACAAATTTTTTGTTGTGCTAAAACGGAGGATGTTGCTTTTCTTTGTCTTTTTGGCAGTATTCTCTATCGCTTTCTCTATCGGAGCCGAAATGGAGGTATCAGAAGAGGAGGCCGGTATTTTCCTTGACGAATTTAACAAGCTGTTAGACTCACTAAAAGGTGAAAATTTTGGCCTTGAGATATTTCTTCATAATATAGAAATTGCGTTACCGATGTTTATACCAGGATTTGGTGTTGTGTGGGGGATATTCTCTGCGTTTTCCACGGGCTTTGCGTTTGCCGCAATAGCTACTACAAACTCACTTTTGGAAAAAATCCCACCAGTCACAATGATCTTTACCACACCGTTTGGCCTAATGGAGCTTGCAGCATATTCCATTGGCATGTCACGAAGCTTCCTTTTGGTAGTAGGTATTTTCAAAAAAAAATCCATCCTGCAACAATGGAAGCAGACGGTGTTGGAGATAGGTATTGTAATAGGACTATTGCTAATGGGGGGAATCGTAGAAGCATACATGATTGAAACACTCGCGGGCCCAAATAACCCACTTTTAAAAGTGAACTGATCAAATTGACAAAATTTAGTAGAATAGGCAAAAACAATTCATTAGTAAATTATAAACGAAATCAGGGAATAGCTATACTGTGAGACTCGTATACGTAGCAAGCTTGGTGCTGATTGGCATTTTAGTCGGCACATCTGCTCAGAACGCAAACGCTCAGCTTGGCGTCAATAAAGCATTTACCCTTGAGGGAACTGGCTATGCGATATCTGGCAGCTCTGTTTTGCCTGCAACTATTGATTTACAATTTACTATAAATCAAAAAGGCACTGCAACCGAATTTGTACTACAAAATGGATTTCTTGACATAAACGGTGTGGAGCTAACTGCCTCTGATTTTGGGGGGACATTGCTAAGAAACGGCCAGTACTTTAGAATTACATCCGAGGTTTTGGATTCTGATGACAAAGAACTTTCATTCAAGGCATTTGGAACATTGTTGGGAAAAACCCAGACCAATTCCGTCTACAGTTTGGCCGGAACATTAACTGATTCTACAGGCAAATCAACAAAACTAGTCTACACAATCAAAGTTTTAGAATTTACAACGGTAAAACCAACAGACACGAGTAAAAAGAACGAAGTAACAGTTCGCATTTTGAAGGGCTCCGCAAATCCAGACGAACAGACCTACAAAGAAAGGACGGGGGAATTTTTCTTAAAGTACTTTTCAGAAGACAGGATATCGATTGTTACTGGTGGAACAGTTACGTTCGTAAACGAGGATGTAGTTTCTCATAGCCTAAAGAGCGGCATTGCTCACACTGTATCGCGTCACAAAGTATTCACAGAAGACGGTAAGATTTCAAGTGGTGACATATTGCCAAGCAAGTCTTGGAGTGTGACATTCAAGGAACCTGGATTTTACAGAATTTTTGATGCAAAATACCAGTGGATGGACACAACAATTTTTGTGACCAAGGATTCTAGCTCAAAAACACTGGGCTCTGGAAATCCACGTAACTAGTCTTTGAAATTAATGTATGACTCTAAACTAGACTGATTGATCACCATTACGGAAAGATCGGAAAACTCCTTTCCTTCCAAATCCCTGACTGTGCCTACAAACACTGTCTCCCTATCTGTGGTTAGAAATTCAAAAACGTGTACCTTTAGGCTTGTAGTATCAAAACCATTCTTTCTGAGATAATGAGCAATTTCTGATTGCATAAAGTGTTTTTCAGGCACTTTTGGCCATGGCCGTGGAACTAAAACAACACTAAACCCATCAATGAGTGCCTTTTGTAATTCAAGCTTTTTTTCTTCAATTGAGGTAGTGACATGCATTGTGATTACCTTGGATTTGTCCAGTGGAACTTTGGCCTTTGAGGCGGCAACCTGAATTGCGCTTATTCCGGGGATTATTTCGACATCACCAAAAATTTCGATTAGTCTGTCTACCACCTCTGACTCAGAAAAATTAACATCGCCGGTAAACGGAACAACCAGTTTTTTATCGCCAAGTGTTTTGGCAACTTCTTGGTATGACTCTTCCTGATTTTTCATCGTTATTTCATAAACTTGTTTTCCTTTGATCAGTGAATCTATTGTGTTTAGGGTGTACTTGTAGCCAATAACTATGTCACAACTCTGTATTACATCCTTAACAATTCCTGTGACATATCTGCTGGAGCCAGGTCCTACACCAACGGCGTAAACTTGGGCCATTTACTTGATCCTCTGTTTGTTGATAAATTCCACAATTGGATTCCAATTTATCTTGAGAAATTTTACTGGATCCTTGACTGGATACGTTACCCAATCCTTTACCACTGACAGCTGATAGTTTTTCTCCTTGCCATCTCTTTTTAGCTTTAGCTTCAGAACACTTCCCCAATTTTTCTCCTCAGGCTCCATGCTAATGACATCAGCAAAACCATACTCTTCATTTTTTTTGTTTTCCAAGTCCTGCACGAGTTCTTTTACACCATATCCGTCATGAGTGAGCATTGAATCGTCTGATTTCAGGAGGGTAACAACCTGTCTTTCGACTGCCGCGCTCCACCATCGTGATTTTGCCTCTGTTTTACTCACAAACGCAAGACGTTTGTCAGTCAGAATAAACATGCATTCTTTTCCCCTGGAAAAAAGTTTCTTTTCAATTTTCCACACGGAAACCAAATGAGATTTTATTTGTTCGTCAGAATCCATACTGTAATTCAAAAATTACTTGTTAAAAACTAATACAATTAGCTTTTATCTATGAATTAATATTGGCTTGTATTGAAACTCGGACTGGTTTTTTCTCTTGCGTCAACAATTATCTTTTTGGGAGTCATGCCTGTTTTTGCTCAAACAGACGAAGTATCAGACAAGGTGGTCGTCTTGCACACACAATCAGGCGACATGGTAATCGAGCTTTTTCCAAACGATGCGCCAAAAACAGTTGCAAACTTTTTGAACCTAACCGAACACCAAATTTACGACAGAACTGTTTTTCATAGAGTAATCAAAGATTTCATGATTCAGGGCGGAGACCCAAAATCAAAACCTGGAGTATCTGAACACTTTGCAGACTGGGGTACCGGTGACGTGGGATATACGATTCCTGGTGAGTTTAACACAATTAAACACAAACGGGGAATCGTCTCAATGGCACGCGGCTTTGATCCAGACAGTGCAAGCTCGCAGTTTTTCATTGTTCATGGGGACTCGTTCTTTTTAGATCAAAACTATGCCGCCTTTGGGCGTTTAGCAACAAACACTAGCTATGAAACACTTGACAAAATTGCCAACCTGACAACTGGGGGGGAACAAATGAATAATCGCCCACTTGACTTTGAAAAAGCTGAAATCCTAAAGGCTGAGGTAAAAAAACATGCAGACATCCCAGATCTACTTGATTTGGGAGAGCCGGAAAGGACGGAATCATTTACAAATCAAGACACACAGGAATATTCCACTGAAAAATTCGACGTTTCATTT
>DATBQZ010000130.1:0-2579 GCA_036560565.1 Candidatus Nitrosotenuis sp.
CTGGGTATTTGAGCCAAACTTCCTCCTGTCATACCCAACAGATTCCGTACATGTAATGCGATACAAGGATGTTAATGACAGAATGCAGACACTTTATCCATATTTCCTGTATAACATGTTTGGTCAAAACGTGGATTTCTACCCAGTCACTGACGGAAATAAAACCTACTGGCTGATTCCACTTATTATCGGATTTGACACAAATTCAGTGCCTTGGTCGATGGGCAATCCATACTTGCGCTTAGTTGGTTTTGCTCTAGTTGATACCTATGATGGAGACATTACGCTACTCAAATACGGAAACGACTATTTTGCAAAAATGATACAGCGTCAGTACAGCGACAAATTTGTCGAGATTCCATCATGGCTATCTGAGCAAGTTAGATACCCACAGGAGTTATTCACATGGAAGACAGAAATGTACAACATTTACCATGTGACTAACACAGAAGAATTCATACAAGCAAATCAATTCTTCAAGATACCGGACAGACTTGAGGCGTATTACATAGAAGCAAAGCCGCCGGGATTTGAGCAGACAAAATTCCTTGGCCTGTTGTCACTTGAGCTCAGAGTTTCCCAGGGAAGAAATCTTTCTGGATACATGATAGTAGAAAACGATCTTCCTACGCTCGGAAACATGCAATTCTATCAGGTGCCTACGAATTCAACTACAAAACTAATTGGTCCTACAGCAGTACGGGAAGCGTTAGAAAAAGACACTGACTTTTCCCAGCTAAAGACCCTTTTGAGAAATCCTCGCATTGGAGATAATATTCTATACCGTGTAGGAGATCATGATGTCTACTTTATTCCAGTGTATACTGCAGGTTCTGGCGAGGGCGTGGTGGCACAGCTAGGAACAATTGCTGCTGTGGGTGCTGCGTTTGATGGTGAATATTATGTGGGCCTTGGCAACACTCAGGAAGAGGCGTTTGAAGCCTATCTTCACGAACTCTCAGGCGTGGTGCCGACATCAACGTCAAAAGATGTGATTAGCCCTGATAAAAACTCCAGAATCCAGCAGATAAAATCGCTAATTGAGGAAAAGAATTTGCAGATTGTAACGCCGACATCCATTCAGATTCCACTCTCATTCAAGGAGGGCGAAATTTCATACTATACACAGTCTGATCTTGATGCAACAAGCGAACTTACTTCAAAGTTTGTCGACGACTTTGTCATACCTAGAAGCAAAAGAGTGCTAATGTGGGAAGACGGCGATATGTTAAACATTGGAACAATCATAACTGTTGATAATGTCACAGAACTGCACTACATCTCAATTGGAGTAGGCAAGTAGTTGCTGTTACTGGTCGACAACGGATCAGTATACACAAAAAACATCACCGACTTTCTTTCTACAAAAAAAATTCCTCACGTTTCATTACCCTACGACGGTATTGTATTGGAAGAATTAAGCAAATTTCAATCCTTCATCTTGTCTGGAAGACGCAAAAATAACAAAGAGATGAACGCCGTAAACTCTAAAATAATAAACCACGCCGTTTTGGAAAACAAGCCCTTGCTAGGAATATGTTATGGTGCAGAAATCCTAGCTCTGACAGCTGGGGGCACCATCAGGAAAATGGAAACATTGCAAAAGGGAAACACCAAGGTTATGACCGTACACGAAAATTCGCTATGCAACGGAACAATAGAGGTATACCAAAGCCATAATTTTGAGATCTCACAGTTAGGCAAGTCATTTACTCATATTGCAAAATCTGAATCATGCAACTATGAAATAATTCAATATCAGAATTCTAGAATATTTGGAACCCAATTTCATCCAGAAATGACTCAAGACGGACTTGGCCTAATTGAAAATTTTCTTTTGCTGTGATTGGTTTTAATAGCAAAAACGATTCTCTTAAACTATGAACGAGCATGAGCTTTTACTTCCAATTGTTGATGAGGAAAACATATGCTTGCCTCTGGCTGTCAGCGCAGTTTCAAAATACTGGGATGTTAGTTTGCCGTTTTCAGAGGCAAAAGAAATTGCAAAAAAATATCCAAACATGCGTGGGAGTATCCTAATTGAGGGGATAGAAATTGCAGAACGACACGGACTTGGGAGTCTGATTCTTCACTCCTCACTTTCAGAGCTAAAAAAAATCATAGACATGGGAATCCCGCCAATTGTAATCCTGCCCGGACTCTATGAGACAGTACAGCACGCCTCAGTTATTTCTGGTTATGATCAAAAGGAAAAATCAATCATTCACTATATGCCGCAGCCGGATCAAATTGGGGTCATACCTGAGCAACAATTTGACAAGCTTTGGGAAGAAGATGGAAGATTGATGATATTGATGGCTCCAACTGATATAATATCGTCAATAAAGGTGGAAAACAAAACAAGAGAAAAATCTAATAGATTATGTTTTGTTTCAGAAAAACTCAACCTGCAAAACAGGCATGATGACGCAATTAAGACACTTACAGACGCTATATCTCTTGATAAGACCAATTCTACTGCATTATGTCTTCTTGGAGGAATCTATAATGAAAAAAATTCTGAAGAATGTGTAAAGTATTATGAGCAAAGCATCCAACACAACAAATTGTGCTATTTG
>DATBQZ010000131.1:0-7358 GCA_036560565.1 Candidatus Nitrosotenuis sp.
AGGAAGAAAGTAGAGCGGGAAAATCTCCGCACCCATTACCCCATAACTTGCATTCAAAATGACCTTGAGCGCTTGGCTGACTACTGTGTATAGCTGCCTTTGTTCCTCAGTCTTTGCCTTTTTTGACAAGATCTTGTAGTAGTTTACCCTAAGGTCTCTTAGCGAGCCAATCAGTAGTGATGTTATCCCATTGTATTTGGTGCAGACCCAGTGGTTTGTATCTGGAATGGTGTTTTTCTTGCATTCCTCATGTGGGCATCTAACCGTTTCATATGAAAGATTTCTTACCTTTATGATGCTTGGATACAGGCTTGCAAAGTCCATCACTGTGACGTTAAAGTGGATTCCTTCTGTTGGGTCAACTACCAGTCCACCACGATACTTTTTGTCTTTGATCACCGCATCGTTTAAGACTCCTTGTGATTTTGCATCAATTTCCTCTCTTCTTGGGATGAGTGCGTTTCTGTGCCTGTGCTCGTAGTATAGGAGGCTCCTTATCCACTGGGATACCCCCATCCTCGCGATATCGTCAATTGGCATTCTTGCGATTCTTGATATTACTACTAGCAGGTTCATCAACAAATCATTGTTAAAGCTTGTAAGCTTGTACGTGAGTCGTGCATCGTTATAGCAATAATGCGCAAGTTGGTAGTTTTCCAGCTTGTCTAGTTCTACCCCATAATCAATTTTTGACTCGCCTAACAAAGCAAGCGAAACAGTATTCAATGAAAAGTCAGTGTACTTGTGACTAAACGCGTAAATCTGAAATGATCTGTTTGACATGGTACGATACAAGTCAATGTGCACTCCCTGCTTTAGCGTGGCAGAATCACGCATCATGTAGAATGGGTTTTCAGAATTTTTTATTCCGAGCCTTTCTGCGCGGTTATACAAATACGGCATGTCAAAATCGTCGCCGTTGTATGTTATCACAAAAGGATACTCTGCGATAAATTTGAACGAGTCTTCTATCATCTTTTTCTCCTCGTTTTCCGCATAAAATACGACCTTTACGTCGCTTGGAATCTCACTTTTCCCGTCAATCGAGCCGTTTTTCCTCAGGACAAAGACCTGCTTTAGGCCGTCTGAATCCTCAAACCCAACTGCTGTTACTCTTTTTTCTGCAATCTTTGGGTCTGGAATTCTTCCTATTTCAGATTCAACTTCAATATCAAAGCTTACCCGTTTTATTTTTGGGACTGGCTGATTTAGAAGCTCTGCCCACTGCGTCACATATTCTTGAAATTCCTTTGAATTTACAATTCCCTTTGTGGTGCTTGCGTCAAGCAGCAAGCTCTTTAGGGCCAAGTTTACATCGTCTGCAAGCTCAAAGTTATGTGGAATTATTTTTCCGCTCTCTGCCTTGTAAAATCGTCCTACAATCAGTTCCCGGTCGTACAAATAATTCTCATAATACTTGATGTCTGATTCCCAAGTTTCAATAATATTTCTGATGCTCTTGTCTGTCTGTGTTCCTCCAATTGCAAGAGGATCATCCACTATGATTTTTGAGACCAAAACTTCTTGGTCGCGCAACAAATCCTTGCGCTTTATCTGATCAACTTTCAGTACATCCTTTCTTGATGAGATAAATCCCAACTCTTCTGGATCTAGTTTTGAATAACAGTATGGCTTGTGACCTGTTTCATCTGCCCATAAAATTATTTTTTGAGATTCAGGATTGTAAAATTTTAGAACGGCTACTTTTTTTTGACTATCATATGTTGCAGAAACAAGAAGTGATGGCGGAAATGATGTCACTTGAGATTCTTGAGATGACATTTTGACTTATTTGTCCAAAAGTACGCCAGCCCATCGCTTTATCGCGTTTTTGTCTAGCGTTACAACCTCGATTCCAGCCTCTTTGATTAGGTCGTAATCTGTTTCAGGATACGTGTCAAGGCAAATTATTTTCTTAATTCCAATTGTTATTGCCATTTTGGTGCATTCTAGGCATGGGACAAACGTTGTGTACAGTATGGCGCCCTTTGAGCCTGCTTCTATTCCCATTATGGCGCAGTGCATGATTGCATTTGCCTCTGCGTGATTACAAAGACATCTGTCAAGTGACGCACCAGATTCTATTTTTCCCTCCATTCGAAGGGTGCATCTTTTACATCCTCCCTCAAAGCAGTTTTTTACACCTGGTGGTGTTCCGTTGTACCCTGTGGCAATCTGCCTGTTATTTCTTACAATGACTGCTCCAACCTGCCGTGTCATGCAGTTTGAGCGAAGCTTGGCAAGCTCTGCCTGAAGCATGAAATATTCGTCCCAGCTTGGGCGCTCAAAGTTCTTGCTCATAATGGGATCAGTAATTATTTCCTATTTAGAGGGATCTGTGCTTGGTGGGATCTATTATCGCATCACTTAATCAAGAATTAAGCAACAAGCTACTATTCGCTACTCGAAAGTATCAAATTAACAGATCAGATATTACTAAAACAGCAATTGTCTGATTACATTCAACATAGATACATCAAGCCTAATATCGTTGAAGCACGCGAATACCAAACCTCACTTGCAAAACAGGCAGCATCAGAAAACTGTCTCGTTGTTTTGCCAACCGGTCTTGGCAAGACAACTGTCGCATTGCAGGTTATAGCGGAATATCTGTCCAAGGGAACCGGCGGAATCTTGTTCATGGCGCCAACGCGAGTCTTGGCAAACCAGCACTATGAATTTTTAAAAAACAATCTCACCATAGAAGACATTGCACTACTAACTGGAGAGGACACCGTTACAAAAAGAAAAAAACTGTGGGCAAACAGTGTGATATGCGCAACACCTGAAATAACAAAAAATGATCTAGACCGCGGAATTGTCTCTACAGACCAGTTTGTTTTGGTAATCTTTGACGAGGCACACAGAACCGTTGGCGATTACGCGTATTCCTCAATTGCTCACCGATTTGCAAGTTCAGGCGCAAGAATAATGGGAATGACTGCCACACTCCCTAGCGAAAAGGAAAAGGCAACTGAAATCATCACCACGCTCCGGGTAGCAAGTGTTGCAGAACGAAACGAATCAAGCCCAGACGTAATGCCGTACATCCAAAAGACCGACACCGAGTGGATTAAAGTCGAACTGCCGCATGAAATGAAAGAAGTCCAGTTTTATCTGAGAAAGGCACTTGCGGTACAACACAACGAACTTCAACGGTGCGGTCTGAGACTGTCTGGAAACGTGTCATTATCACAGCTTTTACGATCACGTGATTTTGTCTTGCGTCAAAACAGGAGGGCTGCAAAACCCCTCTTTACTGCAATCAGACTGCATTATGCGCTAAACATTTTGGAATCACATGGAATAACATCGTTTCTTAGGTTCTGCGATAGGACCAAGGAGAAAAAGGGCGCTGGAATAAAAGATCTTTTTGAAAACGACTCGAACTTTTTGAAAGCACTTGCATACGCAAAGGATGCTAAAGAGAAGGGAATCGAGCACAGCAAAATAGTAAAGCTTGCAGAACTAATCAAAATAATCCAGGGAAAAGCAATTGTATTTACAAGCTATCGAGACTCTGTCGATATAATTCACCAAAAGCTAGTCGAGATGGGAATAGCTGCTGGATTTCTTATCGGAAAGGCTGGGGAGACTGGCCTAAAGCAAAAAGAGCAAATCGAAACTGTGCAAAAATTCCGGGATGGAACATACCAAGTATTAATTGCAACTCGTGTCGGCGAAGAAGGACTAGACATATCTGAAGTAAACAATGTCATATTTTTTGATAATGTCCCAAGCTCGATTCGATTTGTACAGAGAAAGGGGAGAACCGGACGCAAGTCTGTTGGAAAATTATTTGTCTTGATAGCCAAGGACACAATAGATGAGGCCTATTACTGGGTGGGGCAGCGAAAAATCAAGGCGGCGCAAGGCATGGGTGACAAACTTACAAAGGATTTGCAAAAACAAAATGATGTGCCAAAATCTGCACTTGATGCATATTTTTGATATTATGAGTATCTTTTGATTATGTGATACCCGTACTCTGTCTTTATCGGCTCTGAGATTTCGCCGACTGCAAGCTTGAATGCTGCCGCCTCAAACGGCTTTACCATCTTTCCTCGCCCAAAATATCCAAGTTCTCCGCCCCTTTTGCCACTTCCGGAGTCAAGCGATAGTTCCTTTGCGATATCTGCAAATTTTTCTCCTTTCTTTAGTCTCTCCAAAATTGCAAGCGCTTGGCCTTGTTTTTCCACCAGAATATGGGAACACTTTATCTTGTCTGCCATGATTTCTCCAAAACCATCCGTTTGAAAAATCTTATGCTAGGCCCCACGATGTCTTGTGCTTTGGGATTAGTTTGAGAAACGGTGCCTCCTTCTCATTCCACGGGTCTTTTCTGACCCACGCAAATTTTTCAAAAAATTTGGCATAGATTTTTTTAAATTCTGGACCGTCTTCAATTATCTTTACCTCTCCCTGTGCCAGTACTGCCTTGTGCTTGCCTGGATTGTAAACGTCGACTGTGATGGCCGCATTGGGATTTGCCTTGATGTTTTTGTACGTTATTGTTGTGTAATCCGTTGCAACAAAAAATGAATCATCTTGGAAAATAAATGATACTGGTTTTACGTGCGGCATTGATTTATTTGCAGTAGCGAATCTAGCTTCCTCAATTGATGCCAGAAAGTTTTTTTCTTTTTCTGTAAACTGTATCAACTAAAGATCCTTTCTCTTATTTGCGGAATTTTGGAATAAACCATGTCGCGAACCTTGATCTGATCCTCTTCTGAGGGCATCCCATTTCTTATGGCTGCAATTGCAGCGCCTGCCATTCCAAGTGCCATTCCCATTATCACCCCATATGCAAACTCTTTTGTATTCTCTACTTGTAATTCTGATTTGTTTTGCTCTATTTCTGCCATGTAGACTGGAATTGTCTGCAGGGCACCGTCAAGTGTCTGTGTGATTAATTGCTCGATTAGTTCCTCTTCGCTCATGTTTTTCATTAAATCTGACAGGTAATAAAATTTGCATTTGTAATGACAAAAATGCTTTTAATGGCATTGATTCACAGTCAAATCATGTTCTCATATTTTACTATAGCAACTGCTAATGCAATACTGCCACAAGTGATTGAAAAATTCAAAAACCTTCAAAAGAAAAAACAAGAAATCATCAAGCTTGAGGCAGAAATGAACGCGCAAATGTCTTCGTCATTTAACTTTGCAAGCTACGTGGCACTAAAGCAGAATCTCAATTCAGCCATCACGCGATTTTACGAGGCAATCGAAGACTTGGAAAACACGGGCGTCGTTTTAAAGAGCGTCGAGGAGGGACTGCTTGACTTTCCATCAAAGAGATTTGATGAGGAGGTTTGGCTCTGCTGGAAGGAGGGTGAAAAAGAGATAAAATTCTGGCACGAAAAAGATGTCGGCTTTATGGGACGAAAGCCGCTTGACGTTAGTGACGAATCTTTAGTATAGGCACCTGTAATAATTTGATATGAACATATCTGTCTGGCTGCGCGTAATCAGAATCAAATTCCTTTTGGCGTCCGTAATCGCAGTGTCACTTGGACTTGCCATGTCGTACTGGCACACTGGGAGACTGGATGTAATACATTCTGTTGTCACCATGGCCGGTGTGATTTCTTTGCATGCAAGTGTTGATCTTCTAAATGACTTTTGGGACTACAAACGCGGAATTGACACCATAACAAAACGAACCAAATTTAGTGGCGGAACAGGCGTCCTGCCAGAAGGATTACTAAAACCGTCTCACGTGTATAGGGCCGGTATTGCGTTTTTGATCCTAGGCTCGCTTGCTGGACTATACTTTATCGTAATCTATGGCTGGATTATCGCAGTAATACTTGGATTTGCAATTTTGTCAATCTACTTTTATTCTACAAAAATAGTTGATTCTGGCCTTGGCGAAATATTTGTTGGAATAAAGGGCACCATGATAGTGCTTGGCACCTATTTCATACAGACACAGCAAATCACGCAATCAAGCATACTTGGCGGAATAGTTGTCGGTGCACTTTCTTCCCTTGTCTTGTATATCACGTCATTTCCCGACCTTGATGCAGACAAGCAGAAGGGAAGAAAAACACTTGTCATCATACTTGGTAAAAAAAGAGCATCCGGTGTTTTTTGGGCATTTCCATTTGTCAGCTACGGAATAATCCTTGCAGGCGTCACATTGCACCTGTTTCCTGTTTTCTGCCTGATGTCGTTTGCAACAATTCCACTCATGATGAAATCTGGACTAAATTTACGCAGAGATTTTGACGATGATGACAAGTTTGTCTCCGTAATGAAGTCTACTCTTCTTTTTAGCAGAATAACTGGCGCACTTTTCGTAATCGGGTTTCTGGTTGGCATTATGACAAACAACAATTAAATCGCACAATCTTAGATTTACCACATGATTTCTGGGTATGCGACACCTGATGGAACAAAAAAGTTTGCAGCAAAATACGGTCCAATTTCTGACAATTACAGAATTGCACAAGGTCTTACTTTATCAAACGTCGGAATCGGCACATACCTTGGAACTCCTGACTCTCAGACAGATCTTCTGGTAATTGACGCAATAAAAAAGTCAGTCCTTGCAGGAATCAACGTAATTGACACTGCCATAAACTACCGGGCGCAAAAGGCCGAGCGCGCAGTTGGAATCGCAATATCTGATTTAATTCAAGATGGGAAAATCACGCGTGACTCTGTATTCATAAGCACAAAAAACGGCTATGTGACAAACGATGGGGACATCAAAGAAGACTTTTGGGCATACGTGCAAAGAGAATATGCAAAGCCTGGAATAGTAAAACCAAACGATATTTCATCCGGATATCACTGCATGACTGTTCCATACCTTGAGGACCAGCTAAACCGCAGTCTCAAAAACCTTGGACTAGAATGCATTGACTTGATTTACCTGCACAATTCCGTTGAAGGGCAAATCCAAGACATTTCAAAAGAACAGTTTATCAAAAATCTGAAAGACGTAATTCGCCTGTATGAGCAAAAACGAAAAGAAGGAAAAATCAGATACTATGGAATGGCAACATGGGAATGCTTTAGGGTCCCAAAGGAAAACCCACAATATCTTTCCATTCTGGAGGTACTGCAAATTGCTAAGGAGATAGGCGGCGAAGATCATGGATTCAGATTCATCCAACTGCCATACAACTTGTATCTTGATGAGGCACTAATGCTAAAAAATCAGCAATCAAACGGGGCGGATGTCTCGATTCTTGAAGCAGCACAAAGCAACGGGATTGGTGTTTTTACAAGCGTCCCACTAATGCAGGGAAAATTGCTTGCACCAGGAGTGCTGCCAGATTACATTGATCTCAAGCCGTCCCTCAAATGTCTCCAGTTTATCCGCTCAACTCCTGGAGTTTT
>DATBQZ010000132.1:0-2570 GCA_036560565.1 Candidatus Nitrosotenuis sp.
TCAAGTAACGCATGAATGCTGTCGGTGAGCAGTGCAAGGCTGTTTGAAAAAATGCCGAAAACAAGTTCCACTGCAAATGCAGAAAGTATTGCAAACAGCGATAACTTTAGGGTTCTAGTCCTTTGAACAAACATCTGGCAATTAGAATTGCAATTGCTGATATTAGTAATGTTCTGCTCTAGGTACGAATCCTACGATAGCGTTATGTTCTATGAAGACGGAAGAAAAATACTTTGAATAGATTGGTCTTGCTATCTGGTATACTGTTACTTATTCCGTTATTTGCGTCTGCAAACGCTGCATCTAACCAGAATCTTATCGTTTCTGCTGAAAATCCTGTATTTGGGAACCATTTTTCAGGCTCGATGGTAGTAGAGGTGATAGTCAGCGATAACAACATTTCTGATACGTCTGAAGGAAAAGGAGAACCAGATGTTACGATAAATGGCAACAACCTTCGAATGGTCCAGGCAACCGATGGGCGATGGTATGGATACTTTGCAAATGTAGACAAGGCAAAAGCCGCTGACCAGATTTCCTTAGATGGTGGAGTTTCTGGCGTCGGATTTGACTTTGGAGTGTTTTGTAGCAGAGACACAACATCGCTTGGAACGGCATTTACGGAAACTGCCGGCATTGCAGTTCCACGATCAATCACTGGTGCAACAAATGGAAATTCCGACTTTGCAACCTGTACTGGCACTCCGTCTGGAACAAACATCAACAATGTGGTGCGCAACCCAAAATCGATCAACACCAACTCTGGCATATTGTCTGGCCAAATCGGTCTTGACGCAAACGCCTGGCCACTAGTACAATTGTTTTCATTTAGCAATAATGTTGTTATCCAATACAACAGTGTTGGAACACAATCAGTCACACTGGTTTATGATGACATGACAAACATTTCACTAAACCTTGATAGGCAAACCTATCCGCCGGGATCACACGTGTTTGCAACAATTTATGACATGCAGCTAAACCAAGATCCAACCGCAAGAGATTCTTGGACATTTAACACCAATCCGCAAACTGTATTCTATGGCGCATTTACCACATCCGGTACAAACTCTGCAAACGGGGGAACCGGACTTGTCAATCTTGTTTCAAAGCTTTCAAGTCTGGGTTTTAGCAACAACGGTGAACTGGCAATGAACCTTGGGCAGATAGCCGATCTTGTACAGAATAACTTCCAGCAGTCTACCGCGTCTGATGGCACTACCACATATTCAGAAATAGTGACCTTTGTCGAAACAGAACCAAACACCGGAATATTTGAAAGTGCAGATGACAACTCCCAATCAAACATCAAGATATTGTCAAATGCGCCAAGGGGCCAATCTGCAACAATCGAATATAATTCAAAGTCTTACTCTATAGTTTCAGGAACAAACGACGCAGGCATGTCCTTTGGAACAAACAATGCAGCCATGTCCTTAGGGACATCTCAGCTCCTCCCAGGACAAAGAATCCCGCTTACCGTGGTGGATTCTGACCAAAACATAAACCCGTCATCAAGGGACAAACTTGACATTTTTAGGAGCTCTGCATTAATTCCAAGCCTTACAATTGGCAGTCCTGCAACTCTGGGCGATGCATCCAGTGTCATATTTTACCCATCTTCAACTAGTTTTGCTGGAGGAACTTCAATTCCATTCTCAGTCCCAGACACGAACTCTGAGAGACTTGTACTGGATACAACGTCTACCGGTGCAATTTCATTTGAAAAAATATCAATAAACCTTGGTGTATCTGCGGACGATCTAAAGACACTACTAATTGATACTAGCGACTCGGACAATTCTGGAACAAACTGGATTAACTATGATTTGCGATCCATTCAAAACCAGCTCGGGATAAGTGATTTTTCCGATACTAGGGTATCGTTATTTTTTGGATTGTCAGATTCAAGCCCTGTTACTCTGTTGAGTGCTGGGAGGCTGACAGGTGCCCAAGGATTCATACAAAATGATACTGCGGCAACTCTGATACACTCAAAATCCGGGCAAGCATTTCTTGTAATTGATTTTGATGCATCAAACAATTCCTCTCCATCAGGTGCAGTATCGTCTGAAACAGACAAGCAGCCAATGGTATTTGATTTGTTTTCGTTTGGCGAGGAAAGTGAAAACTCGGTAAACAATGCAATATACAGATTTGAACTTAAAGAAAACAGTCTGAACACCGGCACCTTCACAGGTACATTCGAATACGTTATGGCAAACCAGCTAAACCAGTTTGACTCAAGTACCATCTCATCACTGAATACAATAAGTGACAATGTGAGATTCTTTGTTAATCAAAGAATGGTTGATGAAAGGGGAATCAACATTGCATACTCTGATCTTGCCAAAGTAGGACTGACAATTGGAGTATCTGCCAAGTCGGACATTGACACACACTCTGGCTCGGTATCATTGAATGCAAAGACATTCAGATTTGGCCAGCCAGTTACTGTAAGACTAGTTGATTCAGACCTCAACGTAAAACACGACACAATTGACATTTATCTGACAAACAACAATCCTGCCTCTTCTGATGTAGATACTGTAGCTGGCCCAAGCGGCGGA
>DATBQZ010000133.1:0-5994 GCA_036560565.1 Candidatus Nitrosotenuis sp.
AGGTATGATTAAGGACGAAGCAACATACTTGATAGTCGGCATAGCTGTAATAGAAGACATTATCATAATTTCACTCCTCGCAGTTTTGCAATCAGTGGCATCTACTGGAGACTTGTCAGTGGTGGAGATTAGTGTCTCTATAGGACTTGTGGTATCTTTCATAGTTGGCGCAATTGTGATTGGTTCTAAGGTGATTCCAAGATGCGTTGATCTTGTTGGGAGAACCGGTCATGATGAATTGTTAATTATTGCAGTGTTGGGAGTTGCCTTTGGTTTGTCATTTATTGCGTTCAAGCTCGACATCTCTGTTGCGACAGGTGCATTCTTTGCGGGAGTCCTTGTGGCAGAATCAAAAATGAGAATGGCTACCAAAATCATAGCAACTCCAATTAGGGATATGTTTGCAGCGTTATTCTTCATTTCAGTTGGCGCTTTGATGGACATTAAGATGCTCCCATTGTTTCTCATCCCTGCGATTATTCTAATCCTGGTGTCTTTTGCCGCAAAATTCCTCACTGTGTGGATAGCTGCTAGATCACAAGGGCTTGGAAAAATAACCTCGCTCAAAGCCGGAATAGGACTGTCTTCGTCTGGAGGTGAACTTGCACTTGTTGCGGCAAAAGGAGGCGCCGATGTGGGCGCAACAAGCTCTTTTGTATTGCCAATGGTTGGAGCGATGACTATTATCACGACTTTCATTTCGCCATACGTGATCAAATATGGTTGGAAATTTACAAAAAGACTGGAAAAAAAGCAAGACTGACTTTCAAACATATGGTAAGGAACTTTTCATATTACGATTTGCGGTGTCTGGTTTTTACAAAACTTACATGTAGTACTGGACCGCTATTTTTTCTGCAATCTTGATGTCTTTTTGTATTTTTACTTTTTTTAGCGCTTCCTCAAAGTGTTTCATTGTTACCTTAGCATCATTAACCTGTTTTTCGGCTTCTTTTGGATCCGGATATTTTCCTAGGAATTCGTGTATTACAATTGATGCTGCAGTATTTGCAATGGCTGCAACGTCTGCACCGCTTAGCCCGTCTGACGCATCTGCGATTTTTTCTAAATCTACGTAATCTGGATTTTTACTCCCAGCCAAACTGGCTTCTTTATCTATCGGAATTTCCTTCGTGCTTATCTCTAGGATTTTCTTTCTACCTTCTCTGTCTGGCATTGGCACTAGTATTGTCTTGTCAAATCTGCCCGGTCTTAAAAGTGCAGGATCGATCATGTCCGCCCTGTTTGTTGCGGCAATCACAACTACTCCGTATAGGGTTTCTATTCCATCCATCTCAGTTAAGAGCTGACTTACAACTCTCTCAGTAACTGACGTGTCTCCACTCATGCCTCTAATGGATGCAATGGAGTCGATTTCATCAAAAAACACCACACATGGTGATGACTGTCTCGCTCTTCGGAAAATTTCTCTTATCCCTCTTTCTGACTCTCCAAGCCACTTTGATAACAGCTCTGGACCTCTAATTGAAATGAAATTGGCTTCGCTCTCAGTTGCCACTGCTTTTGCCAAAAGCGTTTTTCCGGTGCCGCTTGCACCATGAAGTAAAATTCCGCGAGGTATTCTATAACCTAGATTTCTATAGAATGCCGGGTATTTCATTGGCCATTCTACTGCTTCCTGTAATTCCTGCTTTACTGCTGTCAGGCCGCCAATGTCGTTCCAAGAAACGTCTGGATTTTCTATGTAAACTTCGCGCATACCAGCTGGTATGATTTCACGAAATGCATTGTTGTAGTCATCAGCATTTACTATTAATTTATCCAAAACTTCGGATGAAATTTTCTCATCTGCCAAATTGATTTCGGGCAATAACCTTCTCAGGCATTTCATTGCCGCTTCTTTACAGAGATACTCCAAATCAGCCCCGACATATCCGTGACTAATTGATGCAAGTTTATCCAAATTAACATCGTCTGCTAGTGGCATGTTTCGTGTGTGTATCAAAAGTATCTCATGCCTTCCTTTTTTCTGCGGTACCTTGATCTCAATTTCCCTGTCAAATCTTCCAGGTCTTCTGAGTGCTGGATCCAGCGAGTTTGGTCTGTTCGTTGCTGCAATGACAATTACCTTGCCCCTTGCTTCAAGACCGTCCATGAGCGAAAGCATTTGAGAGACTACTCTTCTCTCTACTTCTCCTGTGACTTCATCACGCTTTGGAGCTATGGAGTCAATCTCATCAATGAAAATGATAGTCGGGGATTTTTCTCGTGCCTCTTTGAAAATTTCTCGAAGTCTTGCCTCGCTCTCGCCATAAAACTTGCCAATTATCTCAGGGCCTGAGATGCTGATGAAATGAGCGTTACTTTCATTTGCTACTGCCTTTGCCAAAAGCGTCTTGCCTGTGCCTGGTACCCCATAAAGCAAAACCCCTTTTGGTGCCTCAACTCCAAGTTTTTCAAAAATTTCCGGATGCCTCATTGGAAGCTCGACCATTTCTCTAACCTTTCGTATCTCATCTGTCAGGCCGCCAATGTCCTCATATGATATGTGTGGGATTCCTTGCAGGGATTCGCTTTTCTCCCCAATGACAAATGTGGTCTTTTGAGTTACAATCACCGCGTCTGCAGTTGGCGAGACATCTATTACCTGAAAAGTTAACCTACCGCCAAAATATCGCACCATAACATAATCCCCAACTATGAGAGGCGTATTTTCTAGCGACTCTGTAAGATATCTCTCATCAATTGAAGGAATCACTTCAAGTGGAGCTACTACAATTTTTTCAGCAGGAACTGCCCTTATCTTTCTGACCTCGACTTTATCGCCAATTGCAATTCCCAAATTGTTTCTTGTAACGCCGTCAATGCGTATGATGCCCTTCCCTTCGTCTGATGGATAAAGCGGGAGGCACTTTGCAACTGTTCTTTTCTTTCCTTTGATTTCAAGAACATCGCCTGTTGCCGCAGCGACTGAATCCGCAGAATCGTAATCAAGACGCGCTATTCCTTTGCCGACATCACGTGAATATGCTTCTAAAACTTTAAGCAAAGTAGAATTTTGGGTTATGTATTATTGCGCCTGATCTAAGCCTTATACCTTGTTATCAAATCACTGAAAAATTTGTCGTCTTTTCAATATTTGCTGAATTATAATTTTAACGACTCTCTTAATCCCTTGTACCTGTTTCGGATCGTAACCTCGGTTACCCCCGCTGCAAGTGCAATCTCTTTTTGCGAAACATTTTCCTTGCATTTTATACACGAAATGTAAAGTGCTGCCGCCGCAAGTCCCATTGGATCCTTTCCAGCAGTAATCTGCATGGCGCTTGCATCCTCTAGGATGGTAAGTGCCCTTCGCTTTGTTTTTTCGTTCAGCCCTACCTTGCTTGCTATTTTGGACATGCAGCTGATTGGATCTACGACTGGCATTTTCAGTTCAAGTTCATGCACTAACAATCTGTAGTTTCTTGAAACGTCTTTTCTCTTTACGTTGATTGCCTCAGAAACGTCGTTTAGGGTTCTCGGCGTCTCGACATCCCTGCATGCTGCATATACTGCTGCTGCCAAGAGTCCTTCAATGGATCTGCCTCTCACCAAGCCTTTTGCAAGTGCTTTTCGATAAATGTAAGCGGTCTTTTCAACCACTGCGTCAGATAATGCAAGTTTGTCCCTTAGTTTGTCTAGTTGTGTAAATGCATGTCTAAAGTTCTTGTCTGCTTGTACATGAGCTTGGCTTCTACTGTCCCATGTTCTGAGTCTATTCATGCTCATTTTCATAGATGAAGAAAGTGGCTTTCCAGTAGCGTCCCTGTTTGTGTGGCCGATTATCGTAGCAAGTCCCATATCGTGCATCGCAAGCGATGTTGGCGCACCCGTCCTTGTCTTGTCATCCCGTTCATCTTTTGAAAACAAATGACGTTCAGGACCAGAGTCATCAATGCGTTCAACAATTACAAAACCACAACTATTGCAAAATCTTTCACCAGTAATGTCATCTGTCATCATCATTCCTTTATTACAACGTCTACATTGTCCTTCTTTGTTCAAAGTTTGTACAACCATACTATGTCAGACATCTCCAATAAGCCTGTCTGCTAATAATAACCAGTGTATTTCTCAACCTATTTTTGTGACTCGTACCTGTCTAAATCTCAAGTTTTCTCGATACGTGGTGTCTTTTTTTAAGATTGGTGATTATTTCATGGGTTGTTTGTCTTTAGCAACAAGTGCCTTCTCGGCGTCCTCTTCTCCATTTTTTATTAGCTGCTTTATGGTGGCAATCGAAAAATCTGCATCCTCAAAAAGAAAATGAACGTCTTCTTTTCGCTCTATGCGTATTATCTGCCTGATTATGGCGCCTCGCTCGCAGGCAAGTCTGTGGTATTCTAGTTTGAGTAATGAGAATTTTTCCTCACTCTTCTTGTCCAAACTTAACGGTTCTATGATGTCGTGCATTTCTTTTATCAACGTGATCTGTCTTGAAATGACTCTTGACATTCTAATTGTGTGATCTGTTTTATCCGTATGCATGATGTCTCTTGCTCTGTGCCACGACTCTATCATGTTTTTTGGAATCTCGTCTTGCTTTTGCGGAAATAGATTAACAATGTAGACTTTTTTATCTTGTCTTGGGGATGCGTCGATGACTTCAGTTAATGGCGTGTTGTTCAGGAGCGTGCCGTCCCACAGATATCTGTCGCCTATCTGCGTCCATGAGATGCCATAGAACGGATAACCTGCGCTTGCAATTACGTGCTCTGCGTCGATATTGTTTCGTCTGCTATCAAATATGCATGCTTTTCCACTCTGAATGTCGGTGCTAGTCACAATCAGTCTTGGATTTTTAGGATCCTTGAGTTTTTCAAAATCAGTATATTCGTTTAGTGTATTTTTGAGCGGTGTGATATCATAAAGATGTGGAAGGTTAAAGATATTCAAAAAAGTTGGCGCAAACCATACTGGCGCAAAAGCCTTTGGGTTTCCATACATTGAAGATTGCATTGACGAGAAAAACGCCCTTGTCTCTTCTGGCAAAAACGAGGGGGTTGTCCTTTCTGCTAATGTGAGCCAAAACTCTTCTAGGTTTTTTGCAGGATTATCTTCTTTGCTCGCAGTGATGATTGCAGCGTTAATTCCGCCAATTGATGTACCTGCAACAACGTCGAACTTTATTTTGTGTTTTTGTAACGTCTTGTATACTCCACACTCATACGCTCCAAGTGACCCTCCTCCCTGTAGCACAAGTACTGTTTCAAAGTCTTGTGCTTCCTCGGCTGCCGATTTTTTCAACTTTATTGTTTACCACTGAAATGCATTTAAAGTGTAGATCTGCCGTCTGCCTCAAACTTGGTGATCATTGGAACATTAATACTACAATATGCCATAATACTAACAAGTGACATTTAGTACAATAAATCCAACCACTGAGGAGCTTATCGCAGAATATGATATTGTTAATAAGGAAAAAATATTTGAAACTGTAAAAAAATCAAAAACGGCATTTGCAGATTGGAAAAAGGACATCAAAAAACGAACCCATTTTATTCATATTCTTGCTCAGGAGATGAGAAAAAATAAAACCGAACTTGCGCAATTGGCAACAAAAGAGATGGGCAAGCCAATCAAGGAATCTCTGTCCGAGGTTGAAAAATGTGCATGGGCCATGGAATTCTATGCCGATAACAGCGACATTTTTTTGCACGATGAGGCAATAAACACCGATGCGCGAAAAAGTGTAATCTCTTTTGAACCACTTGGGGTAATTGCAAGTGTGATGCCGTGGAACTTTCCATACTGGCAGGCATTGCGATTTGCAGCTCCATCACTTATGGCCGGAAACACCGTCGTTCTCAAACCTGCAAGTGCGACAATGCAGTGCGGAATTGAAATAGCAAACATGTTTCAAAAGGCGGGCTTTCAAGATGGTATATTTCAAACACTAGTTGGCGATTCTAGCATTGTCGAGTCTCTTATTGATTCTGATGTAAGTGCTGTTACGTTTACTGGAAGTACATCTGTCGGAATCAAGGTAGC
>DATBQZ010000134.1:0-17804 GCA_036560565.1 Candidatus Nitrosotenuis sp.
TTGCATTCAATGTAATCACTTTTGCGTTATTTACCTGCCTTTTGCTTATGTACATCCGACGACTATTTATTCAGAGTAATTCCGGTTTTAGCAATAATGAACTTCATGGTTTGTGTTCAAAGTGTGGCAATGACAACATAAAAGAATCTGCATTTTGTAACAAGTGTGGATTTACCCTCAAATAAAAAATTATTAAGATAATTCAACAAAATAGGCATAGATTCATCTTAATATAGCAAAATCTTATCATACCACCATTAAAATTTCTATGACTACTTTTCATATCGGCGTTTAGATTGTTCCTTTCAAATATTGGCTGACAGATCAGTCAATATTACTGATAAAATTGTCCATGAAACTTACGCCAATGTAAGCGCGGCTTAATAGATTTACCAACAAAAAACTGGCAATGACAAAAAATAACATCAAAAACTTCTTTGTAATGTCTGTGCTGATAGTTTCAGCTTTAGGCATGATACAAAATAATGCTTTTGCAGCACCAACGCTTGGAACAGCTAGCAATTTCGCGGTCTTGGGTGGCACAACGGTAACTAATACTGGTGCTACTATCATCATAGGTGATCTTGGTGTCAGTTCACCAGGTGTCGCATGCACTGGAATTGTTGGGTGCACAACGACAGGACTGGGAACTGTATCTGGAACAATACACGTAGGTGACCCAATCGCAAATCAGGCTCATGCTGATGCTGCTACTGCATATGGTTCTCTAGTAGGTGCTACATGCACAACAATTGAACCAGCTGTTGCAGACATAGGTGGACAAACACTCACACCTGGAGTCTATTGCTTTCCTTCATCCGCAGCTATAACTGGAACGCTTACTCTTGACGGTGCTGGAGTTTACATCTTCAAAATAGGAAGTACACTTGTTACTGCAGCAAGCAATAGTCAAGTCGTTCTAACCAACGGTGCCACAGCAAACAACGTCTTTTGGGCGGTAGGTAGTTCTGCAACTCTTGGAACTAACTCTGTTCTTGAAGGAACCGTAATTGCTTACACATCAATCACAGCAACTGCTGGTGCGACGGTAGACGGTAGACTGCTCGCAATAAATGGCGCAGTTACATTGGACACCAACAACATCGCAGTAGTAGATACTGGCAATGGTAATGGTAACGGTAATGGTAACGGCGGACATGATGATGATGACGATTGTACTGGCGGACATGGTAACGGCGGACATGGTAACGGTAACGGCGGACATGATGATGACGAACATGATGACGACGGACACGATAAAGACCACAAAGACAAAGACCACAAAGACGGTAAAAAGAAATCCGGCAAAAACTAAACTCTCCTCTTTTTTTAATAATGCTGTGTCTGGAGTCTGACCAATTGAACTCCGTCATTATTATGGCAATTCTGTAACTTGACTCATAAAACCAAACTGTGTGATTATGGTGATTCCTCTATTTGGTAAATAGATTTCATCATTTAGAAATCCCTAAAAACTAGTGTTGAACATATACATTATTGGCCGCTGGCTCTGGTTGTACTAAATGCAGACTAGTTCACAATGGACTGGTAGAACCCATTTGTAAATGTGGATGTCATGTGGGAGCATCAGGAACAGATCGTGTTGAACTTGCAGCAAAATACGTTGTAGAGGGGTAATCAAGTTTAGAATTTTGACAGATTATTTTTAATGTTTATCCAACCTTTTGGTAGTCTTCTAAGGTCACATTGGTTAGTTTGTGATGATTGAATTTGATGTTCTTTAGAAGACTTTTACTGATCTTCAAAGCCAGATAATCCTAAAAAACGGTCTATCCAAGTCCGCACTTGATATCAAGAAGGTGATCAAGGAATTTGGTGTTGTTCATCGTAGTGTCCTCTTTACGTGCATCTCTTGCATCTTTTACAAATCTCGCAAAAGTTTTCACTTTTACGCTAATGGTTTTGTATTCTTTTCTTGGCAGGCTAACACCATTTGAGGATGTTATATAAGGATTGGTATGGATTTGAAGGTATTTTTTTGTTATTGTGATAATTGCCATCATGCCTTAAATACAATTGTCCCGTACATACAGTTAGGAAAGTAGTAAGTTATGACACAGATTGGTATTGAAAGCATAAGATTAGAGCCTGACTTTGAGCCGAGCATGAAAACCCTGTCGCGTATCATGCAAACCATGACAGATAATGGCTCTGGAGGAAAGACTCAGTTATCACTTGATGCCAATCTAAATTATGCCCGACTTGCAAAGCATATTGTTTGGTTGGAGAAAAAAGGCCTTGTTGAATCTAAGATTGAATCTTCCAAGATTAATGTTGCTTTGACTAGAAGTGGCAAAGTATTCGCTTCAATGATTTCAAAATCTTAGATTAGTCAATAATACTGATAAATCTGTCCATAAAACTGACACCAGTGTAAGCGCGTCTTAATAGCTTTTAACGATAATACATTACATTGCTAAGCGTAAAACAAATCCTATTGCTTCCTGTATTGATTGCTATGACCTATGTTTTAGGTTTTACTACACAAGATGCAGTGGCACTAACTATAGATGGTAAAACAACATGTGAATCTGCACTGGTAAATGGAATCTGGACTTTACTCACTAGCACATGCACTGTTGCAACTCTTGTAATTGATTCTGTTGACGAATTAACCATTTCAGCAGGTGTTGTTCTGAACGTTGGAGCAATAACTAATAGTGGTATTATCAACAATAATGGGCAAATTAATATCACAAGTGGTGGAGTCATAACTACTTCTGGCAATCTTAGTAATTACGGAACTATTACTAACGGCGGAGGCACAATAACAAACAGTGGCCAATTCAAAAACATTGGCAAAATTAATTCGACTGGTACAATAACTAACGGTCCAACAGGTGTCATGTCAATTATGGGAAGCATAACTAATAATGGAGTCATTACTTCGTCTGGGAATGTGGTCATAAACGGCACTGGCATACTGGTCAACAATGGTACACTGATCAATACGCTGAATCTGCTAAATAGTGGCACCATAGTTACGTCTAATGCATTTATCAACAGCGGTCTGGTCATGAACGTCGGTGATATCTGGAATTCAGATCTGATTACCAATCATGATACAATTACTAACAGCGGCAACATGTTCAATCTATGTGATGGGACAATAACTAATTCCGGAACAATCGCCATAAATGCAGTGATCTCGTGCGTATCTTTGACTTAACAAGTATCTGACTGATATTGCAATGATCTATCCTTCAAGTTTACAAATAATAACTGATTAAACACAAAATGAACATGTCTCAAGTTTGGCTAGGCAGAATATATCTAAAAGAAGAGGGCGGATATGAAATCATTTTGCGGGCCTTGAGCCATTACAGAAAAAGACTAAAGTCGATCGGAAAATCCCCGGAACTAAAAGATGCGCCAATGTTTGCTACAATAGTGATCTCGGAGGCAAGCAAGACGGGACCGCAAATCGATCCTGCAATATCAAAAATAAAACACGCACTAGAGCACCCAGAGACCCTATCTGAACTACAGGCAGATGTCCTTCTGTATGAAAAAGCGCTAACCTGCTACGAATCTGACATCAAAAGAGCACAAAACGAAAAATTCTATTCTGACTTGCTATCTGGGAACGATCATGTGATATCTGACTATTCCAATATCAAAACCGCACTGGAAAAAATAAACCAGTTCTCAATATGATTCTGAATCTGTTGAACTTTGCCATGTTTGCGCTTTGGAAACGACGAGCAAATACTGTAAAAAGCAATTTTTCTAACTGTGGTTTTCTAAAGAATTCTTAAATCAATAATCGTGTAATTATCACCATTGTACAAGACGGCAGTATTGCTTGTATTCATTGTGGTAATGTCGTTATTTTCAAGTTCAATGGCAGACGCAAAACCAAATTCTGTCAAGCCCAACCTAAAATATATCAAAGAAATCCAAACGCCACTTGAAGACAAATCCGTAAAGATAACCAAGATAATCCAGTCCAGATTCCTTCAAGTTTTGTATGTAGTGGCGATTGAAACATGTGCGGGAAAAGACAAGCTGTATTCCCCTGAATTAACATTAAAGTCAGACAAAGAATCCATAACTCTAAAAATCTCCGGACTGATTATGCCCAAAGCCTGTAGGACAAATGAGTTTTTCATACGTGCCGACAATCCAAATTCCATCTCGGTGAGTTTTTCAAATACAAATCCTAACTTGCAGAGAATACCTCACTAGCGTTCCAAAATAGCATTTGAAAAGATGAATCAAATACTGGAAAAGTCTAATTCACACCATGGGGATAAAGACCATATCTGAATACGTACAGTTCTATGTCGGACTGAACATGCAAGGAAGCATCGGGCTTTTGAGCTTTGTAAACAACGAAAGACTGGTTCTAAAGCACAAGCTTGAAAACAAAAGCCTGGCAAAGGAGCCAATTCTGCACGGCCTCCAGATTCTAGATGATCTGACAAACGAAATACAAAGTTTTGGTGAGGCTGCGGTTTTAGAAAAATACTCCAAATTAATCTGAACGGCTGGTGAAGTATCCCGTGAAATGTTTTGAGTCAGCGAATCTTCTTGTGTCTGTAGCGGTTTTTGATGAATCTGTTGTGGTATTGATCATGGGATAACGCATACTGCATCAAGCCGTCATGGATCTTTTTTGGTACTCCAAAGTACTGGTATACTCCTCCCTGGCGGAACTCTATCTCCAGCGTCTGCGTTGACTCGTCATATCCTACTGATTTTAGATCACTTGACTCGATTCGCATCCTTTCCATGACTTGCTGTATGTCTCATGTCCATAAAACCATACTGTGGAGTCGTGAAAAATCTCAGAAAACAAAGGGTGTCCAACTAACCAAACCGATTTTACCTAATTCACTAACAATTTGTTCTAAGTGTTTATCAGCCAGTCTTGGCAAATCAAGTTAGACGTGAATCATCTAACTGTATTATTACTATCCTCAGTTCTCATTTTGGTATCTTTTCCTACCGGAGCAAACGCAGCAACTGTTCCCGACGCACCATCTGGACTGACAGTGACTGCCGTATCGCCAACACAGATCAATCTTTTTTGGTCTGCTCCAAATGACGGCCAGTCAAGTATCACTGGATACAAAATAGAATACCGAGTTGGCTCTGGCTCTTACTCAATTTTGGTTGCAAACACTGCTAGTACATCAACTACATATTCACACACAGAACTAACAACTGATCAAACTTACACGTACCATGTGTATGCAATCAACTCAATTGGAACAAGTGCATCTTCATCTGAAGCATCTGCAATTCCAACATCCACATCCACCGGTTCTAATCCCGGTGCACCTGCTGGTCTTACAGCCGTTCCAGCATCGCCAACACAAGTCAACCTGTCATGGACTGCCCCCTCAAACAACGGGGGATACCAAATCACTGGATATAGAATAGAATACCGAGTTGGTTCAAGCTCTTACACCACTTTGATATCAAACACTGGAAGCGCATCAACAACTTATTCTCACACCGGCCTAACTACTGGCCAAGTTTACATTTACCGAGTATTCACGATTACCTCGTTTGGAACCAGTACGCAACCGTCTACGGAGGCAGTGGCACAACCACAGTCATCATCTGCATTGACAGTTCCAGGTGCGCCTACAGGCCTTGCGGCAGTACCTGTTTCCCCCACTCAGGTCAACCTGTCATGGACTGCCCCCTCAAACAACGGTGGTGCCGTAATAACTGGATACAAAATTGAATCTAAATCTGGCTCTGGCTCTTATTCGGTTCTTGTATCAAACACTGCTAGTACCTCAACTACATACTCTCACACAGGACTTGTAACTGGAACTGTTTACACATACAAGGTTTCTGCCATTAATTCTGTCGGCACTGGGAGCACATCATCTGAAGCATCTGCGACTCCAACGTCTTCATCTTCTGCAACTGTTCCAGGCGCCCCCACCTCTCTGACTGCAACTAGTGCTTCTTCGACTCAAAACAACCTGTCATGGACTGCCCCCTCAAACAACGGTGGCTACCCAGTTACGGGATACAAAATAGAATACCGCGTTGGCTCTGGCTCTTATTCGGTTCTTGCATCAAACACTGCTAGTACCTCAACTACGTATTCTCATAGCGGATTGAGCGCTGGCCAAACTTACATTTACCGAGTTTCTGCAATTAATTCAATTGGAACTGGCAGTGCATCTGCAGAGTCTTCTACTACTCCATCTTCAGCAAGCATTCCTGGCACGCCATCTGGCCTGACTGCAACAACTGCGTCCCCCACTCAGATCAACCTGTCCTGGTCTCCACCGTCAAACAACGGTGGCTCTTCCATCACTGGGTACAAAATTGAGGTAAAGAAGGGCTCTGGCTCTTACGAGCCATTGGTTGCAAACACGCAAAGTACTGCAACATCGTTTATCCACACTGGATTGACAAAAGGCACCGTTTACTATTACCGAGTTTCTGCAATTAATTCAGCTGGAATAGGTCCTTCAAGTGATGCATCTGCAACACCAAAAGAAACAACTGCGCCTGCACTCACCGCAACAGCGGTATCGCCAACCTCGATCACTCTTTCATGGGTTCCACCGTCACAAACATACAAGCAGCAAATCACCGGCTACAAGATAGACGAAAAGATAGGCCCCGATGCATACAAGATCATATCTGAAAACACCGGTTCTACTGCAACAACGTATTCGATCACTGGACTTGTAACTGGAAATTCTCACACCTATGTAGTTTCAGCTTATTTTACTCTGGGCTCAAGTCCAATTTCAAACGAGGCGTCTGCAACACCGCTGACCACTTCGACTCAACCCCAATCACAGTCAAACGTAAACCCTCCGGGGACACCAACTAGTCTTGTAGCAGTGTCTGCATCCCCAACAAAAATCAACCTCTCCTGGACTGCCCCCTCGAACACGGGCGGCTCTGTCATAACTGGATACAAAATCGAGGTGAAAAAGAACACGGGCCAATTCGAAACCCTTACGCCAAGCACTCAAAACTCAACTACGAAATATTCCCACGCTGGATTGACCACTGGGGCAACATACGTCTATAGGGTTTACGCGATTAATTCCGTAGGGATAAGTTCCCCATCTTCTGAAGCCTCAGCAGTACCGTCTGCAGTTTTGGCACATTCTCCAAGCGCGCCAACCCTTACCGTAACTCACAATACAAACCAGGCAAATCTCTCCTGGTCTGCCCCCTCAAATGACGGCGGTGCACCCATCATAGGATACAAGGTAGAATACAAAATTGGTTCTGGCTCATACATGACTTTGATTAACAAGGCAACTGGCACCTCATATTCCCATACTGGGCTACTTGCAAACACCTATTCTTACCGAGTTTATGCAGTCAACTCCGCTGGAACTAGTGCCCCCTCAAATGAAATCTCTGTAATAGTTGCGGCGCCAACCAAACCAACAACCCCTACCATTCCTGATGAAACAGAGACACCTACGGAGGAACCGGAACAAGAAGTGCCAACAACCCACATTCCTGGATTCCCAGACCCAGCAAAAGACCCGCAATATTACGTGGATAGATACAACAACGAGCCTGAATTTGCTGCCTGGTTTGACAGAAATTTCCCAGAAGAATCAATCTATGATGTCGTGGGAGCTGTAGACCCTAACGAAAAAGAGATAATCACAACCCACATTCCTGGATTCCCAGACCCAACCAAGGACTCTGACTACTACATTTACCTGTACAAAAACGAGCCTTCTTTCAAGACATGGTTTGACGAAAACTTTCAAGACCAGACAATCTATGCGTTATTCAACGTCCAAGAGCCAGAACAAGCACCTGATGCTACAAAATGCGGAACGGGAACGCATCTTGAAGGCGGAATCTGCGTACTTGATGCAGCAAAAGGCGGCGGGTGCCTTATTGCAACCGCTGCATATGGAACCGAACTATCCACCCAAGTACAGCTGCTGCGAGAAATACGGGATGGCGTCTTACTCAATACAGATTCCGGAACTACTTTCATGGCTGGATTCAACCAGTTTTACTATTTGTTTAGTCCAACCGTAGCAGATCTGGAGCGACAGAGCCCAATTTTCAAGGAATTGGTAAAAATAATCATATCTCCGATGCTTTTCACACTACCGATTCTGAATAATGCTGATTCTGAATCTGAAATGATGTGGTATGGAATGGGAATAATCTTGCTTAATGCCGGAATTTATCTTGGAATTCCAGTTTTTTCTGTCTTGACTATCAGAAATAGATCAAAAATCAGAAACTTCAAGTCTCAAAGACAATAAATTTGCTCTAAAAAACACTCACAGGACAATTTCTGAACAAAAACAACTCGATCACAAAATGAGAATCCAAAAAAATGATCAAATGCAATCTGATTTTGTCAGTCTTTACTGTTTCTTTGTCTGCAATATTGTTTAGATTAGATCGCAGATTTTTACTTTATTCAAGAACATTTTTTCAACATCAAATCGATCTTTTTTTGTAATTGATTTTATTTTTTCAAAACCAAATCAGAAAAATTCCAAAATCAGCATGTTTAATAGCATACAAAAAACTTACAGGTATGGCTACAAAAGCAAAAGCAAAAAAATCTGCTAAATCCAAGAGCAAGAAAAAATAAAAGTGACCTTAAAAAAAGGTCCACCTTTTTTCATGCCTCACAAGTTATTTCATCTACAACAAATTTTTTAAAACAAAAAATGTAATGTAATAACTGTGAAAAAATCCGAACTAAAAAAACTAGTCTCCGAATATCAACACCTAAAACTAAAACTGGACAGGCATGATTTGCCACATAACCGTGTTTTATCAGGAAAACTGGAGGAAATAAAACATCGATATTTTCATGAAACTGGGAATGATATAGAGTCTGATTTAAAATTAAATGCTAGGCGTACTACGTAATTTATGGAAACACCGCACGCTCTTTTGTAATGCCTGTTATTCCGTATGTGCATTCTAAAGAACAATACTTGCTGTCCGGTGGCATCCCGTCTAGGCTTTTTCCGCACGATTTACAGCTATCCATGGATTTGTATCCTTTGGTGATCTTATAAGATAATTTAATTTCAAAATAAACAGACAAGTGTAGCTCATATTTGAATAAAGCACACATGAAATGATAGGAACTTTCAAAAGACTATGAAATTCAAAAATACTGATGAGAATTCGCTATGTCGCATTACTTTTGATAATCGGGATAATTATTAGCTATTATATCACAAGCGCGTTTGTTTTGCAACAACAGGCAATCAACAAGCAGTCTGTCTACGTCCACCTGCTCCAAGACTGGAGGAGCTACCCTGGGAATATAGTATATGACATAACAAATGTTTGGTCGCAAACAAAAGAGCAAACACTCAAGCCGGAGGCAAGATTGGAGATAGCAAAAGAGACAAGCGTCGACGAGGTAAGATCTGTCCATGGAAAATCATACACCTCAATCCAGCATGATAATACTGACTGCCATGATGTGTGGGAGCCGCACTATGCGAGATTTGGCGCAGATGTGATACGTCATCAAATAGAATACGTTGCAGGAAAACAAAAGAGTCCAGATCCAAACATTACCATGTATTCCCCAATCAAAAGCAAACAAGGCGACAAAGAACACGAGGATAAATTAAAAACGGGCTTTTCACAGTTCATACCAATCTGCACTTCAAAAAATGTTACCTCGTTTGATTACAGCGTGAGAATAAATGATGATTCTGTCGGCTTTGACGTTTATTTTGTACCGTCAATATCCGAGCAAGCAAACTATGATGAACAAAATGAAAAATTCAAACACTATGTGGGATGCTTTGGAAAAAATTATGTAAGCTTTAGCGGCACATGCGACAATGTAGATAAAAATTCTGGACTCTTGATCGTAATTCCAGATACCATGACGCTTCCACTGACAAAGCTAGATGTGTACCTGTATGAAAAATGACATTTGGATAATAATTTTAATTACGGTGTGATCACATCTAATACATGAAAGCGACATTTGGTGCGGGCTGTTTTTGGTGTGTAGAGGACATATTTAGAAAAACAAAGGGGGTCACGTCAACTGCGGTGGGATACAGCGGAGGATGGCAAAAAAATCCAACATATCAAGACGTGTGCACCGATATGACGGGGCACGCAGAAGTGGTGCAAGTGGAGTTTGATCCGTCTGTACTGCCGTACGAAAAATTATTGGACGTGTTTTGGCAATCTCATGATCCAACACAGATTAATCGGCAGGGGCCAGATGTTGGGAAACAGTATCGTTCAGTTATATTTTATCACAACGAAGACCAAGAAAAAATCGCAAGGCAGTCAAAAGAAAACTTGGATAAATCTGGCAATCTTGACAAAAAAACAGCTACTGAAATCAAGCCTGCAGAGGAATTTTACAAGGCAGAGGAATACCACCAGCAGTATTACGCAAAGTGTGGCCTTGGATAATGAATGATTTCTTCGCGGCTTTTTTATACAAAAATACGTTATCTAGTTTAGATAGATGGGATTAATGCCGTGCCAGACCATCACACCCATCTATCAACACAAAATACTGATAAATTATAAGCGACTCTTTTAAGCGACAATTCCATCATTACGTGTATGAGTTTGGAATCCGTTCTTGTTCTGCCGCCTTACTGGTTTGCTCCTGACACATTTGACTCCATTTCACTAAAGGAACGAATTGAAAAACTGATGGAAATGCGTGAGAAAATCAATTCAGAGATAGCCTATCTCAAGTCAATAATTCCAAATCAATTTAGTCCAAAATGACGGAAATTAAGCGTGTTTCCAATTTTGGGATTTCACCGTTAATTTATTATTTCATTTTCTTGTCTTAAATTATATGAAGTGCAAAAACTGCGGGAAAGAGTTCCAAAACCGAGCGTCAAACTTTTGCTCTACTATCTGTGCTGTAAACCACGCTGAAAACGCTACTGCCAATTAGAATAACTTATCAAAAGGACTTTGGCAAACTTTTGTATGAAATATTATAGTTTTGTGTTATTTGGATTACTGTTTCTATCAATAGCGAATTATGCATATGCTGAATCGCCAATCATACTTGGGGACAAACAACAAACAAAGTCAATTGAGGTTGGAAAGCAGGTGCAAATAACTGCAGACCTCAGAAACAATCAGGACATGGAGCAAGATTTTGCATACATTGTCCAAATACAAAATGAAGATGGCGTTACAGTGTCCCTGTCGTGGCTCACTGGCAAATTGGTTCCGGCGCAGTCGTTTAGCCCGGCACTGTCCTGGACTCCAAACGAAACTGGGATGTATACTGCGACAATATTTGTCTGGGAAAGCATTGACAATCCTTCTGCACTATCACCTACGCTCTCGTTGACATTAAACGTAGGGCAGTCAACGTAGAATTTACAGTAACCATGGAACTACAATTTGAAAAGGAGGCAAACGATGTTCGGGGGAAAATATTGATGCTAAGATACGGTGACAAAAGAATCAATCTGGTAGAAACAAAAAAGGGATACTCGCGTGGAGGTCATTATCATAGTTTTGAATCAAAACACATCCTGATGTCTGGAATCATCGAATATAGAGAAAGAAACCTGCAAATGAATGCAGAAAAAACACAAACTCACTCTGCACCATTTGTTATAGTCACGCCTCCAATGACCCCTCACATGATTACTGCCATTACTGATTCTATCTTTGCCGAAGAATTTGAGCAGGATTATTCGGCAACTGACTATCCTGAATACAGAACAATCATTACGCAAAAGATGATCTGATGTTCTCAATTTGGGCAGAGCCTGCAACAAAAGACGCAAAATACTTGCTGCAAATAATTCGGCTGCTTGGAAAAAAATACAATTCGCCTACATTTCGTTCGCACATTACTGTGTATGGTGGAGTGCAAAGTATCTCTGATGCAAAATCTGCCATTCGAAACTGCAAAGACATGAAAAAATTTGCAGTAAAAGCGACTGATTTGGCGTTTTCTGACAATCTATGGAAGACCGTGTTTGTCAATGTGGAAAAAAATCAAAAACTAAAACAAATTCATAATGCAATAAAAAAAGGCATATCACTAAATACAAAATACGAATTCCAACCGCACATCAGTCTAATATACAAAAAAATGGATTCTTCTGAAAAACAAGGGATCATTGACGGCTTGAAAATAAAGCAAAAATTCACATTTGATAAAATCACCGTAATTGAATCCTCAAAGAACGTGAAGAAATGGAAAACAGTTGATCGCGTAGATCTAAAATGAAATAATTTCCTAAATCCATTTGATGTATGTCTTGTTAAATTAATTCAAGTTTTGAGTTATTAAAATACTAGGTCTGTATAGGAAAACGGGAGAATATGGCAATCCTGTCGCCAGACGAAGCTCAATCTTTTGTTGAGAAGCTAATAGCTTCTGGTAAAGGCGACTATGGAAGATTATTTCACATTCTAACTGTACTAAAAGAAGGAAGGAGCCTTTATGACTCTGATAAAAAATACCTGAATGCAAAACTTGCAAGCGAAATAGGGATTGCCAAAAAACCCCTAGTCGAAGAAAGTCTAGTTGCAAAGGTTCAGAACCTGATAACCTTGGGAAACGGCGACACTGGCAGGCTGCAGTTCATCTTGGAGAGCATTCAGCAGGCAAAAACACTTTATCACTCAGATCTGGCATATCTTGAAAACAAGCTTGGGGAAAAAATTAATCTAAATGACTTGCATCCTGAAACTGATTCTGACAAAACAATTGATAGTCTTAAATCACAAGTAATGCTTGCAAACCAAAAGATAACAAACCTAGAATCTGTACTAAATGAGAAAATCATCAAGCTTGGAGATACAAAACCAGACCCGCAGCCCAAGTCAAAAACCCTGTCTGGTGCAATGCCAAAGGGCTGGGCTCCCACAGTACAACCAAATGAGTTGGAGCAAGTCAAAAGTCAAATCAAAAGTGAGCAACAAAAACTCGATGAGAAAAAAACAGAGGCAGACGAACTCAAAGTCGAACAATCAAAGCTGATGCAAATAATTTTGAATAGGCAGGAATTTGAAAAGCAAGTACAAATCGAGCATGCTCGGCTTGAACAACAGATCGAGCTCGAACGAAAAAGCGTGCTGGAACAAGCAAAGCTAGTCGAGCAAATCAAAACTCAAGAGTCTGATCTGGAAAAAGCAAAAAAAGCGCGCGATGAAATCGTTTTGCAATTGCAACAAGAACAAGTCAGACTGTCAGATGATCTTCAAAACCAAAAGGACACGCTGAATCACGTTAAAGACGAATACCAAAAAATATCCTCAGAAATAACAAAAGAAGAGCAGGCGATTGCACAAAAAGTCCAAACAGAGCGTCAGAGGTTGGCAGAGCAAGCAAAAGCTGCCAGGCGAATCCAGTCTGAGGAAGAGCGCATTGAAAGCATACGTGCAGAATCAGAATCTATCTTGCTAGCTACAAAATCCCGAGAAGCCGATCTTGCGGAGCAGGTCAAAAAAGAATCTGCCAAAGTAGCCCAGCAGGCAAAACTGCTCAAAAACATAACAAACTATGAAAAATACCTGGCATCATCTAAAGAAAAACAGTCCCTCCTTACGAATAAAATTGAAGACCAAAAGAAAAAAATTGCAAAAACCGCATCCTCAATATCTCAAATAAAACAAGACACCGAATTACTGGATAAAATTATGCAGGAAAGAAAAACACTAGAGCGACAAATAACATCTACTGAATCTGAACTGAATCACATACGCAAGGAAAAATCGGCGATTGAAAAACAGCTCGTAGAGCAAAAGTCGTCCATATCTAATGCGAAAAAACTGGAAACCCAAAAAATAAGACAGTTAAAAAAACGCAAAAAAGAACTGGATCAAGGAATAAGGAAAGAAGCAACTGATCTGAAAAAAATCACAAACAAGGTAGTCTCCAATTAATCGCCAATCTTGCATGTTCTAAGTATAATGTGTCATTGATCTGCAAAATTTTGCAATATGTGCACATTTCCAATTTTAATTACAAAGTTGGCACCCGATCAGAAATCTACTTCCTACATTTCTAGCAATTATATGGGGCGGATTTTCAGTTGCAAGAAATTGAATGCGTACAAAAAGGCAACCCTGACTGAAATCGTAGAAGACTTGGTAAACATGGATTCGAGCATGAGGTTTGCCGCCGTAATCGATCTAAGGGGAAACATCCTAGAATCAATAATGAAAAAAGGAAAGACCTCCCTGAAAAACCAAAAAGAAGAGGAGCACTTTTGTATTCAGGTTGCCCAAAGGCGGAAAATGAGGCAAGAGTTTGACAAAAGCCTAGGCAAGGTAAGGTACGTTCAGGTTGAACGAGAGAAGGTAACACAGATAGTGATTTACCCGAAAAGAAAGACGATTTACTTTACACTAGAGCCTGAGCTTAGCGTGGTTAAAAAAATGGCAGTAATTAACCGTGCCAAAAAAATCACAATGCATCTGTAAATATAATCTGTTTATTTCAAACAACCTCGACATTACAACATACCTGCATGTAGTAACATTATGGACATGCAGCACGTAATTCTTCTGCTTGGTGGAATAGTTGGGTTATCTGTCATTCTACCGCTGGTGCTTGGAACCATGATTCCATAATTTCAAGAGATAAATACGGAAAAATAAATCCCAAAGAACGGAATGAAAATACTTGTCGACGAAATGGATGATGGGATGGATGAAAAATTGCGCAATCTTGGGTATGATGCATATTCTGTAAAAAAACTACTGACAGAGGGGAAAAAACTCCGTACTGACTATTCAATTATCAACTATGCAAGGGAAAACCAAATGATCCTAGTAACACGAGATACCGAAAGCGGTCAGGCATGCGCAGAAAACAATCTGCCGTGCATACTGCTTGACAACAACGAGATTTTCAAAATCGTTGTTGAAAAACTCAAAAACTTGCCGTAATTCTTAAGCTTTTATCCTTCGTTGTTTTATGCTACTCATGGATAGCTGTGATACCCGTACTAGAGCGTACAAAAACGGCAAGACCTTTGATCAGTGCGTCCAAGTTGCAGAGTCACTAAACCCTGAATTCAAAAAGGCAATAGAGCAAAACGGGAAAATCCTCTGGTCTGACATACTGGCGCAAGTTGATCATGACGAACTGATATACAAGCTCACACTCAAATATCTGCGACGCGATGGATATGACATTGGAAACTGGCAAATTCCCGAAGTCAAAAAGTTTGCAACCTAGGATTCTATTTTACAGCTCCATCCGCTGTTTCTGATCTTTCTTGCCATTATTATCGGAGTTATTGTCAAAAGAGGAATCGATACTGCGATAAATATTGTCTGAAGCTGAGTAATTGCCAGAGTAAACGCAATTGCACCTGATGCACTGATAAACAATGAAAGAAACGTTCCCGCACATGTCGGACACGCAATGAACAGGCCAGTTATTGCAGCTATCCCACCGATACCCGTGTTCTTTTTCAAAATGGAAAACGCGTTTACAGCAATTGACGTGTTTAGTCCAACCAAATATGAAACAATTATCTGCAAAATCAGATTTATTGGAATTATCTGCAGTCCTACTTGCTCTGTGATGTATACGATGAGTTTGGGCACATAGCCTACTTCGCCACAGCATGGGGTTATGTGTGCCGATGGCACTGCAACGCCGTAGTGCTTTGAGAAAATGACATCTGGCTGGTACACCAAAATTCCAGACGTAAGGGCAAAAAATACACCGTACAGGACAAATGTTGCCAAAAATATCTTTCTTGACTTGGAATTCCACGTGATCTGTGCAACCACTAACAAGAGGCTGTCTTCATTTTTGAGAATCTTCTGCTTGTGGTACTGGTACATGCCGTATGCAATTGCGCCAAGCGCGACAAGCAACATTACATAAAATGCCATTCCTAGCCTTTCGATTGCAGATACCGCGTCTGGTGTAACTGCAGCTCCGCCAAGCCTTGCATAAATTAAAAACAAGATGCCTATGCTTGCAAAGCCTAGCGTAATCAAAAGTCTGCCGTCGCGTCCGGTGTCATCTTTTGACATTGTTATTGTCTGATTTGTGGTGTGATTAAATCGTATCTTTCAAAATTCTAAAGAAGTTTGAGCACTTTGTTATGCACAACAAAGTGTTTTTTTGAACTCTTCTACATTTCTTGTGAACTTGCATTCTTTGCATACATGCCAAGTTCGGTTTTTTAGTATCTTCAGTGTTGCCTCATATCCAACCGAATACATTTTTCCGCCGCATGATGGACACGGGAGCGGTACGTCAATTTGCATACTCTAATTTGTATTTTCGGCATTTAAGAGCCGCGTAGGACTGATAACTTATTCATTTTTTGGGAAATTTGTCGTATCTTTATAAGAAATAAAGTTCAATGAGAATAGTTGGACATAGATCAAAAAGAAGAGCCAGATTATTCCACAACAAAAATTACACATGTTGGATTCATTGATCCATACGCGCTAGAAGGAATAATCATTCTCCAGTCTGATGACAAAAAAGAGTTTCACATGCGCGCATTTTCCGGCGAGGTGGCAAGGCACATCAAAAGTTTTGTTGAGGGAAAACGCGACAACCTGCCGACCATATACAACATGATTGAGCAACTCTGCGAGGAAAACGAGCTGTACCTGGTAAAGGTCAAAGTCTATGAGAGCGGCAGCGTTTTGCGCGCAAACCTTTACTTTACCGGCAAAAAGGACATCGTTCTTAGGAACTATAGAGCCTCCGACGCTGTTGCACTAGGCGTATTTTACAACATACCTATTCTTGTAAGAAAGACCCTCCTAAAGAAAAGCCTCGAAGTCTAGGTGAGAATTTCAGCAAGCCTTCCTTCTTGGCTTGCCTTCTTGATTTCCATTGCTATCCTTCTTCCAACGCCAAATGTCTCACCATACTGGTATTTTGTGTATGGTGACGTGGTTGCAACAATTGGGTTTCCTGGAACTCTGAGGGATACATCATACACTACTAGCTCCAAGTCTTTTGTGATTACACTCTGCAGTGAAAACGGACCGATTATTCCTGGGGGATATACCTTCTTCACGCCTGCCACAAACTTGTCTCCCATTTTGAACACCTTTTCCAGTAGTGACTCTCTTATGCTTGCAGGGGTGTGCCCTACTTCGATGTTTTGTATGTCTATGTTGATGTCCAGCTGCTGCTTTGCTGGAATCGCATTATAGTCATGCACGTTTGTCTGCAGTCTGCGCTCTATTCCTATAAAATCAACCTGGTCTGAAACAGGTGTGTGGAAATAATTAAAATTCATGTATGTGCCAATTACCAGTTCCTCAATACTTGCCTTCTTGAGGTCGTCTCGTGCTATGATCCCTTTTTTGATCCTTTCCTCTGATTTTATTTTGTAATCTGCATACGATGACACTGTAAAAAACGCGCGCTCTAACTTTCTGCCTTTTTCTTGGACCTTTACGATTGCCGGCCTGTCGATGTCTTTTGGAGTTTTGAAAATCTTTGGGTATCTGACATTTGATTTTTCAAGCAGATAATACTGGTTTTTCTTGTTACCGCGCTCTTCTGCCTGGAACAATGAGCGGTTTCCGAAAATTGGGACCTTGAACTTACTCTCTATGGTCTCATATCCCAAATATGCCGTTAGCGCCCGGTGCGGAACAATTATCGTGTTTGTATCTACTAGGCGTTTTTGCATCTTTTGCGATGCCATGTCCTTGAAATCATTCACTATGATGATTTCATCTGCAATTCTTTCAAATCTTCGATATGGAACATCTCTGCCCTTTTGGCAAATTACGACTGTTTTTAGCCCCTCGTCTTTTGCCCCGTCCATTACCTCTAGCGCAGAATGACTTCCCAAAACGCCGATTCTAAAATCGGAATA
>DATBQZ010000135.1:0-4543 GCA_036560565.1 Candidatus Nitrosotenuis sp.
TTTGTCGAATTGGGATCAGGATATACTGGTATTCTCTGCATGCCTGTTTTTAGCAATTTTTTGACAGATGAGGGAAATCCTAACGGGTTTACGTTTGAGCTAAAATCCACAAGTGTATGGTTTGGGTTCTCAATTGAATACAGCCCTCCGTGCGGGACTGGAACATGGCTTGCTATGTTTTTGGCAAACTTCACACACAGAAACACGTATTCACAGGTTTAGTTGTTACGGTTTACCTCACAAGAATTATTAATTGATCGCATGAAAATTTTTCTTGTGAAGAAGAGAGTAGCAATTTTAGGTGCAACTGGAGCAGTTGGCCAAGAATTCATAGTTTCATTAAAGGACCATCCGTGGTTTGAGGTAACACAGCTTGCAGCATCTGAGAGATCTGCTGGCAAAAAGTATACCGAGGCAATAAGGGACCCAAATTCTGGCATAGTAAAATGGCAAGTAGGCGGCGAAATTCCGCAGTACGTTCGAGAAATGATGGTAGTATCAATTGATCAAATAAAAACAGACGAGCTTGACTTGGTATTTTCTGCAGTAGAAAGTGACGCTGCAGGAGAAATTGAGACAAAATTTGCAAAGGAACTGCCTGTGGTCAGCACGTCTTCGGCGTATAGGTATGACGACGATGTTCCAATATTGATTCCGGGGATTAACGACGAACAGGTCGAACTAATTGAAACCCAAAGGAAAAACCGCAACTGGAAGGGCTATGTTTTGCCTCTCCCAAACTGTACCACTACAGGTCTTGCCATAACCATGAAGCCGCTATACGACAATTATGGGGCAAAACGCGTCTTTATGACATCGATGCAGGCAATATCTGGCGCAGGAAGGTCACCTGGCGTTTCTGCCCTTGATGTTACCGATAATCTAATCCCGTACATTCCAAAGGAGGAAGGAAAAGTAAGAATCGAGACTGCCAAGATTTTGGGCAAGCTTAAGGATGGAAAAATAATACCAGCAGACATCAAGGTAAGCTGCACGTGCACAAGAGTGCCAGTAATTGACGGACATACAGAATCAGTGTTTGTGGAAACATCAGTGCCAACAAAGCTAGCTGATGTCACAAACAAACTTCACGAATTCTCTGATCACATCAGTGTCATAGGGCTCCCATCCGCACCAAAGGACTATCTTGTCGTACACCAAGACCCAACAAGACCTCAACCAAGGATTGACAGGGAGCTTGATGGCGGCATGACAACATCAATGGGAAGACTAGAGGAAGACCAGATATTTGAGAACGGGGTCAAGTACGTGTTGTTTTCACACAACAAAAAGATGGGCTCTGCAAAAGGAGCAGTACTGCTTGCAGAAATGCTGTACAAAAAAGGCAAGCTTTAATCAAAATTTTTTCAAATTTTTTGATCATAACGTTATTAAACAGAAAAGATTTCATCAAAACTGGTGTTTTAAACGGCAAAAGTTGATGAATTGGATCTTACCATTTTATCAGAACTAAGCGAGGATGCGTCGATTTCAATTCCAAAGCTGTCAGAAAAAATCAAGGTAAATCCATCTGTTGTCTACAGCAGAATAAAGCGCCTCACAAAAAGAAACCTAATTGAGCGATTCACAATTGTTGTAAATGATAAAGAATTAGGCTATGCAGTCAAGGCCATGACTGGAATCAACATGGATTCAAAATATCGCGATACCATAATTGACGAATTGTTCAAAATCAAGGGAGTAAGGGAAATTTCCGAGGTTACAGGCAGATTTGACATAATCGTAACAATGTACGCGATGAATCTGGCTGAAATGCACAAACTGATATCAGAAGGACTAGGCAGCATACAGGGGGTTTTGGCCTCTGAGAGCTTTATCGAAATGAAGCGTAGAACGAAGAATATGCCTTATAACCACGAAGCATAGGGTATGTTACATTTAATTTTCGATGTGATTTTGATTCGATGAGGAAACAATATGCAAAAAGCTCAAACTAGTTCAAGAATCAAGACGTATTACGAGCTTACAAAGCCAAAGATCTGGTATTTGCTAGTGTTTACTGCCTTTGGGGCAGCGCTTACCGCATCAAACTTGTACCACATTCCAATATCGCCTGCAACTTGGGGGTTAATGATATTTGGAGTGGCTGCTGGTTCTGCCGCTGCCAACACGTTGACCAATTACCATGACCGAGACATAGATGCAATAATGGAAAGGACAAAAAATCGTCCCATTCCAAGTGGAAGAATTTCACCACCTGAAAAGGCTCGTGACTTTGGTCTAGTTCTAGCTGGGATTTCTCTGGTATGCGCATTTGCACTATCATATACGGTGGGATTTTGGAATGGTATCTGGGCTGGAATTTTCATGGCGTTTGGTCTAGCAAACAATGTTTTGGTGTACTCTCATGCCCTAAAGCGAAGAAGCAGAACTAACATCATACTTGGCGGATTTTGCGGTGGCGCTCCTGCAATGATTGGATATGCGGCGGTTACACTTACTGGGATTTGGGACTTGGGGTTAGTCATGGCAGGATTGGTCTTCATTTGGATTCCAATGCACATTTGGGCCTTGACTTTGCATTTTAAGGATGACTACAACAAGGTAAATGTCCCAATGCTAACTGCGGTGCAATCTGAAAAGACATCTGCCAGAGTTATTGCAATCAGTACATTGGTGATGGTTTTGTTTAGCGTTGTTCCCTTCTTTCTGACCACGCAGACAGGCCAGCCAGTAATGAAAGAGATCTATCTGTACACTGCAATCGCGTCAGGCGCACTGATGTTGTTATTGTCATTTTGGGTCATCGTAAAGCCAACTGAAAAAGCGTCGTGGATGCTCTTCAAGTTTTCCAGCCCGTATCTTTCTGTGCTGTTTATTGCGCTAATGGTTGATTCCGGATTCAGATAGAAGTCAATCAGTTTTTGGAGTTTGAGCTGAAAAATGCTAGATTAAATGGCATTAGAGCAATTAACAACATATCTAAGCATTTACAATTTTAGCTAAGTAATCTTGACAATAAACATGATAACCTAATCATCAAACTCATTTTTGCTATTAAATATGAATATAGGAATTGAACTTTTAGGGGATTTAGCTTATCTTTTGATTACATGTGCGGCGGTAGGAGCACTTGCCTATATCCTCAGACAGCCTCTGATTTTGGGGTTTTTGGTTGCAGGTATGCTGATTGGCCCCTTTGGACCACTTGGCCTTATCAAAAACACGGACATGCTGAACAACTTTTCAGACATTGCAATTGTACTGCTGTTATTTGGCGTAGGGTTAGCATTTCCGTTATCGCATCTCAAAGGAGTCGGAAAAATTGGAATTACAATAGCAGTAATCGAAGTTTTAGCAATGCTTGGAATTGGATTTGCAATAGGTACCGCATTTGGGTGGAACTTTTACGATTCGATGTTTTTGGCAGCAGCACTGTCAATTAGTTCCACCGCAATAATCGTCAAAGTATTAGAGGACGCAGGCAAAATGGAGACTACTTCAGCACTATTACTTACAGGAATACTAGTGATTGAGGACATAATCGCAATTGTCATGTTGAGTACGATACACTCTACCGTAATTACTGGCTCAGTTGAGTTTTCAGTGATAATGTGGACACTGGCAAAAATCGGCATGTTCTTTGGCGTAACCCTGACACTTGGCATATTCATAGTTCCAAAAATATTTAATTTAATTGCAAAATTGGAGAGATATGAGATCACAATTACTTTTGCCTTGGGTCTTGCCTTTGGACTGTCATTTCTGACATACAGCCTTGGATTTTCGGCAGCTACAGGTGCATTTTTGGCAGGGGTAATAATAGCAGGATCAAAATTTTCAGAGGACATTTCCCTCCTAATCACACCGACAAAAGAGATTTTTACTGCAATATTTTTTGTCACGATTGGCGCGCTAATGGACCTCACCCAAATTGGCACGTTCTGGATTCCAGTTGTTGTAATTACGGCAGCAGTGATAATTGGAAAAATACTTTCAGTATACACGGGGATGAGATTATTCACTACATCAAGACAGTATGCATTTGGAATAGGACTGAGCATGGCGCAGCTGGGAGAATTTTCGTTTATTGTACTAAAAACAGGAAAGGATCTAAATGTGATTAGTGATATGCTGTTCCCCATAGTCGGTATGGTTGTAGTGATAACCACGTTCCTAGGCGTCATACTTGTCAAAAGGGGAACAAAGATAGTCGAAGTGTACGAATAATGCTCAAAAATCTGATGATTCAAAACAGATGTAATCCAACCAATTTTGAATTCTACAGGATTTGGAATTCAGTATTTTGGCTTATTCTATAATAAAAAAAGCCGCACCGACTTCTACATTGTTGTATTTTGCCATAACGGCATACTGCCCAGATAACGAACTTGCGTCAAGCATGAATGGAACAGTAAATTCGCCCCTCTTTGTGATTACTCCTTTCAGATCAAACGCAGTCTGATCAGGCTTGATTATTGTCAAAATCACATACGTTCCAGTTTTGGAGTCATCCACCATCCCTGAAACCTCTACGCTAATTGGCTTGTATGATGATTTTTCAAATCTATAGTTGTTTAGT
>DATBQZ010000136.1:0-4720 GCA_036560565.1 Candidatus Nitrosotenuis sp.
TATGTGCCCATGATCTCTATTTGCTCTGTGTATTCTGGAAATGAGACGTACAAGGTTCTGCTCTGATCATTGCCGTACGGTTCATAATAATCGGTTGCATCCTCGCCGTCAATCGTGACCAGGAATGGAGTATCGCCGGTGCTTGATTGTGCATCAAGAACATTTCTTGGAATCACAAGAAACAACGAGCCCTCATTTTTTGTATTTAGATCCAAAAGAATGGAATAAGCACTACTACTAACTCTGGCTTTTTCTACTACTGCGCCATTAATTTCATGCACTAAGCAATATTTGTCATCTTCACTCATCACAGTAATTTGGTTCTCATCACACTGTATGGGTGCGTCAGGTGCGCCAACTAGCTCAAATGTGACTTTGTAATTGGTTTCATATGATCCGTATTGAGCTCTAATAGTGTATAGTCCATTTTTATTCCACAGGTTTCCTTCGGCCTTAACTGTTGTTTGGAATGTTTTATCCTCAGAAATATCTATTTGCTGGATTCCAACAATGTTATTCTGTGGTCCAGTTATTTTAATTGTAATTGGCACGTCTTTTAGATTTGCAACTGCCCCACGTACTGGAATATCATAACCATAAGTGTATAGATCCCTCTCTACCCAGACTCGCACTGGAACCTCGCTTTCTCGCGAATCTCTAATCTTGTCATAAAGATCAGTTGTCTCACAAAGTGGGCAAGGTGTGTCTGGTGCAGCATAAGCTTGCATCATGCCAACTATCCCAACAAAAGAAATCATGATAGCTAGCAAAGATAGATGACTGCTCATTTTATTTTTACATGTTTGTCGCTATTTATGTTTTCTAAGAAAAATCCAGCATCCAGACGCAGAAAGACAAAAAGTTTCACAGTTGATGCCCATCAAGAATGGTCCAAAGGTTTGCGCCAATACGAATTGGTAGAACCGTGCAAAAGCAGGCAGAAAGCTAATTGGGACGCTTAGAATATTCTTATTTTTTTATTTTCTCAATAGTAATAAACATGGAATGACGTAAAATACGTAAATGCTTTACAAATAGGGTAAAGTAAATGACAAAAGCATTTGATAAGACACTTGATGCCATCGATGATTTGGAAGAAGCCATAACTGAAGCAAGAACTCAAAAACTGGTCGCGGATCCCAAAAAGGTCCAAGATCTAGACAAGGTAATCTCGATTCTTGAAAAGGCACAAAATGTCATCATTGACGCTGTTGTAATATTTGAGAAGCATGAAAGGGCTCTGTAAACGATTCAGATTTTCCCGCATACCCACAATTACGACATACATAAAAAACGGTTCCATTTGAGTGAGTAGCGAGCTTTTCAAGTTTCATTTCAGGACATTCTGGCTTGTTAAAGTCATGCTTTGTTTGCACAACATACCATTGCAAAATTTGTATAAAAAGATGTTAGTCAATCTAACCAAGAAAATTTTATGGGCCCAAGGTGCCTGCTTCGACATGGGAGGCGAACCCTAAACGAAAACGGCAGAAAGCGATTGTGGGCTTACAGTACCACTTCTAATTTTTTGCCAATAAAGTCATGAAGAAGTATTCAGCACCTGGAAAGACGTTTGTACAGATCAAGGCGTTCTTTGGTTTTTTATCTACTAGCTTCAGTATGTCATCGTGATTTTCATTTCGCTGTAGATCTAGTCTTTCCAATCAAGTCACCTAATCATAACTCTTCATAAAATTTTTCTCTTTTGCCAATCTTGATTATCAACACTTCGTTTGCTGCAAAATTTACACTAAATGCAATCCTGTAATCACCAACACGTTTCCTAAATATCCCAGAAAGTCCAGTTAGTGGCTTTACATCGCCTTCAAAAGGATCATTTGCCATGGATTTGCAAGCGTCCAGAATCTTGCTCCTCATACTAGTAGGCAGCGAGTTAAGATCTTTTAGCGCGCTTTTGTGTATTTTTACTGCCAGCATTAGTTACATCTTCCAGATTCACGAATTCACTCTTTTTTCCTTTGAGGTAAGAGGACAGTCTTTTCTCTATTTCTTTAGATTCTTTTTTTGACAGTGTTTCTTTTTCCTCAAAAAGTAGTAGATGCATAGCCTTGGACAGCAGTTCCACCTTTTTTTCCAATTTGTTTAGTTCTGTTTGTGCTGCCGTCATCGTTTTATTGGCACCTAACTTTACATTAAAGGTTTCTTTGTTCTAGAAAAAATCCAGGTGGACCAGCCATAGTACTTAATTGAACTTTCCCGCGTTCATTGAGAGAATCGTTGAAACTTTTTAACACATATTGTGATACTGCAAGGGTGGTCAAGACTAAATCCTCTCACACTGACAAATTTGCTGACGAAATGGTTGATACCATTGTTTCGATCGTAGAAAAGCACGGTCTGCTAGTTGGTGGCGGAATCAGAAAGATTTCGGATGGTGTCTATAAAATCAATTTTATGACACAATCAAAGGAACATGATACGATTAGACCGAGTAACAAGGGCGCCAAGAAAAACCGCATTGGCACGTAATCACCCGCCATTACCTTGCCAATTGAAACAAAAAACCAGTGAATTTTTGATTGGAAAAGAAAATTTTATGGGCCCAAAGGGCTCCACTACACCCAGCTCATCGAAGCCCAGATAACGGCAGAGAGTTATTGGGACGCTTACAAATCCCTACCTTGATTTTTTGTATAGTAAAATTAAGTCCAATGGAAAATCATCTAATGTTCTACGTTAATGACAATAGTATTTTCAGTCGTCTCAAAGGTCACTCTTTTTTCCAGACTGTGCAATATTCCTTCGTAGAATATTTTACTAAACAACGACCATTTAGCACCAAGGTCGTGCTGGACAATGAAGGTGGTTTTGCTGTTGTCGGCCATTTCCTTTACTTGAAAACCAGATTTTTTGGATCTCACCCTCAAGACCGAAAAGAAGGCTTCCAAGTCGTATTTGTTTGTCATGAATATGGCAATATCCTTTACTTCGCTAAAAGTCTCTTTTGCAAGCTGCTCTACTTCTTTTTCGGTTAGTTTTGCAAACAATTTCTTCATGACGTGTTTTGGCATGACCATCCAGCCTGCACTGACGGCTGTGAGGTCCCATTCGGCATAGCCAATAATTATCTGATTGACCAACGTGTTGAGACTGATTCTTTCTTCTTTTGCCTTGGATTTTAGCTTCTCAAGTGACGCCGACTCCAATCGAAACGTCATGCTTTCGCTTTCAGATGATTTTGTCTTTATCCCCAACTTGTTAGATAGACATAGTTCTGAGATATTAATTTGCAATTATTCAAGTGCAAAAGATTCCTCGTCCTTAATAGAAAAAACACCACACGTCACTCATGAAACAAAATGTAGCAATAATTGGAGGCGGGCTGGCAGGCCTAACTGCGGCAACATATCTTGCACGTGCAGGATATGATGTAACTGTGTTTGAGCAATCTACAGGTTACGGCGGACGGGCAAGAACGCAAGAACATGACGGCTTTTATTTTAATCAGGGCGCACATGCATTGTATCTTGTCGCACAGGGAGTCCAGGTACTAAAGGAGCTAGAAGTCCCATATTCTGGAAAGCAGGCCAATGTAACAATACAGGCAATTAAAAACAAAAAAAGATACCTGTTTCCGCTAAGCGAAAAGACCATCAATGAATCACCCTTGTTGAGTGAGTCTGGCAAAAAATCTCTCGGCAACTTTTATGCAACATTATCTACAATTGACACGACAAAGATCCAAAATATCACTTTGAGCGATTGGCTCAAAGAAAACGTAATCGATGCCGACGCAATATCCTTCATACAAACAATGGTACAGCTAGCCACATATGCCAACGATCCACAGATTCAAAGCGCAGGTACTGCACTGGCTCAGCTATTAAATGGCAACAGCGGAGTCTTGTATCTTGACAATGGCTGGCAAACGCTTGTAGAAGGATTGGCACTCAAGGCAAAGTCATACGGCGCAAAAATAATCTCAAACAAAAAAGTAGTTTCAGTTGAGTTTGATGACGCCGTAAGAAGCGTCACACTAAGCGATGGAACCAAGATCGAAGCGTCAATTGTTATTTTGGCTACACCTCCATCGGTTGCATCGAGTTTGCTTGGAAAAAAGATACCAGAGTTGGAAAAGTTTGCATCTTCTGCAATACCAGTTAGGACCGCAGCACTTGATGTGGCACTAAGCAGACTTCCAAACCCAGAAAATCACTTTGCACTAGGAATAGACTCGCCGTTGTATTTTTCGGTGCACACATTATTTGCAGAGCTTGCTCCAAAGGGGGGCGCATTAATCCACCTCGCAAAATACCTAAGCCACTCAGATAACGAAAACCCAAAGAAGATCAGAGTAGAGATCGAGGAGATCCTAGACACAATGCAGCCGGGTTGGAGAAAATATCTCATAAAGGAGAGATTTTTGCCAAACATGACGACTGCAAATGCAATTCTGACTGCAGCACAAAACGGTTTTGAGGGCAGACCATCGCCAAAGATTAGCGAAGTGGAAAATCTCTATGTGGTCGGCGACTGGGTTGGACACGAGGGATGGTTGGCAGATGCAAGCTTTGCAAGTGCAAGACAGGCAGCAGAATTGATAGTCGACAAAATTGCGATTATGCAGAGGTACGTTGTCTAGGAGGTTAGTGAGTATGGCAAAGTTGAGCAAAAAATATTCGCAGTTTCTTTTCGTAACTATCATGGTAACAATGATGGTGTTCAGTGTGTCACTATTCATTACTCTGATCAGCGTCGG
>DATBQZ010000137.1:0-23726 GCA_036560565.1 Candidatus Nitrosotenuis sp.
TCACTCTAAGCATGGTGAATTTATCCAAAGTATACGCTGAATCTGAAAAAACTTACTACTATTCAGATGGTTATGGATATCATAAAATAGAATACAATCTGAAATATGGAGAAATTACAAAAGTAATGTGCAGTGGCAGTAGTCTTATCATTGATGTAAATGCTGAACGTAATGACGTATTGGCTCTTTTTGTTCCAAAATCTTTGTTAGATATGACCGGACAGGTGAACATCGACATTTCTTCCAAGGCCACTCAAACCATTGGCGGTTATTGGGATTACCGTAGAGAACAACTTGGCGATTCATTAAAGTTAACATTTGAAATTGAAAAAGGATATTCTCCAATACGTATCCAAACTAGTGTAGGCCCTAGAGAATGTAAAATGGCACCGCCAGAAGATATTCACTATAAATTAAATTCGCCAAAGACCCAACTTGAAAATGGTATCTTGCCTCAGAAAATAATTTGTAAAAAAGATCAGGAACTCATATTCAAAACCTTGGATCGTTCTCCAGCATGCGTCAAACAAGAAACAAAAAAAATACTTGTAGAACGAGGTTATTATGAAGAGAGAATTTGGATTAAAATGGAGCTGGATTGCAACCTTGATGGCTGTATGATGCCTATTTGGCTCTATCCTCAAAAGCATACTGAAGATCCACGAGAACAGTTTATTGCCTATTTCAAAAACAAAAATATTGAGATTTTAGATACAAAAGCCAGACTTACCAGCACAAAAGGTGTAGGATGTGAGTGGGGGGAATGTGGCGGAGATGGAATAGAGTTTTCCTTCCAGATATTAGAAAAAGACTTTGAAAAGATTATCGAAGGGGAATTTGAGATTGTACCTTAGCAAAGATTCTGTCAAGTTGATGGCTTGCCAATTATGTTCATAACAATAGTGGCTCCCGCTTTGGATCATTATGCCGCAAACCCATGATGATTCTACATGACCTCTTGTGATTTTACAGGCCTTGTTGAGCACAACATATCCACTGTTTCTAACCAACTGTTTAGCACAAACCCTGTCCTCATGTAACATGAGGGTGGGGTCATGTAGGGGTCATGTGAACCTCCGTGATCAACATGGAACACGACCCCCTGTTGTATGTTGTAAGGTGAAATGGAATATGAGGTATACCTGTTATGCTCAACAAGATGTTTGTTGTTGTGGTGGTGGAGAAAAACAGGCAATTTGACACTGAATTTGACAGAATGTGTCAAGTGCTAGGAACGAATCTGACGTTACCGATATTTTTAAAATCTCTGTAATTGTGTAATTGGGAATCTAAACACGTACCATAACTGCCATTTACTACCGAAAATATGATAGAATTTGTAATCATCAACGAGAAAACGATGGAAAACTACAATGAAATAGTTTCGTAATAACATGATTGTTTTCCTTTTTCTGTCAGTCTACGACGCAGATATGACAGTTTCTCGTTACATCATATGCGTCAAAATATTATTTAAGATTGATCTTGATTTTCATGAAATCTGACAGGACTGGTAGATCTCAGTTTAATTACCGTTTTTTGAAAATAAGAATTAGAAAGAATGACAAAATTGGGAGATAAAATGACAAAGTACTGTGAACACTGTAAAACCCCAAAAAACTTTTTGGTGTCAGAGTTAAGTGAGTATGGTGGCTTGTATGGTATCTGCGAGACATGTAAGGTCAGTATGAGATTAAACTAGTATACCGGGATCTGAGCACTGATGATTCATTCATTTTTAATATTGCAAAAAAACGGCACTCAAGGCTTAAGGCCAATAACTGAAAGTACATTGACGACAGCCACAAATGCCTAATTATCGTATGCGCTATTTTACTATTATTTTATGTGGTGTCTGAATCGAACATCTTGAGTAGAAAAAGTTAGACCTGATCTGAAAATGCGATCTTGCGTGTTTTGTCTGTAATGTCTCTCTCTGATGTAAACTAGGCGTGGTCGTACTGTATGTGATGAAATGTTTGGCTTAATTATTCTGAATTGATATTTCGGGACTTTTCTTGTTATGTAATTCTAGGTCTATTTTATCCATATCTGATATGGTCTGTTTTGATTCGTTCATTTTGTGAAACATTTGTGTGGTCACAACCATGCTTTTACACATCTGCAAAATAGCATAATAGGAATATGTTGTTCAAATCAAGCATACAGCGTTACTTTGAACTGCTGGTGCCAAAAACTTGCATTTTAAATTTACGTCACTATGTAATTGGAGTCATTCATGTCAATAATATTCGAAAATCTCTTCACTGATAATTTGTTAGTTCGTCTTTAATATTGTAAAAATCAAATCAAATTAGTGGACTGGGGATACCAAACCCGTGCCCCAACGACCACTCGTCCTACCTCTTACCAAAACCACGTTCATTTTGATTAGACATAGATCCACTAGTTTTCTGTCGTAAATCTAGTTCCTGTGAAAACTACATTTGAATTCCTGTGGCTTTTGGGATCAAAATCATCCCAACTATACTGATGACTAGAATTACAACAGCTAAAGGAAACTCAGGCACTGCATTGGTTCCTGTGACGTCTATTGTGTGAATGCTGTGGTGATAGTTTATTTCAAGCGTGGTACTTGCTTCGGTATCTGAAGACACGATGACATCGTCAGACGATGCGATTTCTCCGTCAATCATGACTGCCATCTGGCCGCTTAGCATTGCCTTTGGAACTGTAATCTGTGTTACGCCTTGCGTGCCGCTTTCCCCCTCGACTGTGAATGTTAGTCTTTTCTCGTCCTGCTTGAACTCAAAGTTGCCAATATCTGAATTGCTTTCAATGTTTACATCAAATGTTTTCCCATCGGCGTTTACTGCAAATGCCTTACCATTTGCAACAACAAACTTGGAGGATATCTGGAGACTGGACTGCACATCTGCCGTTAGCGTACTAAACACATCAGAGTCAACATCGATGTTTGACTTTATGGTATATGCGCCCTTTTGAGAATCGGAAGGCAGGACAAAGCTGGCAGAATACGTTCCACTGTCATTAACTTGGGCTTCACCGTCATAGACTACGGTGTCTTTGTTGTCAACCACTTGGATTTTTACCACTCCGACTCCCCCTATTTGAGAAATCAAGTTTGTCCAGATGGATCCCTCTATTTTTACCTCTTCACCAGGATTGTACAAATGTCGCTGCGTGTTAATTACAACAGAATTCCTCGAGTCTACCGATGCTTTTTGATATGATGACTTCATTGCCGCGTGATTTTTTGATTCTGCACTCATCTCAATATCATCTGAAACGTCTGACTCGTCTTTCACATTTGCTTGATCATCAGAAGAATCTTTGACCTCGGAGCCAATCTTTACTTTTACTTCGGTGTCAAGTCCTACCTCAGCTGCATAAACATTTGCACTATGTGATGTGATGGAGCTCAGGCATAGTCCTAGCAATAACATAAAAACGACATCTGGCGCTCTTGTCAAAAACAATATCTCTCGTATGGAATTTTATATCATTTAAGATTTGTTAAGTAATATTTTATACAGACACAATTTTGATTGTTTTTCTCAATTGGCGGTAGTCTAATTTAGAAAATCTCGACGGTTACAACGCCGAAATAATACCCAACAAGCGTAAGCGCGATGCTCCACACACACGAACCACAAAACGTATACGCGACAAACTTGGCAGGCTTCATCCTGAGCAGTCCTGCCGGAATTGAAATCATCTCTCTCAAAACTGGAACCATTCTTCCAAAGAACACTGCCTTGTCGCCATACTTCTCAAACCATTTCTCTATCTTTGCAAGTCGTTCGTCTGTGATTTTGGCAAATCTGAGATACCGTAACAGTGCAATCCGCCCAAGCTTTATGCACACAAAATAGATTATCGTGGAACCTATTGTTGCACCGGTTCCGCCTGCTATGCCGAGCCCTACGACCTCAAGCAGACTCATGTGATTCTGTGATGCCATGTATCCTGCGAATGGAAAAATGGCAAATGTTGGAATTGGTGGAAAAACAGTTTCAATTATTGCCGCAATAAACACTCCTACATACAAATACTGTGAGACCAGTGAGATTACCCATTGAACCAGTGCTTGAATTTCTAGCAACTTTGATTCTCAGTTAGATAGTAGTGGAGTTCTGTATAACACTCTGTACAATATTCCTGATCATTGGTATGTGTGCATTCGTATGTTTTGTTTGTATCTTTACTGCATTTGGCACAGACTGTCATGTTACTTTCGGATTTTTACTGCTCCCAGTCCGATGATAAATGCACCTACAGCAACCAGGGGCACTGCCTCTGTAGTGGCATTTCTTCCAGTGTTGATAGATTCTGCTGAAGGCGGCATTGAAATTACAACTGCGCCGCCAATTATTATCAAAATTCCTGCCACAAACAGCATGATTCCAAGCGGTTTTGATGATTCTTTTCTAGATATGAAAAATCCTATGATTGGCAATATCATTGCAGGGCCTCCCAATGCCATGCCTCTGATTTTATGATCAAACTGCAAAAATCCGGTTCCAGTTCCACCGCCGACTGCAACATCTGCTCCATATATCACAAGTAATGCTATTGAAATTCCAGTCATGATCAAGGCCGCTTTTATTGCCATGATTCGCCGTCAGTTTAATTAATTAATAAACCGTGGTGTTTTCTAAAAGTTCTTTGGCAGTCTGATGATGAGCGTTGTTGGGTTGTTCTTTGCAGCAATGCTTCCGCCGTGCTGTTCTATGATTTTTTTGCAAATTGACAAACCTAGTCCGGTTCCTATCTGCTTTGTTGTAAACAATGGCTCAAATATTTTTGGCAGTACGTCTTGAGGAATTCCTGGACCTGAGTCCTCAAATGCAATTATCGTGTTTGCGCCATTGTCTATTATTCTCACGTTGATTGTTCCGTTGTTTTGCATTGATTGAGCTGCATTAACTAAGAGATTTGTAAAGACTGCCTCCATCTTTCTCATGTCTACATTTATTTTCATTTCACTATCCTCTACATTGATTTTTACATTGTTCCCAAAGTTTCCGTCCAACACAGCTTGGTTGATCAGTTGCGTGATCTGGCATGTTTGCAAGTTGAGCTGTGTAGAGCGTCCGTACTCCAAAACATCATCTACCTGATGTGAAATTCTTTCTATCGCTCTGTGCAATTTGCCGTAGTAGACAATTTTTTCTTCGATTCGCAGCTTTTGTTTATTTTCCATTACCTCAACTACATTTTTGATCGTCGATAACGGGTTTCTTAAGTCGTGCGCCATTCTTGATGCAAGTTCGCCAATTATCGCAAGCTTTTGCGATTTGATCAGTTCATCGGTTTTCTCGTTTACCTGCCTTTCAAGCTGGTCTTTTTGGAGCTCTAGTTCCTTTTCTTTTAGGACCACCTTTTCTAAATTCTTTTTCAAATCCACTGATAACTTACCATTCTCTATTCTCTGTTTTTCAAGTTCTTGGTTTCTTTTTTCCAGTTCTTCATTTCTAACGCTCAAATTTTCTGTGAGGCCTTGCAAAAACTCAATTTTTTCTTTCAGCCCAAGATTCATCTTCATTACTTCGTTGAATCTTGCATTGGACTGGTTTGCCAGATCCTGTAATTGGCTTCCCCTTTCCTCGACTTCCGCCTTTGCCTGATTTAATTCTGTTATTGTCTTTCCTGCAAGCCCTGAGAATTTTTCAAAATAGGATGACTGTTCCGACATTTCCATTTTTTATGATTTCTTTATTTGGTATTATCCTGTGTTTGTAATGATCAAACAAACAAATTTGAAAACTTCATACAATGTTTGTCATACCCTAGCGGAACATTCCAAAAACGCTCATTATAAAGTCCCCATAAACCAACTGGACCACAAAGCCTGCAGTTATGAATATCATGTACGGGACACCCGGTGTCACCCACGTGTCGCTTTTCTTGCAAAAAACCGCGTTTTCTGCATGATGTAGTGCAAAGTTTAGCTTTTTTTGGTTTCCAACCTTTCGCTCAATTGAAAAACTGAATTTTGGATTTGCGGCTCTGTACCCTACAAACATTGCTATGATTTTCTTTTTTGCAGTCTCATCAAATCCCTCGAAAATGTTCTTTTTAGTTGCAAGCAGTATTGTATTTCTTATTATGTTGATTACCATTGGCGCTATTGACATTAGAACTGCGTTTGTCAGAGCAGTGAACGGCGTTACCACATTCCCAGTCAAGGTGAGGCTTGGTGCAAGAACTGCAAGCACAATCAAAGCAAAAGCGTCTGCTCCACCAAATAGCCCTATTCTCCACACTAATATGACAAAGGGTGCTATGATCAACGAAATTCCTATTTTGGGTAGTTCCTGGCTCAAGTCAGTTCCAAGTAAAACTATGCCTACTCCAAGTGCTCCAAAAATTACCCAAATGACGTCGCTAATTTCCCTTTTTTTAATATCTGATGCAGTAGCAATTCCAAGCATCGTAAGTGACAGGATAATCCTAATTTGATCTAGGTATGCTAGTTCTGACATTGCCCTTTGAATCTACCTGATTTGGAGTTTATTTAACGACAAGCTTGAGTCTTTTGTTTAAACGTAGTTTATCGCGATATCTGTTTTGTGATTTTTTTCATTGGCTCAATTTCCTTTGAGCGCTTCCAGAGGTGCTCACAAAGACTGTACATGTTGTTTGTCATCTCGATGGAATTGCTGTCCAAGACCGAGTCGCCGTCGTCATTCATGTCCATGGTCTCACTAAACCCGCCTGACATTACGACGTGTTTTTGATCCTCCACTACCATTCTGCTCTTTGATGGGAGTTTGCCTAATCTTATTTCAGAGGCGCCAAGTTTTGCTATGATTGAAATCGTGCTGGGATCCTCACTGTCAGTAATTATTCTGATCTGCCCGCCTTTGTCTTTGCAAATTTTGATCTTTTCTGGTATTGCCGTGTGATACATTCGTAAAAGATCTTTTTCTGTGGTAACTATGTATATTATCCCTGCAGATTCTTGCAACATTTTTCCAATTCTTGAATAAATGTTGTGTCTTCCCTGAATTATTGAAACGGTAGGCGTGTCATTTACTGGCTGTTTTCTTGTAATGTCTTTTAGATCTACTGCAAGTTTGCTGGCAAGCTTTTGCATTGTGATAAACTCGTTTTCTTTCCGGCTAATGATGTTTGTCAGTGCTTCTTTTGGTTCAATTGGCTTGCAAATTATTGGATTTGTAAGAGTCGTGGTGATTAATCCGATACTTCTTAATTTTTCAAGTGATCTGTATGCCTTGCCTCTTTCAATTTCCAACTTTGCTGCAATGTTTCCAACTGACAGCGGCCCTACTTGTAGTAATCCTATGTATATTTTAGAATCGATTTCTTCTAGGTCAAAATGTTTTAGCATTGTGATTAGTTCGTCTTTGTCCTGCAAATTACAAATCTGAATTGTAAATCTAGTATATTAGCTTGTAGGATGTGAAATATTTTGTTGCCGTGCTTGTGGCTATGAAATTATGCTGGAATTGGACTGATTCTATCTTTTACTAAATTGATTGATTCTAGCAGACCGTCTATTCCCTTTGTATTGCTTTCATCAACCAAATTAAAGTGTCCGAGCTTTCTTTGCGGTTTTGATTCTTCTTTGCCGTACATTTTTAGATAAATATTATTCAGTTTTATTTCAGGCATTTTGTATTTTCCTTGAAAGTTGTCTGGACCCAAAACATTGTACATGATTGTTGGATGAACCAGTGTAGTGTCCCCAAGATCAAGGCCGATTATTGCGCGTAGATGTTGTTCAAATTGCGATGTCTTGCTTGATTGCAAAGTATGGTGCCCAGAATTGTGAACGCGGGGGGCGATTTCATTTATTAATATTTCATCTCGTCCAGTTACAAACATCTCTATTCCAAACACGCCTGCACCGTGGAGCACTTGCATTGTTTCTTTTGCTATTTTTTCTGCCTCTGATGCAATTTTTTTTGTTACTCTTGCAGGAGCAATTGTCATTTTCAAAATATTGTTTTCATGAATATTTTCAACAATCGGATACGTTGCAATTTGACCTTTGGTGTTTCTTGCAGCAATAACGGAAACTTCCATTTTAAAATCAACAAATTTTTCAAGCATGAGTGGCTTTCCAGAAAACTGATTGAATGCCTGCTCAAAATCGTTTTCAGATTTTATTTTAAAATTTCCGCGCCCGTCATACGCGTCTCTTCTTGCCTTAAGTAGTGCAGGATACCCAAAGTCATCTATTTTTGTTCTAAGATCGTCAAGTGATGTTATCTCGGCAAAATCTGTAACTGGGATATCATTGTCTCTGAGAAATGATTTTTGTAAAAACTTGTCTTGAATTATTCTTAGAGTTTCAGGGGATGGATTGATTGTGGTTTTTGATTCTGCGGTTTTTAGGACTGCACTGTCACCTGATTCTATTTCATATGTTAGGATATCTACCCTTGAGGCGATCTCTAAAATTGCGTTTTTATCCTTAAAGTCTCCCACAATTTGCTTTGCGCCAACTTGTGCAGCAGAACAGTTTGGCGTAGGATCAAGTACTATTACATTTGATATGTGTTCTGGCATTTTCTTTGCAGCCTCTGTTAACATCATTCCAAGCTGACCGCCACCAATTATGCCCAAAATTTGCTTCAATATTACATCAAATATGTCTTGGACTAAAAATAGGTAAGCATCCATTTTTTTATAATGTGTACACAATATTAAACCCAAAAAATACCCTTTTTTAAAATTCGTTAATCTACAAAAAGTAGACTCTGTTTTTTGCTGTCAACTTATTCGTGGAAAAATCTTGATGAGAGTTGATTTAGCTGTGAATGATTTAATGTCTCATCAAATGACCTGTTTTATTCAAAATAACTCCTAGTTTCCCATAAAAAACTAATAAATCGCGAATTATTATCATATTTTTATCATTATGGATAGTTTGTGTAATGCTGACAAACTTGTTGATTATATCTGGAGTGGACAATGTGTGAGTGATAGTGATTGAAAATACGTTCAAAGATGGTGCTAATTTTTGTTATAATGACAGCATGTTACGTGATAGGAGCATTCATCTCAATTGCAATAATCAGTGAACAGTTCACAGATACCGTCGGAGCTTATTCGGTACAGGTGACAAAAACAACGCTTGCCAACATTTACGGTGGGATTGATGATAAAATTGATGACCTATCATCACTAACAATTGACAGTAAAGTGTTGGATTCTGTAAGTGTATCAAATTTTGATTTTGACAAAATTGAAAACCGTGACGAATACATAAGCAAAATAGATTCCGATTGGAAGGCAAAAAAGAATCCGGAATTTGTCTCAGATATTTTATCTAATTCCTTGTCGTTATACTTGAAAAAGAAACAAAAACAAATTGGTGATGATGATGATCGTCGAATTTATTCGGAAATTTTTATTACAAATCAATACGGCGTTACCATTGGCTCAACTGGAAGAACCAGCGATTATTTACAAAGTGATGAGGAATGGTACCAAAATACGTTGATAGAAAAAGATCGTGCGTGGATTGGTAAACCCGAATACGATGAAAGCTCCAAGTCATATTCGATTGATGTCGGAGTAAGAATTACTGATGATGCTGGTATCTTTATTGGAGTAATAAAAGGCGTCTATGATCTTAAATCCGTTAAAGATGAATTAGATGCACTTCAACACAACATTTCGTATCGTAACACACCATATCTGGTAGATGAGAATGGTTATTCCATTCTAAGTACACTCAGTGAGACCGAGCCGCTACCTGAAGATGATTTGAATCTCAAAGAGTTTGGAACAAATCTTTCAGATCTAGAGCCAGTAAAACAAGCATTAGTACAAGATTCAGGATTTTTAATGTGGTCTGATAACGGGTTTACCACATATTCAGTTGTACCTGAATCCAAGTATGATGAAAAGCTAGGCTGGTCACTATTGCAAGATTTGGACAGAAATGAGGTGTTTGCGCCGCTGACGAATCTAAATAATTCAATTATCATAGTAGGCATACTAGTTGTCACACTGTCTGCAGTCATGGGGGTTTATTTCTCAAGGACCATCTCAAAACCACTTGAATTGTTGCACTTGGCAACTGATGATCTGAGTAAAGGTAATCTTGACCATCAAATCCCGATACAATCAAACGACGAATTGGGCAAGTTGGCTGAATCGTTTAACATCATGATCAGAGACGTGAAAAAAAAATTAGACTTGGAAAAAGAACTGATTAAGACTCAAGAGCGAAACAAAGAAGAAAAATTCAGTGTTATTGGAGAGCTTGCTTCAAGAATTGCGCATGATCTTAGGAATCCCCTGTCAACAATTCGTAATTGTTGTGAATTGCTGTCGCAATTACACGTGAATCAAGATGAAAAATCAAAAAGATACATTTCATTAATGAATAGATCAATAAACCGAATGACCAGTCAAATAGATGGCGTTTTGAATTATGTACGTACAACTCCTCTTTCAAAGACTAAAGAATCCTGTTTAGATATGATAAAATTTGTTATTGAATCAAATCCCACGCCTGAGAGCATCAAGGTAATCCTGCCAGAAAATGATGCAATGGTTCTCTGCGATTCCCAAAAAATTGAAGTTGTATTTACAAATATTTTTAGAAATGCAATGCAGGTATTGGATAATACTCAAGGAACAATTAAGATTAACATCTTAGAACATGCCGGCTTTATCATGATTGAATTTGAAGATTCAGGCTCTGGAATTTCTGAACAAAACTTGGCAAAAATTTTCGAGCCGCTTTTTACCACAAAACAAGAAGGAACTGGCCTTGGATTGTCAAGCTGTAAAAACATTGTAGAGCAACACGGTGGAAGGATAGAGGTAAAATTAAACCCGACTAGATTCCAAGTCTATTTACCATCACTGATAACATGAGTTTTTCATTTGCTATTGCGGTGTTTTCTGGAAAGAATTATGCCCACAACTCTGTTATTTTGATTTGAAGCAGTAATTTTTCAGATATTGTTAAAAACATCACTCGCTTTTGAGAATCATGATTGCGAGAAAGCCATTAGTTGGAATAATCATGGGCTCAAGCTCTGATAGCAAGGTAATGCACAACGCTGCAAAAATCCTAGACGACTTTGGGATTCCGCATGAAGACCAAATCATATCTGCACATCGAACCCCGACAAGACTAGAAGAGTACGCAAAGCATGCAGAGAAAAATGGATTTAAAATAATAATTGCGGGTGCCGGTGGCTCTGCACATCTGCCGGGAATGGTCGCATCTCATACCATAATTCCAGTAATTGCAGTGCCAATAATGGTGTATAATGACAAGTCGGAGAAAAAACAGGACCGATTCAAGTTTTCAGCGTTTGGCGGAATGGATTCACTCTTGTCAATAGTTGAAATGCCAAACGGATCACCCGTAGCTACAGTTGGCATCAACAAGGCTGCAAATGCCGGATTATACGCAGTAAAAATTCTTGCAAATGAATTTACTGATTTGCAGAAGAAACTAAAAACATTCAAGCAAAAACAACATCAATCAGTACTTGACGAATCAGACGAGATGAAAAAAACAGGTCTTGTCAAATTTGTGCAAAAGAAATTCAAATGATTCTATGTTAGTATTTTGAATTGAATGTTCTTTGACTTTAGGTGTGCGACTAGCTTTTGCGCGTGCTCTTTTCCTTCCATTTCAAGACTGAGTGTTACGCCTGCGGTTCCAGCATCAATGTTTGAACTCAGTCTGTCATGAACTACCTCAACGATGTTTACACTCAGTGAAGCTATCTCGTCTACCACTTCTTTTAGCGCGCCTGGTTTATCTTTTAGCAAAATGAAAATCTTGACTAGTCTGCTCATTGCGGTGAGTCCCTTTGCCACTATCTGCCCCAAAAGATACATGTCTACATTTCCGCCGCCTAAAATTGGGACAACTTTTTTGCCCTGTGCAGGTTTTGCATTAAGAAGATATGCAAGTGTAACTGCACCTGCTGGCTCTACTACCATCTTTGCACGCTCCATTAGCAAAAACATTGTCTTGACTATCTGAGTGTCGTCGACAAGAACAATGTCGTCAATTAACTCGTTAATTATTTTAAATGTTAGTTTTCCTGGCATCTTTACTGATATTCCATCTGCAATTGTTCTCTCGCCTTTTACTGCCTGCAGTCTTCCAACCTTCACCGAGTTCTTCATTGCCGGAAATGCTTTTGATTCAACGCCGATTACTTTGATTTTTGGGTTTTTTGTCTTAACTGCAAGTAACACACCTGCTGCCAGTCCGCCCCCGCCTATTGGAACATAGATTTCATCTACGTCTGGCAGGTCTTCTAAAATTTCCAGCCCTATTGCACCGTTTGCTGCAATTATTTTAGGATCATCAAATGCATGGATTATTTTTGCCCCAGTTTTCTTTGAAATCTCTTGCGCCTTTGCCCATGATTCGTCATAGTTTATTCCTTCCAGTATGACCTTTGCACCGTATCCCCGTGTTGCAGCAACTTTTGCTGGAGATGCGGTAATTGGCATCACTATGGTACACGATATTTTTTCAAGCTTTGATGCAAATGCTACGCCTTGCGCATGGTTCCCTGCAGACGCTGCAATCACTCCATTTTTCTTCTCCTCTTTTGTGAGGGATTTTATTTTTGCATATGCTCCTCTGAGCTTAAACGAACCGGTCCTTTGCTGAAACTCTGCCTTGAGGTACACCTTTGAGCCGGACATTTTGCTAAACGTGTCTGTGTATAGTAGTGGAGTTTTTCGGATTATGTTTCCATAGGACTGTCTAATTTTGACAATTTCATCATAAGTTAGATTCATTAGATTTGATCGCAGTTCCTCAACTATATTTAATTTCTCGTGCGAAACCACATGTGATTTAGAAAATTACTAGTTTTTGTTCGAGAGTGAGACATCATGATATCCTTAAATAGAATAACGATGATCGTACATATTCTGTCAAAGGGTCAGTTCTCCCCTAAGAACTAAGTCAAATTAGTTCCTGGCCCTTTGACATTATTATTACAAAAGTTGTATCGCGATGAATATAAGAATTTCCTAGTTCGATAGTACACCAATGATGTCGTTTAGAGATTTTGTGACGTATTCTTTTGTCTCTGCAGACATTCGTCTTGGATCAAAAATTGATTCCTTTGATTTCTTTTTGATGTAGTCAAGATCAAATGTACAGAGGCATCCCTCCTCCCCGCCAATCAGTTTGCTCTCATCAAGTAGTACGGATGTAGTTTGGTATGTCTCTACAAGCAAATTATCTAATTCTTTGAACAACTCTTTTTTTCTTTCTGCCTTTGCCTTAAAGTCATAATCCGTCTTTCCATTCATATCTTCCACGAGTTTTTCTCGCATCTGGTCATTTTCAAAGAGCACCTCGAACATTTTTTGCTCATCAATATCCTTGAATCCGAGGGCCTCGAGTCTTTCCTTTATCATGCTGTCTGTCAATTCTGCAAGCTCTTTTTCTTTGTCAATAGTGCTGTCCAAAAGATCTGCTAACTCCTTTTGGATTTTTTGGACCTCGATGTTTACCTTGTAGTATAGTAAGGCATGATACTGGAGCGACATGTGCCAAAGCAGGACATAGTTTCCTGCCTGCTTTTCAAGCTTGACAAATATTCTCCTCAAATCCTCATCACTTGTCATGGAAATTCCACTCGTTTTCCAGTCTGGAAGACTGTTCATTATTTTGCCATAAAGTGCCTTTACGCCCTCTGGATCAAAAGTTGTCTGCTCAGTTATGGTGGTGTCGCCAAGCATTACCTTGACGCTTGCAGGCTTGGTAATCTGTTCTATGTTTTTTTGAAACATTTCGCTTATTTTTTGAGATTTTTCACCCAAATCTTTCATAAATTCGTCCGTAGTGTTGCTTCCTAGACGCACAAGTGAGCCTGTCCTTTGAGACTAAAAATCCTATGTTTGGGCATGTCGTTGGCGTGTCTGCATATTTCTTGCCCAGAAACGGATCTAGCTGAGTTCTAGTTTTCTATTTTACCTACCAATGTTTTAAATACAAAATCTGTCTAATTGCACTAGGAATGTCCATTCATAGGATACTTTGCTCAATCTGCAGCGTAGAAGTGGTCCAATATTACGATGACGCCTATAAAGGAAAAAGAGCAAAATGCCCAGTCTGCGAGATTAGTTTTCCATTAGAATAAGGTGATTATTACAAATGAGCGGAACTGAAAGTAACAAGACAAAAAACGACCAAACCGAAAACCCAGCAACTTTGACCAAGACAAAACCTGATTATGGCATAATCGACATGATGCTAAGTCACGGCGAATTAAGGGTCATTGACTCTGAAACTCTGATCAAGGAAACCCAGAATCGAGTATGGCACGCACTAAAGAGCGGCTATGAGTATTCTCCAGTAGAAGACCAATCTGATGCATTTTTGCGAAAACATGTTTCATCTAGAATGAAAATGGTTGTGCTGTATGTGGATTTGGTAGGCTCTACCAATATTGCACTTGAGCTTCCAGAAGACAAGGTCGCAATCATCATTACTTGCTTTGCACAGGAGATGGCATCAACAATACGACACCACAACGGGTACGTGCTGAAATTTGTAGGCGATGCCGTGATCGGATACTTTGTTGCAGAAGAAAACCAGCTCCAGCCTGCAGACGATGCGGTGCTATGTGCAAAATCAATGGTATCTGTAATCCAAAAAGGAATCAACCCAATTCTGAATCAATATGACTATCCAGATTTAGCAATTAAGGTAGGGATTGATTATGGGGAAAACATGATAGTTCGATATGGTGCAGACGCCAAAAAATCACACGTTGACATCTTGGGTCCTACGATGAACATTGCAGCAAAAATCCAAAGCATGGCAAAACCAAACCAGATTCTTGTAGGTGACGATGTCTATACAAGAATTCATCCTTCGATGCAGTCTGCATTTGAAAAAGTTGTCTGGAAGAACAATGAATGGAAGTATCGAAGGTCTTCTGGCGAACTATATCCTGTTCACGCATATCTCGATTAGACTGTGAATCTTTCTGGACACTCGACGTGCTCGTAGTGGTGATCAGTAAATCTTTCACTTACCACATAAATTACAATTTTATGCAGTTCGCTGTCTATGATGTTTTTCTTGCACTTTATGCAGTTCTTCAAGTCTACCTTCATTACAAGCTGAGTGCGATCTCTGATCGCTATAAGGATCTGCGATCAGCTCAATTTGATTAAAACTGCCCACGAATTTACAACCTAGTATAACTAGCGCCTGATGCCAAAGCAAAAATACCTCGTTATTTCTAGCACCAATGTCATGAATCCAGTCGAAATGAAAATGTTCATGGAGATACACGGCTATCCTATGGGGTTTAGCCTTAGCCCGTTTAATCTTTCAAGATATCCTCCCGGGGCAAATGCGCCGTTTTCAATGAACCCTGCAAAACTCAAGGAAAAGATAATCCGTGAAAACGAAACATTCTCTGTAAAGCTGCATGACTTTAACAAGATGTATCTTCAACAGGCCTCAAGCCTACTTGAGATGACATCAAAGATGGTTCCGCCAGGACACCCAATGTACTCTCAAGCAAGACCCGAAGTAGTTGAGGGTGAAAACGAAAAACTGCGCAAAGAAAACTCGGAATTGAAAAACCGCTTTGAACAATTCACAAAATCAAAAAAGCGCGACTAGCTCAGGTATTTCCTGTATTTTCTGAAAATTCGCTGTATTATTTCCAATTCTTTATCATCAAGTGAGTTGTTTGATTGGGTTTTTTGCAGATATGTGTTGAGGTGTAGCCTTTCGCCACTTTCAAGGTAATTGCTGACTTCGGAGTCAAGTAGCAACCGAATTGTCCTGATTGGATCAGAATCTGCACTCATTTGATCTTACCAAAATCACAAACTCTTTTAACTTTTGACTTGTGTAATAATGGCATGAGCAAAACCCCCGAGCAAAAATGGAAGGATTCTATCATATCATATAGGAAAAACTGTCAGAAAATTATCGCGATTTCAAAATCAGTCCGATATGCTGGAGTAATTAATGAATACGGCAGAACACTTACTGGAATAATACAGCCTGGCGTAAAACCCATTCTAAAACCAGAGGATGCAAAAAACGAGTTTTTCATTGTTTCAAATCTGATTACTCTGCGGCATGTCCAGTCAAAGGCGTTTGGCTCACTTGATCATATTGTACTGCAGCACAAAAAAGCAACAATGGTTTGCATTCCCGACGGAAACATCGTATACTATGTATCACTCAATCCTGGCGTGAAATCGCTTGATGACACAATAAGAAAGATTAAAAGAATATTTTAGACTGGCGTAAATCCGTGGTAGCCAGACGTCTGTTGTTCCTTATCAACAAATACTGGCTCAAATAACGATACCATGTATTCGTCTGGATCCAAAACTATGGCATTTTTTCCAGATTCCCTGTCTATGATGTCTCTGTATATGGTAACGCCTTTTGCCTTTAGCTCTTCAATTGCGGATTTTACATCGCCTACCAAAAACCCAATCACTATGCCGTTTTCAAGTGATGTTCCAAGGTGCTTTGCAGTTAACGATGCTGGGTGCAGACTCAAAAGTGCGCCTGACTGACCCAAGTCAACCCACGACCTTCTCTGGTTTTTTATTGGAAGTCCCATGATGTTGTGATAAAATTCTACAGATTTGTCCAAATCCTTGACTGCAAGGATGACATTTCCGACTCGTTTTATGTTCACAAACTTGCTATACACTACAATGTTAAATGCTTTATTGTATTTCCATCATGGTTTCGGTTCGCTCAACGCCGGGGATCATTTGGATTTTCGTTGTAATTTCCCTGATTTCAGACAAATTCTTGACGTCAACAAATGCTACTGCGTCAAACTGACCCGATACTGGAAACGAATTGTACACAAAGTCCATCTTGCCAAGCTTTGCGGCAATGAGTTTCTTTGGAGATTTGACTAGGATTACTGCCTTTACCATCCCAAATTTACCTCCACTTCGATGAGGGTTTCAGTACTGACTATTTCCTTTATTTTCTTAAAGTCAATCACCATGTTGTTTATCTCATCTATTGTTCCAGACAATAAAACGCAAATGTCTGCCCTGCCAGTTACTGGCATTATCTCTTTGAGCAGTTTGCGTTTTTTATGTAGTGCCTCTATGACCTTGTCTGTCTTGCCGGGCTTTATTGTAATGAGGCAGACTGCACGCATGTTATGGTATAATGAGTTTTTGCGGATAAAGGTTTAGTCTTCGACTTCTTGGGATCTTGCTTCCTCCAAGTATGCCTTTCTTGCCTCAAGTTCAGCTTCCTTGTCTTCTTCTAATTTTTCGTCAATAATCACCAAACCGTCGTCTGCCACAAAATCCTCTTTTACTTTCTTTGATTTTTTCTTGGCATCCTTGGACGGTTTTTCCTTTTTAGGTGTAGCCTTTTCCTTTTTAGGTGCTACCTTTGCGGCTTTTTCCTTTTTAGACTTTGGTTCTTTTTTTGCCAAGTTAACTTTCTCATGAGGCTATTTTGATGTATTAAAACATTACTTCTGCCGTCGTTCTTGGACATTATTTTTCATGATCACGTGAGATGTATCTTTGATCTGTTTCGGATCTGGTTTTACTCAAATGAAATATAAAAAAATGTGCCAAGGGTGGGACTTGAATCCACGACAGCTCGGTCTTCAGCCGAGTGCTCTCCCAGGCTGAGCTACCTTGGCGTCAATTTTTCTGTAAACTGGGGGGAATTAAAGTGTCTTTTGCTTTGAAAAATTCTATGATCTACGGCTTCCAGACTATGTCGCTTGTCCCATTTCGCTTATTGACAACGCGCGCAAGCACAAACAAAAGATCTGATAATCGATTAAGGTATTTTTGACAGTGCAAGTTGATCCGCTCGTCTTTTGACAGTGCCACAACATTTGTCTCAGCTCGTCTAGCTATGGTTCTTGCCATGTGCAAATGCGCCGCAATCTGGTGGCCTCCTGGAAGTATGAAGTTTGTAAGGGGATTCAATTCAGCCTCGAATCTGTCTATGTTTTTTTCTAAATTTTCAACCATCTGCTCCGTGATTCTGTTGTTCGGTTTTTCCAAATCGGGATTGGACAAATCAGAGCCTGCAACAAACAACTCATTTTGTATTCTTGTAAGTAATTCACTGATGTCTGCATCAATACTGCCTGACAGTACAACGCCAAGTGAAGAATTTGCCTCGTCTACTGCCCCGTATGCGATTATTCGTAAATCTGATTTTGAAACGCGTTTTCCGCCCTGAAGCCCGGTTGTTCCATCATCTCCTGTTTTTGTGTATATTTTCAAGTAAGAAGATTTTCGGATTCGCAGTTATTATCTTGTTCGAATCATATTCCCATAAAATAATTTTATAGATTGATTTTGCAATTTATTTATAGGCCAAAGAGGTACAGTTTAGCATGGCAAAAAAAGCTACATGTCCATACTGTGAATCAGAATTTGACAGCAATGAAGATCTTTCAAAACACATTGATAGAATACATGGTGACTCTGGTTTGTTGGAAGGCTCTACAAAAAAATTCTAAATTCCAACTGCACTCAAAAACCCAAATTATTTTATTATATTTCTAATGAATTCGATAGATTAATAGAATATTTGAAACGTGTTGATGTGATTGCTTGAAGATTTTCTAAAGACTGCCATAGAGTTAAAGACCATTCCAAGGCAGGGCTGGATAAACAAGCTTGGCCTCAAGGACCCAGAATCTGTTGCAGATCATTGCTATTCGATGGCAGTTATGGCGATGGTATTTTCAGATTTAAAAAAACTTGACACTGAAAAAATAATCAAAATGACTCTTTTGCACGATTTGGCAGAAGCCATGATCGGGGATCTCACACCAGACGATGTTGCAAAATCAAAAAAAGAGAAAATGGAAAACAATGCAATGAAAAAAATTCTTGCCAATTTACCTAAATCCCTTAAAAATCAATATGAAACCATCTGGGCAGAGTATCAGCAAAACAGTACACGAGAAGCCAGACTCTTGCACCAAATTGACAAACTGGAAATGGCGCTGCAGGCAAAATCCTACAAAAAAAGATTTACAAAGAAACAGCTGGCGCCGTTTTTTGATTCGGCAAAAAAGGAAATCTCTGACCACGAACTCAAAAAAATGCTTAAAAAAACATTGTAAGACTTACAAATACCAGTTGTGTGATTTCTGATGTGTCTGAGCAAGAAAAAGACGAACTGATTCGTGCTCAAAATGAGCTTATAGGCGTCTTGTTTGAGATAGTAAAACGATTGCAGGCAAACAATACTTTGGACGAAGAATATTTCAGGATTATTGCAAGTGAGAATGTAAGGGATACTGACAAAAAAAGACTAGATGAAATCCTGTCGCAGAGAACGGAAAATGGCAAAACCGTCGCAAAACTTTTGGAGAAACTACAGCCAAGTTAATTACAGCCGCAATCGTCCTTGTCATGGTCTGACAGGACACGTAATTTCTTTCCGCCCTGCTCAAACCTTGCTTGCACATAGTGCGAGATGTTTGTTATTCTAACAATTGTCGGCTTGTGCTTCCAGCTTCCCTCGTTTTCAAACCATGACTCTATCTCATCAACGTCATAAAATTCTCCGCTCTCAAGGGTTCGGATGAACACGTTTTTGATCAACTGCTCGTCTTTGTCAGTCAGGCTTTTCTTGTCATACACCTGTGTGGTGATTTCGTTTAGACGAATTATGGTGTTATTTGACAGCGGCACGATTCCCATGCCTTGTAATGTCATATAAAATATCACCTAACTACGTTTTAATAATTAATTTTGCACAATGAATCATGCAATACTTTCAGGCATTAAAGATGGGGCAAAAAAGAGTCCAGGCCTCAAGGGACTATCTGAACAAACTGACAAACAACAGGGCAATGCCTGCACTTGCACTGCGAGACACAAAATCAGATGTCTGGGAGCCGGTGGGCGAAGAAAACTATTATGCTGTGGTTGACGAGTCAAGCGGGTTTGTCCTGACTGACACTAGCGGCTATATCATAGCTATTTGTGACAAGGACGGGTTTTCAAAGACTCTGGTCCAGGGCGTAACAAAGGAGCAAAAAGAACAAATTGTCAAGGAATTTGAAAAGGACAACGTGCCACAATTCAAAGGCAAGGTAATTCTTCCGGTATAAGCACAAAACTAGAGACGGTGTCAACTATTCTACATGCAAGAGATTTTAAATTCTGTTAGGTGGATATTCACAGAATGAAGTTTTCATCTGAAGTCGAGGTAAAGGGGCACCTGATTGACTCCATGATACTTACCAAAATATTTGATGTTGTAATGGACATGGGCGGCGAATTCGAGGTTCTGGACATGCAGGTCGGAAAGAAGAAAAAGGATCCAAGCTATGCCAAGCTGCAAATTCAGGGAAAAACCAAAGACCACCTTGAAAAACTACTGGAGCAGGTCTACAGGGCAGGCGCCATGTCTACCAAAGAAAAAGCGGCGGTGCTCAAGGCCGCATCAAAAGACAGCGTAATGCCAGATAATTTCTACAGCACAACAAACAATGCGACGCAGATCTTTCTTGGAGGAAAATGGATAGACGTAGAAAACACAATGATGGACAAGTGCATTCTAGTAAAAGGTGGAAAAGCAATGTGCATTCCAATTAGAGATGTAAAAAAAGGCGACAAGATAGTTGTCGGGGAAACGGGAGTAAAGATAACCCCTCCTGAGCGCCCGCGTGACGGTGCCAACGTCTTTGAATTCATGGGGAGCAGCAGCTCAAGTGAAAGGCCGACACAGCACATTGCAAAAAAGGTGGCTCAGGATATTTTTAAGACAAAAAAAGCAGGAGGAAAAATAATCGTCGTTGGAGGTCCTGCAATAGTCCATACAGGGGCGTCTGACTCTGTTGCAGAATTAATCAAAATGGGATATGTCGATGGGCTTTTGGCAGGAAACGCACTTGCGGTTCACGATATAGAATACGCCACACTTGGCACCTCCCTTGGCATGCACGTTCATGATGGCTCACTTGCAGTCAAAGGACATCGAAACCACATGGAGGCAATCAACTCAGTCTTCAAGTCTGGCTCAATAGCAAGCATGGTGAAAACAAAAAAACTCACAAAAGGGATAATGTACGAATGTGTAAAAAGAAAAATCCCATTTGTCTTGGCAGGCTCTATTCGCGACGACGGCCCACTACCTGATGTGATAACTGACATGGCAGTAGCGCAGAAAAAATACAAAGAGGTACTCAAGGGGGCAAAAATGGTCATCATGATATCTACGATGCTTCACTCAATAGCTACTGGAAACATGCTTCCAGCAAATGTCAAAGTAGTTGTAGTTGACATCAACCAGCCAACTGTAACCAAACTGATGGACAGGGGCACTTGGCAGGCACTTGGAATTGTATCCGATGTTGGTTCGTTTCTGCCACTAGTTGCGCAGGAATTAAAGCATCTTAAGCACTAAATCTGCTTTACTTCGCTCAGAACATGAGGGTTTTCAAGCGCAGATGTATCGCCGATGTCTTCGCCAAGCAGCTTTGCCCTAAGAAGGCGCCGCATCACCTTACCTGTTCTAGTTTTTGGCATGTCAGATATGGCAAGAACTATTTTTGGCTTGGCAATCTTGCCAATTTTTTCAGAGACAAACTCTTCGATTTCAGACTGGATGGTTTTTTGATCAGCTTTGTCCTTTAGCACAACAAAGAGTGCAATCGCGTTTCCGGTTATGTCATCTGGAATTGAGATTGCTGCGGCGTCTGCAATTTTTTTATGTGTTATCACCACCTGCTCAATTTCAACAGTACTTAGTCTGTGCCCTGAAACGTTGATGACATCGTCAACTCTGCCGTACATGTACCATAGTCCGTCGTCGTCAACCATAACATAGTCTCCATGAAACCATGCATCCTTGTGCTGGCTCCAGTAGCTCTGAATGTATCTTTCAGAATCATTGAGCAAACCCCTTGTCATGGTGGGCCACGGGGACTTTATGATGAGAAATCCTTTTTTGTTTTTGACTGATTTTTTTGTTTCATCAATTACGTCAAGATCAAATCCAGGGCACGGTATGCCTACTGTGGTAGGCTTTAGCTTCATTCCAGGAAACACCGAAAGCAGCGCACCGCCAATTTCTGTTCCGCCTGCCAAGTTCATGATTGGAACTTTCTTGTTTCCAATTTTTTCATAGAGCCACCACCACGATTCTTCGTCAATTGGCTCCCCAGTTGTTGGGATTATTCTGATCTTATCCAAGTTGAACTGCTTTCTTGGCTCTAGCCCCTGCTTTCTAAACATTCGGACCGCAGTTGGCGATATCCCGAAAATCGTTACCTCATATTTTTCAAGCATCTTCCACAGTTTGTCAGGCGTTGGCCAGTCGATTGCCCCGTCATAGATTATCGCAGTTGCCCCGATTTCCAAAAGGCCGTAAACATTCCATGTCTGGCCTGTTATCCAGCCTATGTCTGCAGGCCAAAACAAAACGTCTTCTGGCTTCATGTCTATCAGATATGATGCCTGGTGGCCTGCGTACACTGAAAAGCCCCCATGCGTGTGGATTACCCCCTTTGGCCTGCCTGTTGTGCCTGAAGTATACAAAATAAACAGCGGATCCTCAGAATCCATCGATTCTGGCACGTACAAGTCCGGCTGGTCTTCTACAAGTCTTGCATAATCCAAAACCGAGTCTGAAAAATCGTACCTGTCTACCCTTTTGTATGGCACCACGATTAGTTTTTCAATTTTTGTGTCCTGTATGGACTCTGGCAGCGTCTTTTTTTGTGACACTGGATTTCCCTTTCTTGTAAATCCGTCTGAAACAAAAAGAACTTTTGCACTGCAGTCTTGGAGCCTGATTTTTAGGGACTCTGTGCTGTATCCTGAGAAAATTACCGTCTGAACTGCGCCAATTTTTGCACATGCCAAAATAGCAACTATTGCCTCGAAAATCATCGGCATGTATATTGCAACAACGTCTCCCTTTTCCACGTCTAGTGATTTTAGGGCATTTGCAAGCTTGCTTACCTGAATTTCAAGCTGCGAATATGTGACTACTTTTTCTGTACCGTCTTCGGAGACAAAGCAGTATGCAATTTTATTTGGTGTTTTTTCCGCAAATTTTTCCACAGTTGAATTTATGATGTTAATTTTTCCGTCTGTAAACCACTTGGGCCATTGCTTCCCTTTTGAAAAATCAGAAACTATTGTGTATTTTTTGTCCCACACTATTCCGATGTCGTCACTTACCGCATTCCAGAACCAGCCCGCATCAGCTTTTGATTTTTTAGTAAGATCTGCAAATGACGCAACACCGTGTTTTTTCATGAATCGAATAATGTTTGATTTCTCAATCTGATCCTTAGTTGGTTTGAAAATAAAGTCACTCAAGTGACTCTTCTCAAAATTTGTTTGGCATAAATTGATTATGATATGTCGATTCCGAGTCGCCTTGCACATGAGATCGCAGTTTTCCCGTCATCTTCAGTTATGTTTGCCCCTCTGAACTTGACAGTCCATTTGGTATTTGTCATGCGAGTGTTTTCAAAATAATACTCTCTTAGGGCATCAGATATGGTGGTGTTGATTTCATGCCTGATTTTGGCAGGATCTGCTCCGTTTAGCCATGAAAATTCAGGCAAATTTGACATAATTTTGGCAATTTCGGCCTCGTCTACATCCAGTTTGGAATTCATTTACGTAGAAATTTTTTCTTTGAGAATTTTTAGTGTCAGGGTTGGATCTGCAGTCCCCTTTGTCTTTTGCATCACCTTTCCAACCAAATAGTTGATAGTCTGCGGGTTTTCCCTTGCCTGCTGTAC
>DATBQZ010000138.1:0-1955 GCA_036560565.1 Candidatus Nitrosotenuis sp.
AGGATACACACAGCCTTCAAACAAGTACTTTGCAACAAGACAACGACTGGCATATCATCCTGAAAACAAGAAATTCACAGGTTATGGAATAAAGTCAACTGGTACAGCACAAACAACAGCACCACCGCCAAAACCGGCACCGGCACCAGAAACAAAACCAACAACACAAAGTTCAGAAACAGAGGCGCAACAAAAATCAAGAAAGGCGCAGCTTGAAGCATACGAAAAAGGATACCTAGAACGAGTACAGCAAGCTGAAAAACGACGAGAGGAAAAACCGGCACCAAAACCCGCAGGATCTTCAAGAGGATCACTTCCAAAAGGATTTGAGCCAAAACCTGTAGAGGCACCAAAGCCAAAACCAAACACGGGCTCTATGCCAAAAGGCTGGAAACCCTCCTAGAACTTTTTCTTTTCTAATTTGTCAACATCTGTAATACTTCGTCTGCATGACCCTTTGGTTTTACAGCTGGGAATACCTTGAAAATTTTACCCTTTTCATCTACCAGAAAAGTACTTCTCTGAACACCCATGTACTCTTTTCCCATGAACTGTTTTTTCCCCCAGACTCCAAATTTTTTGCAGACCTCTGCCTCTGGGTCTGATAACAGCACATATGGGATGTTCATCTTGTCGACAAACTTTTTGTGCGATTCCACATCGTCTGTGCTGATGCCTATTATTTCTATTCCATGTTTTTGGAATTTCTTGTATTCTTTGGAAAACTCGTCTGCCTCTATTGTGCAGCCAGGAGTAAAGTCCCTTGGGTAAAAGTAAATGACGTGTTTTTTCCCTTTGAAATCAGATGATTTTACCTGCTTTCCGTCTGCGTTATTTAGCTCAAACTTTGGCTCTTGATCGCCTTCTGTGATCATGATTATTCGTATTCCAGTCCATAATTAATTTGAACTGTTCTGTCTCAAAATTGACCCGCATATTTTATATTGAAAGTAAAAAGGCATGTCCTTAATGGTAAACGGAAGGTCTTGGTTTGCAGAATCTATTGCAACATTTTGCCTAGTGTTCTTTGGACCACTATCTGTTGTAATGGCAGCAGCTGCATTTGGAACCGGCCTTACAATCGAAGGAATTATCATGATTGCAATAGGACACGGTGCCGCGATAGGCCTGATGGTGTATGCGTTTGGACACGTGTCTGGTGCGCACATCAACCCAGCAGTTACCATCGCCATGCTGGTAACAAGAAGGATCGGAATCAAAGACGGAATCGGATATATCGTATTTCAAATAATTGGCGCAATAATTGCAGCATTCTCACTAAAAGCCATCTTGCCAGAACTTGGGGCCAAAGTTAACTATGGAACACAAGGTGGACCAAGCGCACTGCTGAATAATTCTGCAATGTCTGGTTTTGCAGTAGAGGTAATCTTGACGTTTTTCCTAGTCACTGTCATATTCATGACTGCAGTCCACAAAAAAGCAGCTGTCGGAATGCACGGACTTACAATAGGCGGCATGATATTTTTGCTGCACCTAGTTGGTGTTCCGCTGACTGGCGCATCAATGAATCCTGCAAGAACACTGGGTCCAGCTATCGCATCTGGCTACTGGGACTTTCACTGGATTTACTGGGCAGGGCCGATTATTGGTGCAATCATCGCAGGCCTGATTATGAATTACATCTTTGTCAAAAAGGCAGAAACAGAGCAGTCCGCCTAGATTTTTCCAAACTACAAACACTTTTAAAAATTTGATTTGGTCTGTTTATGGGCTCGTTGCACAGCTTGGATAGTGCGAATGCTTGCGGAGCATTAGGTCGAGGGTTCGAGTCCCTTCGGGCCCGTTTTAACTGTCAGTCCGAGCCCCGTCATTTTTGATGACAATCTTCTATTGTTCAAATAGTTACACATCTGCTCTTGACCCGTGATTCTTCCTGATTACTAATCTTGATTTTTTGATTTACTGTAAATCTGAAATTAGTATAATATGATGTC
>DATBQZ010000139.1:0-8808 GCA_036560565.1 Candidatus Nitrosotenuis sp.
TACGTTGTGTTGCTTGCAGATTTGGGCGATTTCCTTTATTGGTTGGATTGTGCCAACCTCGTTATTTGCAAACATCACACTAACAAGCGCAGTTTCCTTTGTGATGGAATGCTTTAGTTTTTCAATGTCAACCATTCCATAGCTATTCACCGGAAGGTAAACCACGTCAAATCCTTCTTTTGCAAGTTGCTTGCATGGCTCAAGTATTGCATCATGCTCGATATGAGACGTTATGAGCTGCTTTGCCCTGTTTTGGCGCATCACTCCAAATAATGCAGTGTTGTTTGACTCGGTTCCGCCAGATGTTAAGAGTATTTCATTTTGTTTTGCGTTTATCAGATCTGCGATTCTTTTTCTTGCAGCTTCAATTGCCTTTGACGCAAGTCTTCCGTATCTGTGAATCGAGGACGGGTTGCCATATTGCTCTTTAAAGTACGGCATCATCTCTTGGAATACGTCTTCGTGAACCTGAGTCGACGCGGCATTATCCAGATATATCAATCTGCAATCACGTTAATTTTTCCTGGCCTGTACCCTTCGGAGTCAAGTATTACTGAGGCAAACCCAATCGACTTTAGCTTAGCAACAAGATCATCCGTGTTTGATTTTTCAAAGAGATGTAGTTCGTCTGATCCAACCTCAATTTTTGCCACACCGTCAATATCACGAACGCGAACCTGTTTTGCTCCAATTGTTTGCTTGACGAATATTTCGCCCATTTCTATTCTAGCTAGCCTTTCTGCTGTGACTCGCTGGCCCCATGGAATTCTGGATGCAAGACAGGAATTTGACGGCCTTTCATATACGGATAGCCCAAGTGCTTTTGCAGTTTGCCGTATTTCTTGTTTTGAGAATTGCGCCTCGACTAGAGGGCTCATTATCCCATTATTGCGCAAAGCAGTGATTCCCGGCCGATAGTCTCCCAAATCATCAGTGTTTGTGCCATCAACTATACACGTGATGTTTTCCTTTTTTGCCACGTCTATGAGATGCTCTGAGAGCTCAGACCTGCAGTAAAAACACCTGTTTTTGTCGTTTCTAGTAAAATCCTCGTTTTGTAATTCATTGTACGATATGACAAGATGCCTTATCCCTATTTCTTGGCAGATCTTTTTTGCAGAATCCAGTTCTTCTTGCGCCAGGGTCTTGTAATCGGCCGTAACTGCAAGCGCTGAATCGCCCAAGGCCTTGTGTGCAGCAAATGCTACAAGCGCACTGTCTACTCCACCAGACAGTGCTACCATGACGCTTTTTTTGTCAGAAAACCAGTCGAGTAATCGTTCGAGCTTTGTCATTTTAGTTGTTTTTTCACTTCTGCTTTGATTAATTCTTCGGTTTGCTTGAATGAGAGTGCAAGTTTTTCAGATATGGACTTGATGTCGTCATATTCCACTTTGAATTGTCTATGAGAATCGGCAATTGCCACCTTGCATCTTAGTGTAAAAATTTTATTGTTTATTTTCACCTTCATTGTGATTATTTGCCTTGGAACTAGGAACCTATCTGATGTTCGTATTCTTACCCCGAGTGTCCCAGTTTCTGACACCAGCAGATTTAGCAACTGGCTGACAGAATCAGAATCACATATTACAGATATCATGTGGCTTGGCCTTCCCTTTTTCGTGATGGTTTGTATGACAGAGACGTCTTTTGCGCCATTTGCCATTATCTTGTCTATTACGTGAGCCAAGACCTCCCCTGAAATGTCATCCACGTTTGTTTCTAGAATAGTAACAGAGTCTAGCCTGGCATTTTTGGCAGACTCGCCATGAATTACTTTCAGTACGTTGGAAAATCCCTCAAAGTTTTTTTGTCCTGCACCGTACCCAACGGACTTGATATTCATCATAGGATAGAATTCAGAGCATCTGTCTGCCAGGTTCACAAGAATGCTTGCCCCAGTCGGCGTGGTCAGTTCGGATTTTACGTTATTCCCAGATATCAGTATTTTTGATTTGTCAAATATTTCTAAAATTGCGCCTGCTGGATTTGATACTGTTCCATGCGAAAATGTAACGGTTCCGCTCCCCACAGAGACTGGCATTGTGATTATCTCTTCATCAAAATAATTCAGGTCATCTAGCGCTATTGCGGTTCCGACAATGTCAATTACAGTGTCAATGCTCGATGCCTCATGAAAATGGACCGAGTCCATTGGAACTCCATGAATTTTTGACTCGGCCTTGATCAGAGTAGCAATGGTGTTTTCTGCAAATGCTTTTGCTGGTTCTGATAGCCCTATTTTATCGGCAGTTTTTTTGATGCAGTTTTGGATTTCTACTCCCTTTCTTTCATGATGACGCTCATCTATTTGTAGGACCATAGACGTTGCCTGAATTCCATGCTTGTTCACTTTTTTAAAGTCAATTTTTGTGATTTTAGATCCGTGTAGAAAGTTTTGTGATGCACTTACACCGTTGATGATTTTTGATTTGTTTGCACCCAAATGCACAAGAGAGGACAGCATCATGTCTCCGGAGACTCCAGCTATTTGTGGATCTATTACCAAAACCATGAGAAACCAAGCTTCAAAAATGCATATAAATTCTCAGATCCGGAAGATTGCAAAACAATTTCATGTAAAATTAATGGAAAAATTTTTGCAATAGATTTAATTATTGAGCGTAAAAGTCGCACAATATGATTACAATTATTGGTTCTGGCAAAGTTGGCGGAGACGCAGCATTGTTTTCCGCCCTCAAAAAGTTAGACGACGAAATTTTGCTTCTCGATGTTGTAAAGGGCTTGCCACAAGGCGAGGCAATGGACCTAAACCACATGTTATCAGAGCAGGGAATTGACGTAAACATCCGCGGCTCCAATGATTATTCCGACATGAAAGACTCCAAGGTGGTTGTGGTGGTTGCAGGCTCTGGAAGAAAGCCAGGTATGACAAGAATGGATCTTTTGAAAATTAATGCAGGAATAGTAAAAGACGTTGTTGAAAATATCAAAAAGTATGCAAGCGACTCCATTATTGTTCCAGTTACAAATCCGCTTGATCCAATAGTCCACATCGCATACAAGACATCTGGATTTGACAGAAATAGAATTATAGGCATGGGAAACATGCTTGACTTGTCCAGGTTCATCCAGTTCATCCTCGAGGCAACTGGTCATTCCAGAGACTCGATACGTGCACTGGTAATTGGGGAACACGGTGAAAACATGCTTCCACTCCCAAGATTCTCAACTGTTTCAGGAATTCCATTATCAAGCATGTTGTCAAATGAAAAACTAGACCAGCTAGTCCAGGACACAAGGCAGGTCGCAGCAAAGGTAATTGAGCTAAAAGGTGCAACCGTTCACGCCCCAGGAAACGCAATATCTGCAATAGTTGAAGCAATACTCAAAGACAGAAAAAAAGTGATTCCAGTTGCAACTCCACTTGCCGGCGAATACGGGCAGTCCAACGTTTCAATTGGAGTTCCGGCAGTAATTGGAAGAAACGGCGTTGAAAAAATAATAGAGCTAGACTTGAACCAGCAAGAAAGGGAATGGTTCAACAAAGGAGCAGACGGCGTAAAAACGGCACTTGCCGGCATCTGACCTGATCAGTTTTTTAATGAAATATTACAACAATCAATGTTGGAAATAATTGATGTTTTAGAATCGCTAAAGGATGGAAAAATTAGCGTTTCAAAAGCAAAAAAACTCCTGTCACTATACTCAATTGAAAAAATCGAGGATTTTGCCCAAATTGACATGGGGCGAAGGTACCGCAAAGGCATACCAGAAGTGGTTTTTGCCGAAAGAAAGCAGGTTGACGAAATCAAGAAAATCATCAAAAGAATACTTGTAAAATCAAACTCTGTCCTGGTTTCAAGAATTACAAAGCAGGACTATCCCAAAATAATCAGCTTTGCAAAAAAAAATAAGCTCAAAATAAAACAGGGAAAGAACACGACTGCTTTGCTTTTTTACAAAAACGCACTCAGGCCAACTGGCGGAAAGGTTGGAATCGTCACTGCAGGAACGTCAGATATTGGCGTGGCAGAAGAGGCAAGGCTCACATGCGAGGCGATGAATTGCATGTGTATTTGCAGCTATGATGTAGGAATTGCAGGGCTTCACAGGACATTTCCTATCATAAAGAAATTCATCGAGCAAGATGTCGACGTGATTATTGTTGCAGCCGGAATGGAGGGAGCACTTGCATCTGTGGTGTCATCACTTGTGGAAGTGCCAGTAATTGGATTGCCAACGTCTGTCGGGTATGGATATGGAGAAAAAGGAGTCGCAGCCCTTGCATCGATGCTTCAGAGCTGTTCCCTTGGATTGTCAGTGGTGAACATAGACAACGGAATTGGCGCAGGAGCAGTTGCGTCAAACATTGCAAACAAAGTAAGAAACGCTAGACGTCAATAATTCCAAGATTTGCAAGTTCAGTTCCAATACCAAATCCCAATAACGCAATACCAGTGCCAAGTCCTGCCATTTCTAGCCCACCCTTTAGAATACTGGTTTTGGCTAGTCTAGATTTTAGTGCGCCAACCAAAAACGACGCAGTCAGACTCATCCCAACTGCAACTATTATCGGCGTGTATCCGTGTCCGAAGAAAAACGGGATGATTGGTAAAATTCCCCCAAGTAAAAACGCCCCAAACATCCTAAACGCGCTCTTTAGCGGATTTCCCAAAATCTCGATGTTTAGCTTTAGCTCCTCAGTAAGCATGGTATCAAGCCAAACTTTTTTGTCAGACGTTATCTTGTTGACAATTGTCTCCAATTCCTGTCCAGAGAATCCCTTTGCCCTGTAGATGTCCTCAATCTCCTTGCGCTCAACATCAGGCTTGTTTTCAATTTCCCATTCTTCACGAGCAATTTCAGATTTTAGCAATTCACGGTGTGTCTTTACTGCAAGATAGTTCTGTACGGCCATTGCCTTTGCGCCAGTAAACATGCCAACAAATGCTGCAAGTATTATTAGATTTGACGAAATGTCTGCGCCGCCAACTCCTGCAGCTATGCCAAGAGAGGTGTTTATTCCGTCTCCAAAACCAAAAACAAAATCCCTCACTCCGCTAGACTCAGACAGGTGAGGCTCACTGTGCCGCGGCTCCGATACGTCTTTCATTTGCAAAATTACTGGATATCAGCATAATTTAAGCTTGAAAAATTAGGGCAAATAATTTATACCAATTAGAAAGCTGATAACGTAGTTGGCCGGCAAAAGAATAGTTCTCACTGCAGATCGTAGTTTAATGACTAATTATCGTGGTAATTTCCTTTATGGCTTTATTGCGTGTGGACCATATGAGCTTCTTCCAGAATGGGTCTTTGACAAGGTGTTTTGTCCTGCGGTTGAAACTGACCCAGTGACGGGCGAGGCAAAAGTAGCACAAGTCGGACTAAGAAGAGTGGAAAGTGCACTACTGCAGGGATACAAAAGAGACGAGGTATTCATTGCAAATCCAGATCATCTCGCAAAATCAATTGGTCCAGACACCAAGGTTGTAGGAATTAACGTGATGGACCCGCTTGGAATGGCTCCAGTCACCACAACGATGTCGCCTGAAAAACTGTCCTATGTTGCGATGAAGTTCAAACGTATGTGTGCAGACATAATTCAGCTCAAAAAGAAATACGACTTTAAGGTAGTAGTCGGAGGAAACGGCGCGTGGGAATTGGCAAAGACTGACAGGATGAAAATTCACGGAATTGATACTGTCGTAGTCGGCGAGGCAGACGAGCTGGCACTTGATTTGTTTAAGGATTTGGAAAGTGGTGATGCGCCAGAGCTGATGCACTGCTTTGTAAAAAACATACAAAACATTCCAATTATTGAGGGACCCACAGTCAACTCTTTGATTGAGGCAATGAGAGGATGTGGAAGAGGTTGCGACTTTTGTGATGTAAACAAGCGCTCCAAAAAAGATCTTCCACTTGAAAGACTGCAGCACGAGGCAAAAATTAATCTCAAATACGGATTTGATTCCATATGGTTACACTCTGACGAAATGCTTCTTTACGGATGCGATAACAAAGACTTTCAGCCAAACCGTGACGCAATCACGGAATTGTGGAGCGGTCTAAAATCACTTGGCGCAAACTTTGTTGGAACGACACACATGACATTTTCTGCAGTTGCAGCAGATCCTGAACTTTTGCGCAAAATGTCAGATATTAACAATATGAAGACAAGCGGCAGATGGCTTGCAACAAACCTCGGAATTGAAACCGTTGCGCCAAGGATGGTCAAAAAACACCTAGGTGTAAAGACAAAGCCGTTTTCAACTGACGAGTGGGGATGGGTAGTAAGAGAGGGAGCGCGAGTCATGAACGAAAACCAGTGGTTCCCAGCAGCTACACTCATCATAGGGTGGCCAGATGAAACCCCAGACGAAACCCAGTACACCATAGACTTGATTGAGGATTTCAGAAAGACTAACTTTAGAGGACTAGTTGCGCCGCTACTGTACCAGGACTTTAGTGAAAAGAACTCGATGCACTTTGGAAACCTAAACGAGGCTCAGTTTACGCTCTTTTGGAGATGCTGGGAGAACAACATGCGCGTCATAAATGACATCATCCCAATAATTCTCAGAAACAAGACGTACGGCCCTCCAATGAAGGTACTCATGTACGGCATGATCAAGGCTGGAACTTGGGCAATAATGCGATACTTGCGCGGCCTCTGCAAGGATCTCTTCAATGGAAAACTCCCAGAAGACATTGTCGACAGATACTCAAGAAGCAGATCAGTTGCAGCCCCAACATACACCAGATAAAATTTCTAAAAAATAGTTTCTTAGATCAGGTTTTTGATTGCCTGATCTGCAAGCGTGTTTCTTTTCGGAGTCAGGACGATAAAGTATGTTTTGTCTGCGCGCTCTATTGCATTTACCTTTTTGTAGACTTTGGTGTTGATGTCAAACTCTAGTATCCGTCCATCAAGCGTTCCCTTTGCGTATATCATAAGATACACGTCTCCGTTGCTGTGGCCGAGCGGAATAAATGCAAAGACGTATCCTTTGTACGAGTTGATTGGCATTGTGTTTTTCATTGGCGGCATTACTGATGCCATGTAGGAAAAGATGTCTTCTATAGAATCAAATTCTTCGTATTCTACGTGCACAAATTAGGTATTAGAGTATGGATATAAGAATCTTAAAGGGCCCTTTTCTTTCTTAGGCCATTAAGCTTTACTATTACTATTGCAGGTGCAACAAAGTACATGCCAATGTTTAGCAGTATGATTCCAATTCCATATCCCAGCATTTCTGATTCAGAGTCAATGTTGACATGATTTAGTATTGACAGGGTAGATAGCATTGGGGTGATTGTTACCTTTACTGCTTCCTTGAATGCAGGATTTTGTCTTTCCCAGTCAGCTACTGTCGGACTGAAAGAATAGTAGAGAGAGTTGAATCCGCTCATGAAACTTGTTCCGGAGCTAGTGCTAAACAATACATTGTCTCTAATTTCCCTTAGCAGTTGTACTTGGGGTGCAAGCTCTGATCCAAATGTTGCGGTTGCAATGAGGCAACCTGACTTTTCTTCACCGCCGGTTGTTGTCTTGTCTGGTACACAGATGCCATTTTCAGCGTGTGTTCCGGTACCACAGGTTGGTGGTGTTTCCTCTGGTGGCTCGTCAATGCATTGACCGCCTGACATCATTTGTCCTGGTGGGCATGTTACTGGTGGTGCAACTATGCATGTGCCAGACACATCATCATAGACTGTTCCGGTACCACAGTTTGGTTTTTCCTCCGGTGGTGATTCTATTGTGATACATTGTCCGTTAACTGCAGCTTGTCCTTCTGGGCATTCTGTTGTCTTTGGCGGAGGTACGTCAACTATTCCTGAACCGCTGCCGCCGTTATAGTGGAATGTTGTTTCTGCCTTTTGTGGGCCATAATTTACTAAAATTTTGTAATCTCCTGCAGGCTTCCATAATGGGCCTGAAACTACGAAGGCACCTTCAAAGGCGCCATTAATTGGATGAATTTGGTTAACTGTGACAATCTTATTTGATGTTCCGTTTACAAGAGGACCTAAAACTCGAACTGTGATATCAATTGAATTGTTTACATCAGGGTTTTTTATAAGACCGGTAAAAACAACAGAGTCGCCCTCATCATACAACGGGAGTTCGGTTTTTACTGAGAGCGGTGGAACTGTACCATCAGTCAGTTGGCCAAATACATTACTTGAAAGTACAGAAGAAACAACAATTAATGATAATACTATAGTGCTAAGTATTCCAGATACTCTCATTTCTAGGCTTGTACAACAATTCAGGGTATTTATGTATTCTATAAAACAAAAGTTGACTTGATTATAGGCTTCTTGTGTCTTTTTTGACCCAGATGATCACAGCTTTATTTTTATCGTTTTCTGATCGTTTTTGTTGAGCCCCTAAGCCTCTACACTTTTGGCCAAAATGTGAACTTTGTTTTTGGATAGACGTGATTTTAATTTTTAAAAATTAAAGTGCTTTTTTATCTTGTAGCCAATCCCAAGCTTCGCAGTTTTTCTGCAGTGTGCGGATACACACAAGCTGGCGCGCCAGTTGTTGAGCGTATGATTAGCTCGAACCCTTCTCTGCATTCGACCATTTCTGGAGCAGTTCCCCCCTTGGTTTGTTGTAGTGGGGCAAGTACTCTATCAATTGGCGGTTTTACAATTATCGGCGGTGTGGGAGTTGTGGTAGGTTTCGAACCCGGTGGGGTTGTAACTGGTTTTGAATCTTGTTTGGTTGATTGTTTTGAAAGAGTAAAGATATTTTGCTGTCCAAACGCATCTCTAAAGTCAGTGTATTTTACGTCTACTATTCCACCTGCAGAAGAGATTAGTGCAGTCCCA
>DATBQZ010000140.1:0-20616 GCA_036560565.1 Candidatus Nitrosotenuis sp.
TCCTAGATGACTTACAGAAGAGATTTTCTATCCTAGATGACATCTCAGCCATGTCATGTGGGATGACAAAAGATCCGATCTGATTTTATCTGATGGTGACGTAACAGTATCATGGTTATTGTTTGGATTGGAATAGGCATAGGAGTCCTGCTTGCGATTGTTCTGATTAAAAAAATAAGGAGGACATCATCCACGACTCCGTTCAAACTTGGCTTTTACTGCAAAAAATGTGGTTACAAGACAAATGGCCTAAAATGCCCAAAGTGTGAAAACGCATCTAGCCGTCAGAGCTGGAGATAAATCCGACAAAGATTAAAATCCGATTTTGCTCTTACAACAAAAGAAAATCCAAATGGTCGGATTAACAAAAAAAAAGGGGTTTGGAGCTCAGAGGCTCTTATTTGGCATGTATCTGTATGTTGCCGCCGCCCAGATAGTTACCAACTGCATAGACTGGCGTTCCAGATGGTATGGATCCATCCGTTGGACAATCAGTTGGTGGGGACCATAGCCACATGGCAAAGTAATCAGTGTCCTTGCCTGGCTCTCCGTTGTCTTGTACGTATACCTGATAGCAGTATCCGGAAGAATGGTTAACTAGTGCATGACCTCCAAATACTCGAGAGTTGTCAAAGCTGCCACAATTGTAGTACAGCACATCTTCTGAGTGCACGTTAATGTCGATTGTATGGTCATGATACTCAAAGTTTCCTCTTGGATTGTCTCCGCCGTTTTTGTAGCCTGCAACAAAGCCAAATGTTCCCTTGTTTGGTGGTGGTTTGACCCATCCTCCTCCTGTAGTAAAGTCAACACAGCCAGGCTGTGAGGGGACACCCCATCCAAATGCTGATTGAAATAGATTGAGGCTGAGTGACTCAAGTGTTGTTGGGCATGAAGCTGAACTGGATGCACTGGCAACTATTACATCAGCTCCAAGAACTGTATTCAGGTGAAGTGCATTGACTGTTATGCTGTTGCCATCAACAATCTGCTCGTTTATGGTCAGTGTCAGTACTCCTGGCACGGACACAATCTGGTTTGGCTGTCCAGTAACCTGAATATTCTTTCCTCCCATGGTAAGACTTGTGATGTCGCTGTACCCTGAAACTTCAGAACAGCTGGCTTGAGATTTTGCCATTACAAAATATGCCGTTATTTTGTTTGGATTGCCTGGCAATAATACCAATTCTCCTAGCGCTGCCTGACTTTCCGACTGATCAGAGTTTGTGGTTACTGAAAGAAGCCCGTCTGCTGTGCCAAGTGGAGTCTGTATTGTTATGGGGGTTGCATTAGATTCATCTTCCGATGACGACCCAGTATCCATGATGGCGGTGTCTCCAAGCGGTGATCTTATCGACATTGCCATGGCTCTACCGCTAAATGTTGCATCTGCATAGGCATAGTTTATGGCAGGAACTACTGCACCAGTCACCATGATCATCGCTACCACGACAGATGCGACTGAGAGCCTGAAATGAGTTTGTTTGTTATCTATAGTCATTGCACTCTAGCAGCGTGATTCTTTAAATGTGTCCTGTTAAAATCTACGTCAACATTTGTACATTAGATAATTCCATTTTTCCAAAAAAGCGGATTCCCTAAATATCATACCGTAAAGTATTGAAATTAAAATGATTTTTACTGTAAAATCCTTCTACACAGGGAAATATGTCACAAAAATTATTTGGTGGCTAGTCATCCACTCTGTGTCAAGTCTACCTGCGGAACAGTTGTCTGTGCCTGCGTGGTTGCCTCGTATGTCGGGTATTGATTTACGCCCCAAGGACTCATGCCAAGAAAGCCGCTCTCATTGAATATGTTATTTGGGAATGTTCTGATATTGGTGTTAAAGTCTCTGACTCCGTCGTTATAGTAAGTTCTTGCCACTGCAATTCTGTTTTCAGTTCCAGCAATCTCATCCATCAGTCTGGTGACAGTCTGATCAGATTTCAGGTCAGGATATGCCTCGTAAGTGAGAATAATCTTGCTTAGGGCCTGCTCGATTTGATTGCTCAGCTCGACCCTGCCCTCTGTACTGGTAGATGTCTGCCACTGGGAGCGAAGCTTTGTTATGTCTTCAAGTGTTTGTTTTTCAAACTGCATGTATCCCTTGACTGACTCAACCAGATTTGGAATAAGATCATATCGTCGCTGTAGCTGCGCATCAACGTCTGCCGCCAGCCGTTTTACGTTTTCGTCTTTTCCTTGAACTGCATTAAATCCTGAAAAATACATCCCGTATAACGCCACAATTATTATTGCAATTATCGCTACTGCGGCAATTATTCCGATAACGAATTTACTTACCATGAATGTGATTGGCCTTGTTCAGTCAAATAACCGTATTGACTAGCGTCCTGCCCCTCCGCCACCAGAGCCGCCGCCTCCGCCTCCAAAACCACCACCGCCGCCCCTACCATAACCGCCAAACCCACCGACAAAAAATCCGCCAGATCTCCTGCGGCGGCGATTCAGAATGGAGAACGCCAATGGAAACGCTATGAACATTAGAATCAGCGCAATTTGCTCATAATTCATCTCCTCGTCTTGCGGAGGACTTTGCTGGTATCTGGAGTCGTCATTGACGTAGCCTATTTTATCGCCCAGGGCAATTATGGTGTCCTGAAACGCCTGATCAAACGGTTTGATGTTTCCAGAGTTTTCATAGGAATCCCTTGCAGGCACCAAATACGCATCCAAAATTGCGCCAGCCGTTCCGTCGGTGATGTCCCCTTCCAGCCCCCTGCCTATTTCAATTCTCATGGAGCCATTTGCCGCATCACGTTCCAGTGAAAATAAAATCAGCACGCCGTTGTCTTTTCCTTTTTTACCAATTCCAGTTATGCCGTCAAGTGGGACTTCGTTGAAAAGGTAATTTGCGAGCGTGTCCCTGTCGTTGAGCTCCTGTCCGTTCTTTTGTATTCCATGCCCCAAAAAACTTGGGATCGTATAGATGATTATTTCTGCAGACGTCGAGCCGTCAATTTTCCTCAAGTAGTTGTCTATTGACGATTCATATTCTGGGCTGATTATGCCTGCCCTGTCATATACGTATGTAGAACGCGATCCACTGGCTTGTGAAAATGCAGGAGCGGCAACAGATGTAACAAGTATTAGAAAAACCAGAGAAATCACTAGTATGCGCACTATGTACATCTTGATGTGTAATAACATAAACTTTGGTTTGAATTTCAGATTATGCTCGACTAAAATTATATGCGAACTCGACATCTGATGTATTTTGCAAATTATCTAAAACAACAAACCGTTAGTTTGGATTCTGTGTAGTCAGTTTTTCATCAAGCAAATTCTGAAACACTGAATACGGCTGCGCCCCGGTCAATTCCGTGGCCTGACCTTGACCAATCACAATAAACGTCGGAGTGGAAGTGGCCCCGTTTCTCAATGCTATGTTTTTGTTTTCCTTGACCCTGTCCTCGTATTTGCCAGAATCCAGACACTTGCCAAACGCATCTGCGTCCAGTCCTTCCAGTTTTGACGCCAATGACTTGATGTTTTCTGCATTTGCCCATCCGTCGTTTTCATGCCCCTGGTTTTTGTACACAAAGTCGTGGTACTTCCAGTATAATCCCTGCTCGTCCGCGCAGTAGCTTCCTGCATGCGCTTTAATCGAGTCAGGCCCAAGGAATGCAAAGTCCATGTATACGAGCTTTACCTTGCCTGCGTCGATGTAGTTTTTCTCAATTAGCGGCTTTGTGTCTCTATTCCATTTCTGGCAAAATGGGCACTGGTAATCGCCAAACTCTATGATCGTTACAGGTGCGGACTGGGAGCCAAGAACAGGGGATCCCTTTGTCGTGTCAATAGAGTTTCCCCTTGCTTTAAAATCAACACCGCTGACTAGTGCTGCTGCAACCCCTATGATGACTATTGCGATAATTCCTAAAATGACAAACTTTGCCTTGCCTGATTTTTTCCCGGGGTTGTTTTTTGCCTTGTTCTTTCCCACGAATTTGGTTTTTTTGCTAGTCTAAAAAACATTGTCCAGTTTCTGATTCACTTCATGTTGTAGTTCAAACCAAATTTAATCAAAGATTATAATCAAAATCTTCCTAGCGTTATTGGCAAAAATGGCACAATCCAAAAATCTAGTCATAATAATAGCGATAAGCATAGCTGCAGCGGCACTACTTGCATATCTTATTCCTGTGCAAAAAGACACAGCAATGATTCCAATCACGTCTGAAGACAAGGAAATGTATGAGGCACTGGGCGTGGCTCAGCAATTCGTTCCAACGAGTCCGACATTTGCATTTGATGGGGACATCAATACGCTAAAGACGGAATATGTTGGTGCGACAAAATCGTTACCGCCGCAGCACATGATCCGAGCAACGTTTGAGTCATCACATGGCGGGTTTGGCAACAGGGATGGCCAAATACTAACCCAGGTGATCACCCCGCACGAAATGAGAATTATAGTATCTGAGGGAACGGTAATATCTGCAGTGATTGACGATACCTGGGATGATCTAAACCACCAATTTGTCCTAAAGGGACCGACAGAGGAAATTCCAAGTCCAAAACAGGCGGCAAACCCTGCATCGACACACTGCTTTGAGAACGGCGGCACAATACAAATCCGAGGGGATGGCGAGTCCACACAAAGTATGTGCGTGTTTTCTGATGGCTCCGAATGCGAAGAATGGCAATACTTTAGGGGAGAATGCAGTCCAAAGGAAAATCCATAATTTTAAGAAAAATTTTCTTATTTGTTTTTTAAACCTTGCATATTTGTAACCGTTTTAATTTACTTTTTCTCATTTATTTTAGATAGCGTCTGAGAAAAGACTTTGCCATAATAATCTAGGGCCTGATGAATATGCTGGTCACACATTTTTATCATGTTTTCGCGTGTGTCAATGTTTGATTTTTGCGCGCTTGCAATCATGTCAATTTGGGTACAGTACAGGTCTGTCATGATTTCCCAGTAATCGTTGATGGCATTCAGGGATTTACTGTCAAGTCCGAACTTGTCAAAATATTCTTTTTGCCACAAATAACACGTCCCGAAATAGTCGTCTAGCAGGTGAAGGTAATTGGTGTACAAGTCAGAATACGCCTGCACGTTTGTAGGAATCTGGGATTCTATTTTTTTAATCACTTTGGTGGTATTGTTTTTTAAAATATCACAAACGGAAATCTCATTTTTTTCAGTTGATTTTTTTGCCAATTACATCCTGTCAACTACATACGTCGTCTTGACTAGTAAGCGTTGCTGTACTGTGTTCTTCTATGGAAAAGCAGGCAACGTTCTCAATTATCCTTTAGGTACACATTTGAGCACAAAAACCGACATCCGTATCAATAGTCTAGCTTATCCATCATCAAACCAGCTGACTAAGCTCTATCTGTGTGGCCTGTTATACTGTAATCATGAATCAAAAACAAGCTCACTGGAACTATCAGGTTCGAGCGCCGTTTAGAAAAGTCATGGCCTGGGACGCATTGTTCTTTGTCCTGGGAATTGGCGTCGGTGCCGGAATAGGTGCATTCCTAGCAACGCTCTAGGAATCACTTTATTTTTTTTAGATTTAATAGTCGTAAACCATGTAAAAATTCACGGACATGGCAGAATTTTTGAGAATAGAGTCATCGTACTCGTCAAAGGATGCCTGCCGCCTTGTCTGGAAAGGGACAGACGAAGACGATGAGCATGTGGTGTTTATGGGAAAGGACGAAGTCGACCGCCTCTACGACATCCTTTCAAAAAATACTGCAGGCCAAGTGGAATTAGAAGACGAGTTTTCCGCAATACTGGTAAATTCCGACGTCACACAGTTTCGATTGCAAGAAAATAAGATATTTGAGGTGCCGACCCAGATCCTAAAAAAGCACCTGGAGGAATTTAGGAAATGAAAACTAGCAAGACATACCCAAAGGAATACGCGCCGTCTGATGAATCGACCAAAGACGTGGAAGTACGGCAAAACCTCCTAAACGCAATTCTCACGTCAAAGCCAAAGAAAATAGTCCAGGATACTGATCTATTCAAGGTGATGGCCTCACGGCGCTCCACTAGAAAGTTTGACAACAAAAGAATGGTGGAAGAGTGGAAAATCGACAAGATACTTGCCGCTGCAGACACTGCGCCGACTGCCGGAAACTTTCAGGGCTTTGAAATATTTTATGTCAGGGATAAAAAAATAAAAGAAAAGCTAGTTGAGGCGGCAAACAACCAGCCGCATGTCAACACGCCAGTTGTCATCATATTTTGCAAAAACCCGTCCCGGGTAAAGCTGAACTTTCCGCCTGAAATTCTTGCCAAGTTTGCAATCCAGGATGCGACACTTGCCGCCGCATACTCGCAGCTTGCAGCGCATGCCTTGGGCCTGAGCTCGATTTGGATAGGGATGTTTGACGAGGGAAAGGTCATGGATGCAATTGGGACTGATCTCAAACCGTCGTCACTACTCTGTATAGGATATCCTGCACAAAAGCGCGGCCCGCGCTCTAGGCGAAAGCTAAAAGATCTTATTCATATTGTATGATGTGCTAAATCCGCATCGATATCTGTGTTAAACGAGCTTTTGAAATCCTTAAATTTAATAGACCATACATAACTTGCCTCGATATGGGACGCCGAAAGACTCAGAAAATAATCAGGACAGCCCCAAAAAATGTCACCACAGGCATGTGTCCTAAATGTCAAACGGTTGGTCGAATCTTCCTAATAGGTCAGGTCGGCGCCGAGCACGCAAAGTGTGCCTCTTGCAATCAAGAGTTTGATTTGTAACAAAAAACTAACCAAGATACACAAAAATTCACCCATAAATTTTTAAGCTCTTTTTCTGACTGTATCGTATCATGAGTTCAACAGAAGGAGAAACAATCTATGAGCGCGTCTCAAAGCTAGAGGACGAAATCGCCGCTCTGAGAAACGAAGTAGATGTCCTAAAAAAGGCACTTCGTAACAAGCTTGCAAGACACGAGATATCCCAAGTCAAAAGGGGCAAAGACATTACATCAATCATTGATTAATCTTATCTCTCACATTTCTTATCATTTCTAAAATAAAGTCCACGTCTGGCGCTTCCGGCGCAATCTCTAGATACTTGTTTAGGTATATCATTGCCTTTTCATAGTTTAGCAGCCTCTCCTCCAGTATCCCCTTGTCGCGTATCTCGTCAGGCGAATCCGGCTCTACTGCCAAAATCATGTTGGTGCACCTCATTGCCTTCTCATACGCATATGACTGGGCGTACGAGCTTTTCAAATTTCGCAGTATTCTGATTAGCGCCTTGTCCTGCGGTAACTCGTCTAGCATTTCTGGCGAGAACTCGATATCCTCTTCAAAGTTCTGGTACAGAATTTCATTTAGGTCCTCCACATCCAGCAGACTGCCCCCTCCAAACGGGTCAAGCACCATCTCTTCGTTATATTTTACCACAACATGGCTTGGAAATCCCGTGATGGTAAGATCAAGGCCGATTCTTTTTGCGACCTCGACGTAAATTATTGAAAGTGTAATGGGTATGCCGCTTTTTTTGTCCAGCACCTCGTTTAGGAAATTATTTTTTGGATCATAGTAGTCGTCTATGTCTCCCTTGAATCCGAGTGTCTGAAAGAGATACTCGTTTAGCATTGATATCAGATACGTGGGGTTTTTCACATCTGATAGCAAAACCTTGAGGGACTTTGCAATCTCGTTTATCTTTTCTATCTGCTCCTGTATGTTAAGATCCGGATACTCTAGTATCTGCGCAAGCTTGAGGCATTTTTCCACCAAGTTGTACCTTGGGTCTGAGGAAAATGAAATCCACTCTGCAAGAAACGGATCAAACTTGTCGCTCATCTGGAATAATTATGGTGCTCTTTTTAGGTACGTCTGCGGGTCTTTGAGCTCCCTTGTGGTGGGTGGGGTTTTTATCAAAATCTGGAACGTTTCCTTGCCGTGTTTTTCAAATACCGCTCCTGTAAAGTCCTTGCCCATGTTCTTTCTTACCTGGTATGACGAAATGTCAGTTCCCATAAACGTCATCAAATACTGGTGAAAGTCCTCATCATCCTTGAGGATGTTCTGGACGGAAAACTCTGCCATTCCCTCCATTGTGGAAAACGCGGCATGGTGTCTTTGAATGGGGAGGAGCCATCTCTGGTATATCTCCAAAATCTGCGGGACCATCTGCTGGATTGTCGGGTCTATCTCGACTTTGGTAAACGTCATCACATCTGGCCCTAGGACATTTACGATAAAGTTGTCCGGGTTTAGCATGAAAAACAGGTTTGCCCTTTTTGCGATTGGGAACTCGTCTGGGACCGCTGGCAGCTGCAGATAGTCAGAAAGCCTCGTCACTATTCCGTCGTCTAGGGAGAGAATTATTTTTGCCAGGTCCTCGTTTATCTTGTTTACCTCGATTACTGCCTTTTTGTTTTCCTCGTACAGATTGTTCTGGATGGAATGGACCATCTCTTCTAGTATGGTCATCTTTAGGGCTCCTATGTATCCTGATTTTATCATCTCGTACCTTGACTCGTAGGGGGGCCCCTGCTTGTGCAGGACTATCTGCGGATAATTCGACAGGACAAAATTGTTTATGTATATTTTCGAATCCAAATAATCGCCGTATGTTGTGGAGATTTTTGAAATGTAGGATTTTGCATATGTGGAGTATGCTAGGAATTTTGCGGTGTCCTGTTTTACCAAGTCGGCTATTCCCTGCCTGTTCTGTTTTGCAACTGCCAAAAACAGCTTGTCTACAAACTCCCTTGCGTCTTGCGTGGCAAAGACCTTTTTTCCCTTTATCACCTTTAATTCGTCTAGTTCTGGAAACTCTATTTCTACATCCTGTGATACGCTGATTCCAGTAAACTCGCCGACTCGTTGTTTTAGCCCTGGCGCTATCTTGTCTGAAATCTGCTTGGGCGAGTCAAATCTCACCTTAAAGTCAGGATCCTCTCTGATTCTTGAGGACAAAGTCGAAATGTCGTGCTCCTCGTTTATCTCAACTGAAATCTGGTCAAGCAGTGCATCTGCAAACTCTTCTTGCTCAGTCATCGATAGTGACTTTGGGTGGTTCCCATTTAACATTAACTGGATTTCAAAATAAGTATTAATTCAAAATCAGTTTTGAGTAAAACTGGTTTGCACGAATCTAGTTTAGGGCGCATCTGCTGCGTGAGATGCGGGAAAAAACTGTCACTTGAGGTCCTAAAAAAAGACACAGAGATTACGGAAGGATTTTTGTTTTGCGCATACTGTAACCTGCATTTTCCAATAATTGGCAAAATCCCTATTCTGTGGGATGATTTTACTAACTATCTCTCAAACAGGCCGCGCCTTGGCGGAACACTGTACACAAAGGCAGCCACCCAAAAACTAAAGCTCTACATCAAGAAAAGTCTTCGTTCCATACCAAAGAGCCATGCTGACGTATCCTTGGTGGAGAAAAGATGGTCGTCAATATACGAGAAAAACAAAAAATCAAAATTTTATGGTGTGATAAAAGAATCTCTGGACAACATACCAAGTTCCGGAACTGTTCTAGAGCATGGCTGTTCCATTGGAATAATGACTCAGCATCTGGCGAAATCGCATGATGTCTTTGGAATCGACAAGTCATATCACGCAATTGAGATTGCAAAAAAATCTGACTCTGATAACATGGATTATTTTGTGGCAGACTCGTTGTCACACCCGTTTGGGAAGGCAAAATTCAATTCTGTAGTTGGGCTAAATTTATTTGAAATAATAGAACCAAAACTTCTCCTAAGGTCTCTCTCAAAACAAGTAAAGAAAAATGGATTTTTGATCCTATCCGATCCGTACGATTTTGAAAGGGGTGAAAAGTCAGTCAAAGAGCCATTGTACGAAGAATCGATTCGGAGCGAACTTGTGCGGCTTGGCTTCTCAATATCCAAGGAAACAAAAAAGCCCTCGTTTCTCCAATGGAATCTCAAATTGCATCGGCGGGCGGCACTCAGATACAAAGTGGATTTGATTATAGGAAAAAAGCAGTAAATAAGAAAAGAGAAATTTTTGGGATTTATTTTTTCCACATTTTTTGCCATGTCTCGGCAAAGGTGTTCATCAAGTCTCCGTACGTTTTCATCTGGTCGATTCCCGGCTGATTTGTTATCTTTTGCCAGTTTTGCCCAAACTGCTTGGTAGCGCTCAAACTTGACTCGCTCATTGTTTTTTGCCAGTTGTCATAGAATTCTTTGAGTGTTTTTTCACTGGACTCGTTTAGTGCCTTGGTGGATACTTCGTTGTACTTTGCTTGCACCTCGGCGCCGATTTTTTGTAATGCCTGAAATGACTGCGTCCATTTTTTTAGCAGTTCCATGTACTCGCCCCACAAGTTATCCCAATCTTTTGCTTTGGTATCTTTTGCCATGATGTGATTTGGTGTGGTCTGATAAAAGAGGATCCTTTTTGGCGCAAACGGAGTGAAAAACCTGATCTGCCGTGATGTGTGGTATGAAAGAAATTAATTGCAAAAAGCGCTACTGTATATGATTGTCAGACAAAAATTCCAGTCCTGCCACATCTGAGCAACTGGCGCAGCTTTACAAGATAGGCTATGTCGGTGCCAAGCCTGCAACAAAGCAAGAGGCATCCGAACTCATATCAAAGCTGTTAAAGTCAAAACGAGTCAAGCCGTACCTGTTTTCCACTGAAAACGGCTCAGAACCATATCTGGTTCCTATGGACAAGTGGCCAGACCCATACAAAAACGAAAGCGAGTTTAAGGCAGAGATGCTAAGGGACTGGGAAAACAGTGAAAAAAGAAAGGAAAAATTAAGCAAACTGCGTGACCTCTGAACCTCACAACTCTTAACTGGAATTGGTCAAACCAAATATCATGAGCCCTTTCTATACTAGGAAGAAAAATCCCGGAATCAAAGAAGAAGAGCATGTGGACAGGATGATTGCCAAAGGGAGAGAGGAACTCAACTTGGGCAATTTCAAGGTGGCCTTAAAGTTCTTCAACAAGGCGCTGGAACTGGAGCCAGACAACGCAGATGCACTACTCCACAAGGCAGACGCCATAACACAGCTAAAGAAAGACAGCTAGCTTGCGCATAGCTATACTTCAATGAGTTCGATTTTATCGAAAGCATACTGTATCATTCCATGTCTTTCTCATGTGTTGCCTGCAAACTCGAATTTTCTGCTGGTCTGCGCTCACATGGTAATCTCATAATCTAAGGGGCAGCCGAGTGTTCGTTTAGTAGCCATACAGACGCACGATGAAGTTTGTCCAAAAAAAACTAGTCTTGGTTTACTGGTTTGGGTTCTTTGGGGGTTTCTTCTTCCATGCACCTTGTGCAGAGCCGCTTGCCCTGCAGTGGAAACCACGTAAAAACATGAATGTATCCTGACTTGCAACTCATACGCGAATAATTTCAATAACCCATTAGTATCGTCTTGTCAGTTAAAACCTGCTTTCAGCTAAAACAAATCCTCGATCAAGAAAATTAGTCTCACATGATCAGCACTTGAAATTTTCTGCCAAAGTTTACCAATGTCACATTTTCATCAGACGTATAATATTGACAATAGAACAGCGGTTTGAAATAAAGTGCTGTTATAGTTGTCTGGATCCTTTGGATGGTTTATTACAAATATTTTGACGTGAGCGTATAATGAATAAACTCATACTGACTTCGATTGCTGCATCTATTGTGATTTCATCAATCGCACTGGTTGTGAGCATATCGCAAACAAAGGAGATCGTAGCAGCTGAAATGCCGCAGGGAAACGACATGTATGTTTTTGGAGAAAGTCTGTACCCGATGGCAACGTTCAAGTTTAAAGATGCTACCGTCACATATCCGTTCCAGACACTAACCCAGGTATCTGGATTTGGCGTGGGTAGGGGTACTACACCTGAATTCACTCTGCAAAGAATTCCTGGGGAGACGCCTCACTTGCATCAGGCACTTGTCGAAGCTCACATCTATGGGAAATTAGCTATGGATTCATCGTACAAGGAGTTTGACATGACAGTTGACTTGGTACAACAAGGCAAGGACATCCTTACTCTTGAATACCAGCGATGCAACATTTCAAACCACAAAATAATAACTGAGTTTGACAAGGCTGAAAGCTTCACTGGAAAAGACGGATTTGCTGTGTTAGAACAATACACGTTTACGTGTAGCGGATACATGCCAGAAAGCCCGTTATACAAAGAAATGATGAGCCCAGTACGACCATAGATCCTGGGTACTCGCTTTTTTATTTTTTAGAACTTGTGTGTTGGCTAATCTTTGTCCTGTTTCTTAACTCGTACACTATGATTGCAATCGTGATTATGATGTATGCCATCTGTCCTGACTCGGCTAGTATTGCATTTTGGCTAATCGAGCCACCCCTTCCTGTTATTGGGTTGCCGGGAATTCTTGTGACTGCCCAAATTGCAACAAAGACTGCATTTCCTACAATCCCCATTCCATACCACGGAAGACCCCATCTCCGTACCATTGGAATCACCCAAAACATCTGTGCTGTGCCGCCAACCAAAAATAGTATTCCTGCATTGACATTGTTTCCAAGCGAGTTTGGCGCCATGGTTAGGTGTATTATTCCGCCAATTGCCGTTGCCACAGCAGCTGCGGCATACAGGACAAAATCTTTTTTCATTTCAAATTTGCCTCAAAAAAGTCAAGTGTCTTTTCCCAGGCGTCCTTTGATTCCTCAGGTGCATACCTGGCACCTGACGGGTTTGCAAATCCGTGCTTTACTCCAGGATAAACGATAATTTCATTTTCAATGTCTAGATCATTTAGTGCAGATTCAAATTCCCTAACTGTCTGTTCTGGAATTCCAGTGTCCAGTCCTGCAAATATTCCCAAAACCGGCCATGCTATCCTTGATAGTGTGGATGGATCAGTCACAAGATGGCCGTAATAGATTACAGTTGCATCGATATCTGGGTTGTTTAGGGCAAGGTTGAGCGACTGGCCTCCGCCAAAGCACCACCCGATTGATCCGATGGACTCGACGCCAAATCTTTCCTCAAGGTATCCTACTGCCGAGTTCATGTTGTCAGTCCACTGCTGCTGCTCAAAGGTGCCCAGTATGATTCGCGCCTCGTCTGTGGTTGTTGCAATCTTGCCATCATACAGGTCAACTGCCAATACGATGTATCCGTGCGATGCAAGCTTTTTGGCCATCTCTTTGATGTTGTCGGTTATACCAAGGTTCTCATGGATCATCGCAACTGCTGGAAATTCTCCATCTGCGGCGGGTCTGGCTAGGTATCCTTGGGCGTTTTGGAAGTAGTTTACCTGCTCTGTTTGAACTGCATAGTCTCCTGATGAGTATGCAACTGAATTATTGTTTTCATTTTTTACATAATCTGGCAAGACGTGGATTGCCCATCCTCGTTCAATTAGTTTTGCAACACTTGACGGTTTGATGCAGGCTGGCTGGCCGTTTGATTGTTTTAAGACAAGCTCCTGTCCTTCAGTGCAGGTAACATCAGTTGCTTTTACTCCGTTCTTGATTTGCTGAAGTGGGGGAGGAAAATATGCAATGCTGTGATCGTGCGTTTCTGTAGTCTCTTTTCCCTCAATGTCAAAACTTTCTTCTAACTCTGTTACTGGGTTCTGTGATTCTGCATCGACAAGTGTGATCATGTCGCTATGGTTGTGGAACCATGCGCTTCCACTTTCCATATCATGCGCTGACTTTGGCATGATCGACTCTTCTACGTATTCAGATTGAACTTGAACTGATGTTGATATTAGCATAAAGCCTGCAATTAGGCTGATTACAAGGATGTGATTTTTTTGAAGTGCCATATTGCTGTTATTTCTCATTTATTCTCATTAAATGTTTGATGACCATATTTTACGTAGACTTGTGATTAATCATTATGGATGTAGTTTTGAGCATTCGTGAACAAGTGCAACTAAAACAAATAACCAATCCGTAGGATAAGTATGCCTAAATCATTATTAAATATGGCGCAGCTTTTGCTTTACATTAACCTGGATAACAAAGATTGCTATCTTTTTGTTGTAAATCAAGGCAATGTTTTGTAAACAGCTGTTATCGCCGTATCTGCTGATATTGATATGCCTCTAGCGCTATTTGTAGAGCCAGTGTCAAGCCAGTGATCAAAGAAATAACCTATCCAGTCGCTTGCTACTATGGTGTATGGTTGGTCATTGTTTAAAGTAAATGTGACAGGAGAATACCCTGAGTTTATCATGACGCCGTTTTGATAGAGTTGTATATAGAGGCCATCGACTGCAGCACCATTGAGTCTTTGCGTGTTGATAGATAGTGTGGAAGTCGGAATGATGTCCGACTTTGTTGTAGCAGTAGCGGCATTAGATGGAGAACCTGTTCCAACTGAATTGATTGCTGACACTCTGTAGGTGTATGCCGTATTTGCAAGTAATCCGGCATCTGCATATGTTGTAGTATTGCCAGTCATAATAGTAGACCATGTGGACCCGTCATCCATTGACTTCTCTATCTTGTATCCTGTGATTGCCGAGCCTCCGTTGTCCGCAGGTGCAGACCAGCTTATGTTGATTTGCGAGGATGAAATGGCATTGGCAGTTAGCCCAGTTGGAGGTTGTGGGAGTTTATTGGAAGAATAAACATCACCCCCAAATATGTTTACAGGACTTGGTGTGGATGAGACTAGTGTGTTATTTGCGTCGTAGATCAGAATGTTTCCGACTAACGGCAAACTGTGCATCCCGACAAGTATTGTGGAGATGCCGTCTGATACAACAGGAGCACTTGCAAGGGTTCTGTTGGAAGAGTCGACTAGAAGTACAGTTCCGCCAGGACGTGCGTTGGTCACTGTGACTGCCTCACTTGATGTTGAATAGTAGTTTAGGTAAGTACCTGTGTGCATTGTAGGCGATGTTGCATCGACTTGGAGCATTGCTCTGAATGGATCAGGCATGTTCAGTACCAAGTCGTCCCTTGAAACTAAGAGGCTTCCATCCAAGTAGACCCTGAGGTGGTTATCGCCGTTGGTAACGATGGTGCACTCCTGTGTAAGTGGCTCTGTATTCAGAGGTGATTGATAAAGAGTCGTCATGATGCCGGATCCTACGACATCTGATCCGTATGCTTGAATGACACTCCAATAATGTCCATTGTAATTTGCAACTGACATGCAGCCAACAAAGTTGCTATTATCTGAGGATATTACGTACAGGCCTGACTCGAACACTCCATCGGGGATGGTGGTGTAAGGATTTGTCACAGTAGCATGAAAAAGGGATGCATCAGTGACTGGTGATACTGCAGCGTAGTTGACCCATTTGCCGCTGTATGGTGCTTGTACACCAATATGCAGTCCTTGGGAATCTTCATGGTACTCGTGCAGCAATGGAGTGTTGACTGTACTGCTCCAGGGAGTCCAGTAACTAGTATTTCCAGTGTTTAGCGGATCAAATGCAATTAGTCCTGATTTCACAATCTCGATGGACTCGGGCGGTTCGGCATTTGCAATCTGGTCGATAACAACTGGCATAAACAGTGTCAGAAAAAGAGCAGATGTTAGTAAGACATTAAAATAATTTATCTTCATTCAGTACATACTATTTCTAGTATGTAATTTGGATGTGATTAGATTATTCTATAAAATTAAAACTTTGATTTCTAGCTGTTTATGTTATGTATTGATTTTTAGCGTGTGGTTTTAAAAAAAAGAGTGTCTGCCGGGGGTGGGTTTCGAACCCACGGCCTCCAGATTATGAGTAATGCCCTTTGCTGGAGACTGGCACTCTAACCAGGCTGAGCTACCCCGGCACAAAAACGCCTAATTTCATGGCGCAATTAAATGATTCTGCTATCGTTTTGGTTCAGGCGGATTTTGGCAAAATCTGAAAATGTGATCTGATCCAAAAAATTACTGGGACATTATTTCGTTCCAGTTGGTCTTTACGTTTTTGACCCAGAGGAATTTTCTCTGGAGCGCGGTGGTGTAGAGTTTTTCCCACTCTGCCTTTACCTCGTCTGTCCACGCCTTGAACACGCGCGGGTCAATGTAGTTGCGAAGTGATGTGCCCAAGTTGTAGTCCTTTGTCTGCTCTGTGAGTGTGATTGCAAGCTCGAGTTTTTTTGCCCTTTCCTTTAGGCGCTCTTTTTGCTTGTCTGTTTTTGCCTTTACCTTTTCAAGACTTTTCAGAGTCTCCCTTTTCTTTTGCAGCGTTTCCTCAAAGTTCTTTGGTATGGTCCTCTTGTGGTTGCACATCATTGCAGCCTGCAGGTTTGCCATTTTTGCGATGTAAATTTTCTCAGTCTCGCTTTTTCCCTTTACGTCAAGCTTGTCCTTGAGATAGTTCTTCACCTGTGTTGTGGCAAGATATGTTCTGAACACCTTTGCAGTCAAGCCCTTGACTATTTCGCTCAAAAACGCGTTTACGTGCCTTGAGGTGATGTCGTGGAAGATTTCATCCTTTGGGCTCTTGTTTGCAGTTAGTTTTTTCAGGTTTTCGTACAGTGTCTTATCGTTTCCCTCCGCACGTATAGTTTCCTCCCACCTGACACTGTCTTTTCCCAAAAAGTCAAAGTGTATCTTGTCGTCTTCCAGCTTTACGTGCTCTTTTCGCAGGGTGGTGGCACCAACTGTGTCTGCCTCGTCTGGGTCCTTTTCGTCTCCGACCCTCATCGATGTTCTGTAAATGATATAGCAAACAGTTGCAATGCGGCTGACCTTTGGATCCTTGCTGTTCATTCCTTTGGTGATTGCGTCCTCTATCTTTCTGATCTCTTTTCCAAGCTTTGCGGCCTTGTCGTATTTTGCCATATCTCGCTCCTGCTTTAGTCCTACCGTGTCTGCAAACCACACGTACTTTATCTTCTCAGAAAGAACATCAGTCCAGCATGCAAGCCACATGGAGTCATGTTCGTGTACTATTTTCTTCCAGTCTCCGGGAGGAACCTTTGCCTCCTTGCCCAAATTAAGAATTACGTCTCTGTGAGTTATCTTTGGCTTCCACATTCCCCTCATCGGGTGATCACCCCGCCCAATGAAAATTCCAGGCGGCTCTGCCATGTAGTTTGCAACCTCTACCTCATGTCCGTCAAGTATTGCCTTTCCGTAGACTCCTTTCATCTTTTCTCGCAGCTCCTTTCTTTTTTGCGCAATTGATTTCTTTTCCTCTTTTGTCATGAGTTCCCTGGAGGACTTTTCCCTGTCAACTATCTTGAATGCTTCAGAAAAATCAATATCGGAAATGCTCAATCCCTTGAACTTGCCGCCAAACGTGGCAGCAAAATCAGCGACGAAATTCTTTTGAAAAACAGTATCCTTGACATATGGTGTGTCCTTTTTCTTTGCCCACTGGTATATCATTTCCTCCTGGTTTGCGTCAAGCTTTACTGGCTGGCCCTTTATCTTGACTGTAAACCCCTTTAGCTCATAATCTGGCGGAAATATTATTCCATTGTGTTGTAGTGTTTTCCATTTCATAATTTATCGTGCCTAAATTGCAGACTTTGATAAAAACTCGTTATCTAGCATATATCAATTTAACCACTGGTGACTTTTGTCGAATCTCCTCTGTCAAATTAGCTGTTTGACGTACCGACTTTTTTTATAAAAATTTATGAGATTTTAGAATTTAGGGGGTAACATGAATTTGCAGAAAATATGGCTGTATGCGTTTTTTATTTTTGAATCAATGGCTGAAATCTGATCTAAAACAGCTCTTTTTTGAGATAGTTCTCAAATTCGATGTCTGTTTTCATCTTTTTTGCCTCTAGGAACATTGCCGCGTCGTTTCCTACCGGGTACCTTGGCAGCGGATTTTTCTCCTTTAGCACCCTGATTATTGTGTCTGCCACTTCTTTTGGAGGAGTTCCCATCTGCGCCATCATCTTGATTCCTCCTACTACTTTTTCTGTCAGCTCCTTGTATGGCGAGTCAGGCTTTGGGTTCTTTGGCATTCTCATGGAGTCAAGAAAGTTTGTCTTTATGACGCCTGGTTCTATGATTATGGTATTTACGCCAAACGGAGCCATCTCGTACCTCATGCACTCACTCAGCCCCTCCAGTGCAAACTTTGAGCTGATGTATGCCGGCGAGCCGGGAAAGCCTATTCTTCCTGCAACGGAACTGACATTCACAATTGTTCCGGCCTTTTGCTTTCTCATGATTGGCGCAACCTCGTGAATCAGTCTTACCACTCCAAAAAAGTTTGTCTCAAACTGCTCCTTTAACTCCTCAACCGAAATGTCTTCTAAGCATCCGAAAATTCCGTATCCTGCATTGTTTACTAGAACATCCAATCTGTTTTTTTCCTTGACTATCTGTGATACTGCATTTTTTATTGAATCCTTGTCATCTACATCTAGCTGAATTATTTTTATGGTGAGATTTTCTTTTTTTGCGGTTTCCTCGATTTTGGATGCCTTGGACGTGTTGCGCATTGACGCATATGTGAAATAGCCGTCGCGTGCCAACCCTAGTGCCGTCTCTAATCCTATTCCGCTTGAACATCCCGTGACTAGGGCAACTTTTTCCATGTGTAGTGCTTATTTGTGGTTCTTAATTAATTATAAAATCATCTGATTGCAAATTATACCAGCGGCCTGTCTCCCTCTGTTGGCTCTATGATGTCCGTGATTTCGCCGTCGTTGATTCTTTGCAGTATTTCACTTGATGCTTTTTTGTGCAAAAACTCGTTGTTGTTCCCGCATCTGTACGAGAACGTGCATCGTGGACATCCTGCCTCGTTTGTGCATGGGCACTCCTTTACTATGTGGAGGCTGCGCTCAAGTGCCTTTTCCAATCTGTCGTACAAGGCCTTACTTGCGCCGTTTCCGCCAATCGCCCCATCATAAATGAAAATCAGCCCTGATGTTCCAAGCGATATCCCGCCCAGGTCCTGCGATACTCCGCCTGTTACCATGTTGCTTCCCTCAATTATGATGTGCTCTGTCGCATGGTATCCGCTTGCCTCTGTGTATTCCGAGTTTTCTGATTTTTTCATCTCATCTGCAGGTCTTGGTGCATGGATGACGATTCCCTTTGTAACAAAGTCATATTCTAGCGGGTTATCTAGGAGGATCTTTTGCCCCTGGGTCACCTCCTGCCCAAGCTCGATGTTGACATAGCCATACACTTTCTTTTGTATGTGCAACTTGCAAAAGCAGACCTCTGCCCCAAAGGCCCTCCTTTTCTCGTATATGGTCTCAATTGTAGGCCATTCTTCTGTCAGGGCCCTGGTATAGTATGGATAGTTCCTTGGGATGGATACCAATTTTGCAAACTGTTTTTTCGGATAATCGAACTCCTTTACCTTGTAGCGCATTCCGGCAAGAAAATAGATTGCCGACTCGTGCAATTCCTCTAGTGCCATCGGAAGGACCCTGTCACCTACCTTTTTCTCGTTTAGGAAAATGTCAATCGACTTGCCAATCCCGCGTATGCTGTATTCGCTTTGCACGTCCTTTATCATGGTGTAGTTGGGGGCATACCTGTTTTCCTGCAAAACCAAGTTGCCTGCCTCTATGTGCTTTTTTATCGTCTCTGAATGTTCCATCATCTCGTGCATCGCGATTGGCTTGTCGCATGCCATTGCAAGCACTTGGAATTCTTCGACAAACGGATTTTTTGGATCAATGTACGTCTGCTCTATGTCCTCAAAGTAATTGTCAGGGTGGTTCTTGTAGTACTGCGATATGGGGTCGTTTCCAAGTGCCAAAAAAGCAAATCCGCGCTGCCCCTTTCTTGCTGCCCTTCCTATTCTCTGGAGCAGTCGGTTGATTGGGATGGTAGACGATATTACCCCATCCACGTTTCCGACGTCTATTCCGAGCTCAAGCGTTGGGGTGCACGATATTGCGGACAGCTTGTCTTCTTTGAATGATTTTTCGACAAAGTTTCTATAGTTTGCCATCAGTCCAGCGCGGTGCACCTTGATGTCGATTTTCTTTTTTCTTGCCTGCATAGCTATTAGCTCCGAATTCAGGTGAGAATTTGAAAACACCATTGTCTTGTGTTTCTTTGATGTCAGTTTTTCAAGCAGGTCGATCATAAGCGCCCTCTGGGTTCGAAGTGATGGAAATATCATGACAAAGTCAGTCTCGCCTTTTTTTCCAGCGCCTTGCACTAGACCCATCTTTGCGCCAAAAAGATTTTCGCAAAACTCTTTTGCATTGTCAAGGGTTGCAGATGATGCAACAAACTGGATTTTTTTGCAGATTCTTTTTAGGCGTTTTATTATATAGTGCACGTTTGAGCCAAATATGCCAGAGTACACATGCGCCTCGTCCACAACTAGGAACTTTGCGGTGCTGCATGCGGATGCAAACTTTGTCCTGTACATCATGTGGTAGTGCAAAACGTCAAAATTTGTAACTATTATTTGCGGAATGGAATCAAGGATTTTTGCCCGCTCTGACTCCTTTGTGTCGCCGTCAAAGACATCTGCTGTTACCCCGACACTTTCCGCAATTTCCCTAATCTTTGGGAGCTGGTCCCGCGCAAGCGCCTTTGTGGGATATACAAATATTGCAAATATGCCGCCCTTGTTGTTCTCGCTTGCAATTTTCTGTATTACTGGAATGGCAAATGCTTCTGTTTTTCCAGAAGCCGTAGGTGCGGTAATTACCACGTTTTGGCCAAAAATTATCTCACGTATTGCCTCTTCCTGGAACTTGTAAAA
>DATBQZ010000141.1:0-4985 GCA_036560565.1 Candidatus Nitrosotenuis sp.
TGTATGCCTTATCATGCCAGTCATCAGTATTGTTTACAATTCCATATTTTGGAGTCCTGAGAAATTCGTTCTTTTTGCCAAATATTCCATCAAAGACTGCGACTGTGTTGTTTACTGCCATTCCAGAAGAATAAATCAGTAGAAATGGAAGAATCTTTGCCTTGTGTTTCCAATCTTTCCCCCAGACGTTGTAAATTACCAAAAGGTACGCCCCAGGCCCCATTGCAAGATAGGTTGCAAGTGTGATTCCAGGAACAAGTCGAACTATGTGCAGATTCATTTCAGATGCCAAAAGAATCGGCAGGGCAAGAAACTGTATCAGTAAAAGAGGATATGCAATATGTCTAGTCAGCTGCACAAATGCCTGAAGTTTTGTTTCAAGCGGTATCTTTCTTTTTATCAAAATGTCGCCAAGCAGTTTGATTGCGCATTGGATTGCGCCTTTTGCCCACCTAAACTGCTGTCTTTTTGCAGCATTCATCTGAACTGGGAGTTCGGCGTCAACTACTATATCAGAAATGAAAAGGCACTTCCATCCATTCATCTGCGCCCTATAACTCAAGTCAAGATCCTCTACTAGGGTGGATGTGTGCCAGCCTCCCGCATCCTCGATGCATTCCCTTTTCCAAATTCCTGCGGTTCCGTTAAAGTTCATGTAGAGATGCGAGTTGCTCTTTGCCTTTTGCTCAATTAGAAAATGAAAGTCTATGCTTAACGCTTGAGCCTGTGTCATTGCGGAATAGTTTTCGTTTACGTGCCCCCATCTGCACTGGACAAGACCGATGTTGCGTTTTGCAAAGTACGGTATTGCCCTCTTTAAAAACCAGGCCGGCGGGATAAAGTCTGCGTCAAATATTGCGACGTATTCCGTGTCAGTCATTTTCATTGCGTACTTGAGGGCACCAGCCTTGTACCCCTTTCGCGTTCCGCGCCTAATATGCAAAATATCGTATCCTTTTTTCTTGTACTGGTTTACCAAATTACCCAAAAGATCTGTAGTATCATCATCAGAGTCGTCAAGCACCATTATCTTCATTTTGTCTTTCGGATAGTCCAATGCGCAGACTGCGTCCACAAGTCTTGACGCCACATATTTTTCATTGTATATTGGAAGCTGGATTGTAATGGATGGAGTTCCAACTTGAATCATCGGGTTTTTGTCTTTACGCCTAAACGACAAAAACGCCAGATAGTAGAAATTGATTGAATATGCAGTAAGCAAAATGGCCGAAAGTATGAAAATGTCAAAAACAAATACGGTAAATGGGTTAACTGCCATTATTCAGGATTGAACGACGGGGAATTTCTGTATTGTGTTATTAGGATTTTCTCTGGAAGATTTTGATCGCTTGTGGGGGACATACACCTTCACACGCCAAACAAAAGATACAGTCAGGCTCTCGTGCCATGAGTGGCTTTTTTTCAGATGCTGGATGGCCAGGAGTATCAAACCATTCGTATACTTGGACTGGGCATGCGTCGATGCATGCGCCGTCGGCAACGCAAATATCAAAATCAACTGCTACAAATTCTCCCCAGACTCCCATTCTGCTAGTTTCTGTACCTTTTCTTCCCCAGGTCTTGATCACGTTCTTGTTTGATGCGACCGTATATGGGATGGTTGGCGGCATGTGGGATTTGTATTCCACGTCGATTGGCCCGGGTTTTGCGCCATCAAATGCCTCCCCTACAGATACTACACCTGCTACTTCTTGTGGCTCTTCTGCCTTTGGTTTTGGTTTTGCATCTGGCACTATCTTTGCCAGCGGTGTGATTTCCTCCAGTCTCAATAGTGCGGCATCTGGGTCTAGTTTGTCAGTCTTGAGAAAATATTCTACCATCTTGTCTGCAAGAATAGTATTTCTTAGAATTGTGTCAATTATCATCTTTGCATAATAGTCGGCCTTTTTGCGGTAATCTTTTACCCATTGAGGGTCGCCGAACTTTTCAATTGGAAATATTTGGTATATCATATCTACTACTTCGCCGGTAACAATTTCTACCGTGACGTTGAGGTTGACTTTTTGGTATCCCTTTGCATCTGGATCTGGCATGTTTTCTTCAGTCCATGTGTATGTTGCAAATACCCTGTCTGCAAATGCATCCATGGCAAATGTCTTTTTGAGACCATCCATGATCGATTTCATTTCGGCGGGATCCTCTAACTTGATTGGTAAACGATACAGTCCGAGCTTGTAGCCGTGTAACGGATAGACGCCCCTCTTTGCGGTTGGAGACTCCATCGTGTAAATTCGATCTTTTAGTAAAAGCGACATCGATACTACTGATTCAAATTCGTTTAAAAATCTTATCTATTCGGAATCGTCAGGACACGTTAGTTCGCGCATTTCGGTGTATTTTTTTTCCATCTTTTCTGCCGGCACGAGTACTTTTTGCAGATCATAATCTTTTTTTGGAAAATACCACCTAATTGGGACCCAATGGCCAATTCCGTCCATGTCATGGATCATTCCCTTATCGGCAGAGACTTGGAGGTTTTCGTCAATTGACTGCTCCCGAACAGTAAGGCCTCTTTTTGTCCGATCTTCCATGATGAATTCATTAGGCGCTTCCTTGATTATGTAAAATGCACCTTTTTTTAGAATTGGAAGTTCTTGACTCAACTTATTTTTCTACGGGGTTTCCAATCATGTTGCCCCATTCCGTCCAAGAACCGTCGTAGTTTCTAACCTGCGGATATCCAAGCAGGTACTTTAGGACAAACCAAGAATGGGATGATCTCTCGCCAATTCTGCAATAACATATCACGTCCTTGTCTGGTGTGACTCCCTTTGGCACATAGTTTTGCTTTAGTTCGTCAACTGTCTTGAATGTGCCATCTGCATCATTTACTGCAGTAGCCCAAGGAATGTTATTTGCGCCAGGTATGTGCCCGCCTCTCTGTGCATGCTCCATCGGGTATTCCGGAGGCGCAGTTATTTCGCCTGTGAATTCTTTTGGTGATCTCACGTCCACTAGTACCGTGTCATTTTTGTCAAGTGCTCGTCTGACATCAAAGAGGTATGCCCTGAGCCCCTCGTCTGGTGGCTGAGCAACATATGTGGTGGGAGATACTTGCGGCTCGTCCGTAGTGTATGGTTTTTTTTCCATCTCCCATTTTTTTCTTCCACCGTTCATTATTTTGACATTTTTGTGACCATAGTACTTGAAGACCCAAAACACAAACGCTGCAAACCAATTGTTAAAGTCGCCATAAAGAATTACTTCGGTGTCAGATTTGATTCCGTTTTTAGACATCAGTGCTTCAAACTGTTTTTTGTCTATAATGTCTCTAGTTACCGGATCGTTGATGTCTCGCTTCCACCAAATCAGGGTGGCTCCGCTTACGTGGCCTTTTCTGTATCCGTTCTCAGGATCATAATCTACCTCAACTAGCTTCAAATTGTCATTTGGTGGGTGCTTTGATACAAACTCGGTATCAACCAATACTTCAGGATAAGCGTAATTCATTGCAATTGACAGAAAGTCTCATCTATACTTAATTGTTTTTCTGCCGGACCGAAAAAACCATGATTTTTAAATAAATTACTATATTGATAATTGCTTGAAATTAAATCGCGTTGCAATAGTAAGTAAGTTTGGCTCTGAAGAGTCAGAAAACGTTGCAAAAAAAGTAGCAAAGAAATTTCTCGCAAACAGGGCAGAGGTTTTTACGATTGCGCCTGTCTTTGTCGAGGGCGCAAAAAAGATAGATACCGTTGATGAAATTAGCGATAAAAAACTAGACCTAGTCGTGACGCTTGGCGGCGACGGGACAACATTGCGTACGTTTAGGAGCTTGACTAGCGAGGTTCCACTTTTGACAATTAATGTCGGCGGCAACAGGGGAATACTCTCCGAGATAACCCTTGACAAAATCGATGCTGCCATAAACGACATCCGCTCAAACAAGATCTGGTTAGACAAGAGGACTCGGGTTGTGGCATCAGTTGGAGGTGAGGAATTTCCTCCGGCGTTAAACGAGATATACATCAACAGGCAAAACCTGACTAAAACTTCAGAGTTTGAGATCAAATTTCAAAATGATATTGTAAAACAAAAAATGGACGGAGTGATGATTTCAACTCCGAGTGGCTCTACTGGACATTCCTTTTCTCTTGGCGGTCCAATTTTGCACGAAAGCCTAGACGTATTGATAATAACTCCTGTTGCACCAGTGCGGAGGCTTCCGTCAATTGTTGTGCCAGATGAGAAAATACAAGTGATCTGCTCCCATGACTGCAACATCGTAATGGATGCACAGGTGATCAAGGCCTGCGATTTTGAAGAGCCAATAGTTATCAAAAAACACAAAATCCAGGCGGTCTTTGTTAGACTCAAAAGGCAGGGTCTCAGACAGATGAGCAAGCTTGGCTTTTAGCGTTTATGATGCAAGTGCGTTTTATGCTGGGATTCCTTTTGCCGTTCCCGACGAAGGGTACACCACATCGCTAGTCTTTGATGAAATAAAACACATCAAAAAAAATCACGGTGCACTTGACATGCTGCTTGAGACAAATCGGCTCAGAATTTTGGATCCAGAGCAGCAAAATGTCGATACGATAACTGAAGCTTCAAAAAAGACAGGCGACTTTCAGAAACTATCTGCGCCGGATATTTCTGCAGTTGCCTTGTGCTACCAGATTAGCGGTAATCTAGTTACAGATGATTTTTCAGTCTCAAACGTTGCGAAAAACCTGAATCTTCATGTCCAGCCCATAATGACAAAGGGCATAAGGGATGTCGGAAGCTGGGTCTATTACTGTCCTGCGTGCGCAAAAGAATTTTCAAAGATTACTGAATGCCCCATCTGTGGAAGCAAGCTTAACAGGAAATTACTCAAGGGGAAGTCTTTTTGAATACCAGTCAATGAACGAGCCGTCATAGAGTCGGACATTTTCATAGCCTGCGATTTTTAGCTGGTAAAAGAGGCTTGATGCCCTATGACCGTGCATGCAGTAACATACGATTTCTTTGTCTTTTGG
>DATBQZ010000142.1:0-3616 GCA_036560565.1 Candidatus Nitrosotenuis sp.
CAGCCTCATGTTTGACTGAGAATATGATCGATGTCTTGTCTCCATCATCTAGAGATTTTTTTGCCAATACCAAAAATCGAGTATAATTATTAGTATTGTCCTCAATTCCTTCCCTGATTATTGGAACCTGGTATATTTCAGATGCTCTCTTACTTGCAATACAGCTGATGTTTTTCTTATTCAAGTCTTTTATTATTCTGACACTTCCGGCTGTGTCGTATGTTGGAATCGTCTTTAGCTTGTGATCCTGAATAAATTTCCTGCATTGACCGAGTGCCTGTGGGTGCGAATACACAGTATCGGTACCATCCATCCCATCAAACCCAATCAGGCAATGCCTTACCCTGTAGTATATCTCTCCAACTATTGTCAAGCTAGTAGATACCAACAAATCATAACTTTCACCTACACTGCCCTCAAGTGAATTTTCTACTGGCAGTACTGAATAGTCAGTATCTCCTCTCTGGGTAGATTCTACTACTTCGGTAAATGTCGCAAAGGGAACTGTATCTATTGATTCTTTAAAAAATGAAATCGCTGCATCCTCACTATATGCACCTCGTTCTCCTTGGAACGATACTTTGTACATTTTAATCTCTTAGTTTTAGGAAATCGCTCTTTTCAAAATTGGTTGATATCTTGCGATCCTCAACAAATCCGCAGTTTGGGCACTTGACTCTGTCTCTTAGCGGAACTACGCTTCCAGCACAAATGTTACATTTTGTAAATAATACTCCTAGTTCAGGCTCGTCAATTGTTGCGTGTATTGTACCGTTTAGGTGATTTTCAATTTTTAGTGTAATTACATCGTTTACTCTGGCAATGATTCTTCTTCTGTCCATGTTCTGGCATATACATTCCACTCCTGACGAATTCGGTTTGCCGTTTATGTAATGTATGGCAACTGCGATCATAGATGACAATACTGCTGCTACTGTACCTATGACGATGTCGCCTTTTTTTGGTATCGCAATCTGTTTTCCGTTTTCCACTTGCGCAATCTTATTTTTTTTATCGATATTTGCAATCCCAATTGTAGATGCCCTGATCTTGCTGCCGTCATCAAATGTGTTGTTTCCTGCCTCCATCTCTTCAATAGATCCAAGTGTATCGCCAGGTACGACAAAATCTTCCATATTATTTACTGATTTGGTTAATTATTAATTGGTTTTGAATCCAAAATGGGCGAATCTAAATTTCAGACTCGCAAACAGGCATGTCCTTTAGGATATCCTTTCCATCCTCGTCTATAATTGATGGTGCAACAAGACAAATCTTGCCATTTTTTCTCTTACAGTAAACCTCTGATTCGTTATTTTCCTTGTCTCTTGCCCAAAAGGAATGCGTCTGTGAGAAATTGGGGCTCTGCCCGCTTTTTTCGTAAATTTCTTCTGCAGTCCATATCTGATCCTTTGCAACTGATGTACTGCCAAGCTTCATTCCCTTGATGCCAACGATGTCGCCTTCCTCGTCTTTGACTATACAGCTAACGTGAATCCTAGCTTTTGGATATCTGATAAAATTCTTTTTTGTGTGTGAAAAATTAGTCTTGCGCGCCATTTACATCATTATGAAAAACGAGAATCTGTTTTTGTACTCAAATTACTTTCCTTTTCATAAAAACTCTTCAATTCATCAATATTAACATTATTGTTGCGCACAAATTTTACAACCAGTGTGGAACTTGCAAGTATCCCTCAATGCTTTCATTTCTTAATATTTTTAGCAGTGCGCTTGCCTGAGGTGTAGACAAGACAGGCTTGTCAAACTGATTATCGGTTGAAATCCTTGGGCACGCAACTTGGATAAATGCATCAATTCCCTTCAAATTACGTAGTCTATCATTTGTAATATCGGTAAGCGCAAACAGCTGAACTATTTTTCCTTCCTTTTCAAGCTCGCGCTTGAATTTGAGGGCGGTAGTCTTTGAGAGCTGGCCTTCTTTGAGACCGACTATGACTCCAAATGTTTTTGCGTCTGCCGCCTTGTATATGGCAAGAGTTGCTTTTGTCTGCAGCTTTTGTGCAAACTCTGTTACCTCTCTGACTTCGTTAAAGTAGGGATCTAAGACATAGGTTGGCTTGTTTGTTGAAAGTGCAAGGCCTGCTGCATGGAAATTGCTTTGTCCCATGAAGACGTTTGCATCAACTTGGTTTTGCACCTCTTGTGCCGGATAGAATTCGCATCCAAATACCTGTCCGTCATTTAACTGGCCTTTACCCTTTCCTATTTTTACCTGCACACCGTTTTCTTCTAGAGTCTTGCGGACTGCATCAATTTGGTTTAGATGCTGACTGTCAGTGACAAGCGATATTGTTTTGCCTTTTAGGATATCTGCACATTTTATTGTGACACTCTCAAAGGAAATATCGTCAAAGGCATCTATCATTACAACGTTATCCTGAAAGGTTGACATGTTTATCGTGTGACCAATATTGAACAAGATATCGGCAGCTAGAGTTTTTGCACCATTTGAATTCAGATCACATGTTCCCCACGTGGTATCTGCAATCACGTATGCCGGGATGCCAAATCTGTTCATTATGTTGACTGCAACATCTTGGACCTTTGGAATAATTCCTTCTGGGCCGTTAAGTGCAACAGATACAGGCTTGCGCTCTTGAATTGTCTTGAAGATTTTGTCTTCGTCTATTACTATCATTTGAACAGATAACCATCTGTCAATTTTAATTTAAACCAAGCTAAATGGCAAATCACAAATGTCTGATTATTCTGTAGTAATTAGTGCAAAAAGAGACCATTCTAAACATAGGCTTTGATGATACTGACTCCCCAAAGGGAATGTGTACCACTTATCTTGCATACAAGCTGGTTGACTCGCTAAAAAAAGAAAAAGTAGAGTTTCTTGACTATCCAAGGTTGATACGATTCAATCCAAATATACCCTGGAAGACGCGCGGGAACGGCGCTGTCGCATTAAAAGTCAAAACAAGCAAACCAGATCTGGTAAAAAACAAGGTAATTAGATTCGTAAAGAAGTTCTCCGACTTAAAAAATGGGGCAAATCCCGCAGTAGTCTTTTTTGAAAGCACAAACATTCCGGAAGAATTTACGCAATTTAGCAAGCATGCGCTGTGGCAACTGATAAGCAGAAATCACGCAAAAAAGTTTGTCACAGATCACCATATAGAGTCATTTTACATTGGAAATGGCCAGGGACTAGTTGGCGCAATAGGTGCAATCGGATATAGATTTTCTGATCATACATTTGAGCTGCTCAGCTACAGAAAAAAATCACAGTTTGGGAAAAAACGAAAGCTTATTGCAGATAGCGTAAGACAAATGCAAGAAAAGACATACCCAAAAACCTTTAACAGCTACGACACAAAAAAACAGAAAATCTTGTTTGCACCGCATGGACCAGATCCAGTATTCTTCGGTATTAGAGGAGAGGATGTAGGCTCATTACTTGATGCATCGCAACTAATCAAAACCCAGGAAAAGCCAGCTGGGCACATGATCTTCAAGTCCAATCAGGGAACGGGAGATCATCTTCAAAATGAAATCGATGTTCATTCCCTAAGGCCGTATTGCTCTGGAATAATAACCGGTGTCGTTTCAGTGGAACCAAAAATGGAAAAAGGTGGGCATGTGA
>DATBQZ010000143.1:0-2250 GCA_036560565.1 Candidatus Nitrosotenuis sp.
AAGATTGTACAATATGAAAAGTAGGAAGAATCCATAGTATGCTTTAAGAGATCATTCCAATAATGTGATATGTTGAAATTATTGATTTTTACAATGTTTGCATTATTTGCAATGTTTGGCACAGGGTACGCAAACGCGCAATATTTCGAGCAGTTATCTGATCCCAGTCTTGCACCTCATCCTCCAAAATATCTACCTAGGGATATTTCAGAGCCGTTTACTCTAAAATTTAATCAAGGTGCAATGATAACATTTGATAATATTCTAGTGCGGTTTTCAAACGTCACAAGTGATTCTAGGTGCCCTTCTGACGTTACATGCATCTGGCAAGGAGAAATAAGCGTACAAGTTGACGTTAAAAAAGGAAATGCAAACTTTGAAAGTATCATACTTGGAGAAAATAATGAAATTCCTATTTTTGGCAAATATGTTATTCAACTACTCAAAGTTGAACCGTACCCACAAAGTACGCATATGATACAACCGGACGAATATATTGCAACGCTTGTAATTACAAAAATTAATCACGATCTTTTACCTCCACTACAGCAACTCAAGTCTGGCATTGCTATTGATAAGATACAGTGCAAAGAAAATCTCCAACTTATAATCAAGACAAGTAATGAGAATCCTATCTGTGTCAAGCCTGCAACTAAAGAAAAACTCATTGAACGTGGATGGGCAAGCAACGTCATTACTTGGAGTTAAAAAATTCAAACGTCTTTTGATATATCTTAAACAGGTTTATGATTTCAACAGATGACCGACTAATCCATCATACTGACAAATCTGTCCATAAAACTAACACAAGTGTAAGCGCAACTTAATAAAATTACTGACATAATAACTATGTGATAACTGTAAAAAAAATTCTTGTACTTCCTCTAGTGGCCACCATAATCTCTGTCATATTATTTTCTGTTCACACTGTTACTGCCGCTGGCCCATTAGACCTTACGGGTGTAGACAGTTTTGCCCTTTTTGCTCATACCTATACAGATACCAACGGTGGAACCCATCTTAATGGAGATCTTGGATATGCTGTGGCCCCTGCATCTTTTCCAATAGTTTCAGGTATGACCATCACATCTGCTAGTCCTGCATATACTACGGCGCTAACAGCTGTAAATGCTCTCTATACGGCCGCAACCACTGCAGGACAATCTGGATCATGTACCTCGACAATTGGTGTGCAAACTGACTTGTCTACTGCCCCAATTCCTGGAAATCCTATTATTGGAACTCTGACACCTGGAATCTATTGTATTGGAGCTGCGACTTCTATAAGCAATGGACTTACTCTTAACGGTGATGGGCTTTACATCTTCAGAATAGATGGCACACTGACTGCTGACCCACTATCCCAGATCACACTAATTGGTGCACAAGCTGACAAAGTATTTTGGGTACCAACGGGTGGAACAACAATTAATGCGGAAAGTATTTTCGCAGGTATTATACTGACTCGTGCAGCTACCACCATACTTGACAATGTATCTATGGATGGAAGAATCTTATCCAACGGTGCAGTTACTACAACCGGACCTGCGGACACAATCACAGCTCCACTAGTTACAATTGCACCATCATTAATTATTGCTGAAATAGAAAACGACGACTGTAATGACTGTGTACCACCGACATTAGGATTGAGCAGCAATAGCGTACGCAAAGTAGATCAAGGCTTTTCATACAATGGAAGGTCGTCAAATGTAGAGTTATTCTTAACGCCGATCCAATTGTCAACAACCAAAGTTGGAGATGCAAATAAGGCAGTTTTCAAGATATACGAAGCAGGTGGACCCGACGAAATAAGGCATTTTGAGTTGATCTTTGGTCTGGCTAAGGGACAGATACTTGGAGACAGCAAGGCTGTGATTGAACTAGACAGATCATGGGACGGAATTAATACATTCAAAGTCATAGATCCTGAAAACTCCTTAAAAGATGTCAGGGTAGAAACATCGAAAGGAGCATGTAGGGCCGCATCTGTTTCCACAAATGATTGCCTGATTGTAACTATTTATCACACATTCACGGCACCTCTTGACTTTGACATTATTGCAACAAGTGTGTGGGACGAGCACCGCAACGCATGGCAAAACTACTTCACTCCCGGCGTCAAAGTCGTAGACGCATCTGTGAGTAGCGATTCATTCAGCGATATTCTCCCAGTAATTCCTCCTGGATTACAAGTGTTGATTTCTGATTTGAATGTCACAAAATCTATAGTGATTGGAGATACAGCGC
>DATBQZ010000144.1:0-1734 GCA_036560565.1 Candidatus Nitrosotenuis sp.
TTTTAATTTAACGCAAGTCATGGTGGAGATAACTGGTTATGGTGTAGCCGTAATTGCTTTTCTCGCTGCGTCGCTAATAATTGGAACTCTTACATACAAACTTGTACAAAAAAGCGGGAGAAGATTAATCGTTGCAGGAAAAAGCCTGCCTTTGTTTATGGTTGGAACAATGCTTGTGGCGCAATCAGTTGACGGAAATTCATCGCTTGGAGCTGTTGCACTTATCTACCAATATGGCTTTTGGGCAGGAGCTGTCATACCGATCGGACTGGGTATCTGCCTCATTATGACAGGTGCGTTTTATGGAAAAAAACTCAACAAAATGTCCATGTTTACTTTGCCTGATTACTATTTCAGAAGATACGGAAATGCCTCAGAGGGAATTTCTGGCATTTTGATGATAATAAGTTTCGTTGTACTAGTTGCCGGAAACTTTGCTGCAAGCGGTTTCATCTTACAGACTGTTTTGGGTATACCGTTCCTACTGGGAATTATTATTGCGGCACTAGTAGTCTTAACTTATACCGTTGCGGGAGGGCTGTTTGCTTCTGCGTATACTGACATTTTCCAAATATATCTTGCAATTGGCTCATTTTGGGCAGCTTTCCTTTTCTTTGCAGGTGGATTTTCTGGAGTTCCATTTGATACCATTCTAGCTAGTGCTCCGCCTGGTTATCTTGATCTTTCTGGACTATTTGATACCGCAAACGGCGCTCTGATTAATTGGGCTGGAATATTGGCATTAGGATTAGGAGATATAGTTGCGCTGGACTTTATGGAAAGAGTATTTGCAGCAAAAGATCCAAAGACAGTACGTCGAGGAGCCTTCATGGGAGCAGGACTCACATTATTTACCGTGATACCAGTTGGCATGTTGGGAATTATAGCATTTCACTTTCTACCAGGACTTACAGATCCCTATCTTGCGCTACCGGAGCTAGCTCTCAATCATATGCCATTTGCAATTGGTGCGGCAATTTTAATGGGGGTTCTTGGGGCTTCAATGTCTACTGCAAACGGCGGTCTACTTGCCATATCTAGTGTAATTTCCAGAAATCTGCTCCAAAGAGTTATCCGACGAAGATTGCTGGGCAAAGAATCTTGGAATGATTCCAAATTACTCACGATAACTAGGCTATGTGTTATTCCAGTTATGGTAGCTGCGCTTACTCTTGGTTACTTTATACCTCAACCTGGAATATACTTGATTCTTGCATTTGATATTGTATTTGCAGGAGCCCTTGCCCCATTGACATTGGGATTATTCTGGAAAAAAGCCAACATGCCAGCAGCTGTAGTGTCGCTTATTGTCGGCACATTGCTTAGATTGCTGATGTTCTTTGTCATCCCGCCAGAGTTGGCAGGTTTAGATACCATGATACCTCCGCCCATCTCTTTTGCGCTCTTTATCATAGTGGCTCTTGCAACTCAGAAGAAATGGCCAGGCAAAGAAAGACACGATGTTAATGAATATGTCCCACCAGAAGAAGATCTAATATCTGGTGAAGACTTGAAGCATTTCCGTGCTAACGTGCACGGGGCTGTCTAATCTAGATAATCCAGATTGGATTATTAAAAACTACAAATTTCTAACTTAATTTCATTTACTTAATTATTGAAACATTAAGGTCTTAACTTGTTGAGGAATGATATTTTTTTACTCTTTTCTATTCTAGCTAGTATTTTATTTTTATAATGTAAAGATCTAATGTCACTTGGATCAATTTCTAGTGC
>DATBQZ010000145.1:0-3982 GCA_036560565.1 Candidatus Nitrosotenuis sp.
AAGATTTCATAATCGTGTAAAATTAAGATAGTTGGCACAATTTGTCAATGTGAAAGAAAATTTTATTGGATACCATGCCGTTATGATATGATTGTCAAAACCTGGGGAATCGTTTGAGACCCAAATTGCTCTGATGTTACATAGCGCTGACTTTGTGATAAAAGAGCAACCCCACAGAATAATGCACAAAGGAAAACAGATTGGAGACTTGGATGTTTTAGCACAGGAACCATCTAGCGGCGAAATCATAGGAGTCTCATGCAAGGATTGGCACGGTCAAACGCCAGGCTCTGAACAATTTTCCCACCTTGTCGAAATGCTTGAATTTGAAAATCTAAAGTATGGAATCTTTGCTTCTTCTGGAGACATTGCAAATACTTTGCCTATAAGAGCAGAACATGTGCGAAACACAAAAGGAATTAACATTGTTTTGCTTGACCATGAAGAAATTACAAGATTAAAAAAACTCACATATTCCAAACAGTCAACTGACATTGAAGAGTATTTTAAAACAAGGCTAGGTCTCAGTGCAAGTAAAAGGAGAACGGTTGCAGACGAGATACGTGCACAAAAACCTGTAACAATAGGCCGTACAGTAGGATGCGAAAGATTGCTTCCGATTAACTTCTGGAACGAGTCGCCACGATACATTATGAATAATCACGATCTTGTGCCATCAGATTCTACACTAAAGTTCGAGCCGTATCTAGTGATAAATTACAGATTACATGTTCAAGTGCGGCATCCGAGCACTGGCAAACTAAAAGAAAGCGATAACAGTGGATTTGTCATAGTTGATGCGGCACAAGGCACGATTCTTGCCGAAAATGATCTAGTTTTCAAGCATTTGATAAAATATTATACAAATGCGGAAACGCATGCGTCGATTCAGGAAAAAGGGTTTACAATCAAAAAAACAGAATCGTTTGTAGATCAGAGGGAAATAGTACAAAGCGTACGCGAACAAATCGCTGCGCAAAATGAAATCAGAACACGTTATACAACTGCAAAAAACGAACAAAGGCAAAAAATTGTAAGACCGAGAGCAGATGACGTTCGCATAATTGGGTCATACCTCATTTACGTACCGGTTTGGGATGTCAGATTCAACCTTGGAGACAAGACGTATCAGAGAATCTACTTTGGGTATGATGATGACGATGTTATTTTGGACGAAATGTCAAGATGCCAAATCAAATCGTGTGAATATGATACTAGATCCATTTGTTTAGCGTGCCATTCCACTACGTGCGATAACCACAGTCGCCCCTGTGTGATGTGCTCAAATATTTTGTGTGAACTGTGTACGCATGCATGCGTCGATTGCAGGAAAAATTTTTGCGACGAACACGAGCCGCAAACTGTTTGTGGCATATGTAGATCGATTTTATGCCAAAATTGCAGCTCTGTACCATGCACGGAATGCAAGACTGCGATATGTTCCAATCATAGAGAAAAATGCATCCAGTGTAATAATTATGTGTGCATGTCTCACATCATATCGAAAAAATACGCCCTCATTGCAAAGAACTTTTGCAGCCAATTATGCTTCAATAGATTTGACGAAACATATAGATCAAGCGGGATGTTTGGCAAATTCAAGAAAATTCTAAAGAAATAGAATGGTTTAGTTTTGCAAAAGCTCCCAGTCATTTTTACCACATTTACATTGAATGTGGTACGCATTGATGTATTGCATGTACTCTAAATCCGTGCATGGTCCCTGATCAGGGATTATAATTCTAGTCTTACATGCTCTGCACTGCGCCGTGAAATCATTCAACTGTAATATGACCTTTGGGTACGCTAATCAGTTTAAGTTCTCCGCATTTAGGGGAAAAACTATTTTTTGTCTTTTTCAGACTCGGATAAACTCGGTTGATCATGAAATGAATCAAGAATTTGAGATTCTTTCCTTCTTTTAAGATACAAGCTGATTCCTGCAGCAGTCATGCCTCCAAAAAGTATGATTCCAGTAACAACCCATTGTGGGTTCATAGCGATTTGAATTTTTTCATGGCTTCTTTAGCTAGGTTTTCCAAGTCAGAGGTGCTAATTTTTGTAGGATCATCGGAAGCCAGGGCCTTGTCATAATCATCTTTTGTTGTGTTTATTTTCTTTTTTGTATCTGGCATGATATGAGATGTATTGAGAATTAGATAAGCTTTGATCTCATTATTTGTAGCCAGCCCTGACGATACTGGCGTTCATTTTGATAAAATCCATTCTAGAATCTGAATTTGACCCCATTTTTCTGCCTCGGTGTCAAGATCGTTGTTTTGGTATCCAACCTCGTAGGCAGTTCTAATATCATCCAGTAATTTTCGTATTTTTGTCTCATCCAACATTGTATCTCACGTTCTTGATTTCCTGCAGCTTTAGTTCTGTTTGTTGTATGACTTTGCAGTATCCGTCAGCGATTCTTTTGTGATAGTTGTACTTTTGTTGGTGGTTTTTCAGCTCATCCTCTAGACTTTGGATTACAGTAGTCTGGGAGATGCTTGTGAGGATATGCCTCACGGCCTTCTCTCCAGCCAGTCTAGTTCCTCGCGGGCATCACGTATCATCTCTTCATACACCCTCGCCATTCCCGCATGGTACTCTAACTGCGCTTCTAGCCTGTTCAGAGAATAGTTTTGGTATTCCTTTGCAAGGAATTTTGGAAGTAATCTGGTTATTTTCATTTCCTAGTTACTTCCGTAAATCATTGGTTTTTCGTCAGGGCCATCATCGAACTCCCTGATTATTCTTGGATACATTGTTGTTTGATTCATGAAATAGTTTAGGATTAGAAATTATTATATAACATCACAATAGTATGCATAATATAGATACTATAATGAGTAACCTATCAAAATTACGCATACACATAGCACCTGTCGGCTTTGAAATTGATAGAATTGTACTTCCAGCTGTAAGGATGAAGGCAGATAAGATATGGTTGATTCGCGATAGTAATCCTACAAAAGACAAGGCGCGGCCATACATTGAAAAAATTGTAACCGAATTCAAAAAAGAAAAGATCAGAGTTGAATTTGCAGAATCAGATAGAAATGACGTCTTTCAAATCCTAAAGGCAGTAAAAGAAATCTTTGAAAAAGAAAGAAAGAACGACATTTACGTCAATGTCTCATCTGGCTCAAAAATTCAAGCGATAGCATGTATGATGGCATGTATGATTTTTAGAGAAAGCAATACTACACCATATTATGCAGAGCCTGAGAGTTATCCTGCTAATTTAGGAAAGCAGCAATCAGTCGGATTAAAAGACTTGGTCGAATTGCCAAAATACGAGATTCACAAGCCAAAGCATGAGCTTGTAGAGGCGTTAAAAATAGTAAAAGAGCACAATGGCAAGATAACAAAAAAAGAAATGGCAAAAATTGCAGAGGAGCGAAAACTAATCACGGTTAACGCCAGAGAGGAAAACTTTGAGCAAGCTAGATTTGCAAGCCTTGACAAAAATATCATACAGCCGCTGGAAGAGCACTGGAGATTTATTGAAATAGAAAAAATAGGAAGAAACCGCTGGATAAAGATAACTTCGGAAGGAAATCATGCTGCAGAATTTTTGGCCTAATTTAGAATCAATTTATTCTATTATTTAGCTGATTCGCTGCAAATATCATTATAATCACAGTATCTGCATGTCCATTCATCTGGAGTAGCTTTGAACTCTTTGTTTTGAATTGCCTTTACGTAATTTTCTAATTTTTGTTTTACTTCGTCCACTTTGGCTGGATCTACATCATAATCAAAAATTTGCTCACCTTCAGGCTTCTCCACGTAGAAAAACGAGGCGCGTTTTGGCAATTTTCCATATTTTTCCTTGATTGCCATGCAATACAGATTCAGTTGTAGGCTATCAGGAATATTTTCAATTTTCTTGTTTTTACCACCTGTTTTGTAATCAACAATAAAATATTCGCCTTCTGGAGAAACTTCTACTCTATCAATTATACCATTTATTTGAAAACCCTCA
>DATBQZ010000146.1:0-2057 GCA_036560565.1 Candidatus Nitrosotenuis sp.
CTGTGGCAGTTTAACAGTGAGTTCGTTGGCAAGACGTTGTTCTATGGATGGCAGCATGGATTGGTATGGTGTGAATGGTTAGAAAAAATGTAAAACTGATCGGGTTGTCAAAGAATGTATAAAAAATATCCTGTTTTTATGTAGAAGATTTCCTGAAATCAGTTTTATATCTTGATATTAGCAGGGTAGTATTAGGGTTCTGAAGTTTCACGCTTTTTTATGAGCCGATGATTCAATTGTCTGGAATTTTGGATTATCGGGATTTTTTCTTGAGTGACAAAATAGTGCTGATATCGACCCTGTTGACAGTAGGGCAAAAATCGAAATATATCCTTTAAATACAGTAAGATATGATTGCGGCGACGCACGGTTTTTGTTATAATTTCATCTGTTAAGTAACTGAAACCAATAATAAAAAAGGCATCGCCGCATGTTCATTCTACGCAATATCCTCTTCCCCCTCCAGCAGGAATTTAACCACCGTTGCAAAGGCGATGAACGAGGTGTCTGGTTTGTTTATACGCTCCTGGCTGTTATCACTCATTTCACTTCTTCACGCAGCGCCAACCTATTGCGATGCTTGCAGGTATTGTTCGGACTGTCGCTTAGTCAGCGCCGATTTTACATCTTCATGGCCTCATCAAAATTGCCTTGGCCACGCCTTTGGACGACGCTGTGGTCTCTGATACCCAACCCGACGACAGAAGGACGGTTATTGCTGGCCTTGGATGACACCATCAATCCCAAGACTGGCAAAAAGATTTTCGGCTGCGCGTCTTTCTTTGATCATGCTGCCAAGACCAACCAATCGAAATACCCCTGGTCACAAAATGTTGTGTCCATCGGTTTATTAAAAATTGTCAAAGGCCGCTGGACTTGCTTACCACTGGCGTTTCGTTTCTATCACATGGAAAAAACGATTGCGGCCAAGAAGGTTAGGGTTGAGGGCAAGATACCATCGTTTCAAACCAAGTTTGAGCAGGCCATTGAAATGCTGCTGGAAATCTCTGCCGCTTTTCCTGGCACCCCATTGCTGACCGTTACCGATAGCTGGTTTGGAAACGATGGCTTGCTTAAACCGATGCGCAAAACCGTTGGACAGCGCTGCCATATGCTTTGCAGATTGCGCATCAATACCACTTTGTTTGCGTTACCACCCGAACACCAAAAACATCAGCTCGGCCGATCCAGAAAGTATGGCGACAAGATGGGCAATGCCACAACACTGGCCAATGAATTCCATGAACGCGCTACCACTTATTCGGTTAACCTCTACGGCAAACAACCCGATGTTCTGGCCTTTGACAACATCATGATGTTGAAAACACTCAAATGTGCCGTGCGCGTTGTTTGGATCTATCGAAGATCACAATGGGTCGCACTCTTTACCACCGATCTCGATCTCACCGTCGAGCAGATTATCGAATACTACGGCGCGCGCTGGAAAATCGAAGCCGCTTTCAAAGAGATCAAGCAGGAAATCGGTAGCTCAAAAAGCCAAACTCGAAACTACCATGCCGTTACCAATCATCTCAACTTCTGCATGATGGCCGCCACCGTAACCTGGATTTACGCCGATCACCTTGATAAAACACCGCAGCGTTGTTACGCTGTTAACAGTCGAAGTCACTTTGCTTTTTCCGATGTCAGAAAACTGATTACTCAGGCTGCGCTCAATAAGGATTTTGTTAGCTTTTGCCCTAAACCAGATAAACCCATTCATAATTCTTTTATCGATGCATTATTGCGTATGGTTGCTTAAGCGAAAATGTAAAGTTTAGTGCAAAACGGTGAAACTGCAGTTGTAGATTTATTTTAGTAAAAATAATCGATTGGTTTTATGGTGATAAATCAGAATAGAACTTTGATTCTGTGATTTAGATTACCTATGTTGACGCCGGTCGAAAATTGATCAGAAAAGCCTAGTTGTACCGGATGAAAATTGACCAGGTAATCCACGTATTCTGCTTATTTTTTAAGCAGAGGTTAAGAAGAGGTGATTACCATGGTTATGTATGCAAATATACGACGGATGTTTTACCGTGAACATCTAACGA
>DATBQZ010000147.1:0-2537 GCA_036560565.1 Candidatus Nitrosotenuis sp.
CAACTGCAAATTCTACTGGAGTGCCTCCGTGCAGTCTAACGTATGACGCGTATGGCGGATAATATGGTCCTGGGAGCAAGACCTCATCTCCTTCTTCCACTATAGACGACATCACCATGTCCAGTGCTTCGGACACACCGTTTGTCACAAGTATGTCATCTATGCCAACTGCAAGGCCCTTTGCGTTTTCTTTTTTAGCTATTGCATCTCTTAGCTCAGGTAGTCCTTCAGATGCAGCATAGTAGTTATTGCCGCTTTTGATGGAACGTATCATTGCATCTTTGACGTTTTCTGGAGGCTGGAATCCAAACTGGACTGGGTCACCGATGTTTAGGTACGTGATCTTTTTTCCTTGCTTTTCCACCAAACGTGCGGCAGATACAATATCTCTAATCGCATACTCCACGCCAGCTACTTTTTTTGAGACCTTCAAATATCTAGACAGATATTTAGCCCCGTTAAAGTCTTACCCCTTTGGACTCGTAGCACAGTCTGGACAGTGCGGGCGGCTTCGGACCGCCAGGTCGAGGGATCGAAGCCCTCCGAGCCCTCTTTTATCTTAAATAACGATTTACAGAATACAAGATGTGAAGATATCACTATTCCGAATCGGTTTGGTATTGGCGGTAATTGGGATTGTTGTAATTGTTATCATATTTGACAGCAATCAAAAAGTTATTTCATCTGTCATATTGGAAAGAGAGGAAACTGCCAGTATGAATCTGAATTTGAGAGATGGTGGAATTGGATATTACAAGATAACAATTTCCAACTTTGACGAGCAGATAGTTTTTGCTCAGATTGAAGATAATATTGGAAATGTCATGTCTGATAAAAAAATACAGACCAAAATGTCTGTAAATTACTTTGATTTCCAATCTGGTGGAAAATATACACTAAAAATTACAAATATTTCAGAAAAGTCAACTAGTCTTCAGATAGAATTCGGCAATACGGATGTTTCAGCACTTAGAATTCCAGCAATCATCTTAGGGATTGGCGTCATACTGATATTGTTTAGTGTGTTCAAGAGGCTAAGAAATTACAGTACTGCACAGCCAGATGAGAATATTTCATAGACTAGAGTGCATACTGGAATAGCAGAAACAAACAGGGACAGACTAAAGGCAAGCCAGCATGAAGATGCAAGTACAGTGAAAATCGAAACTGGCGTCAATTTTTTAAAAAAATCGTTTTTTCTATGACTCAATAACAGATATCCTCCAATTGAGCTAAGTACCAGTCCTAATTCTAATGGTTGATGAGACCATGAGATAAGACCGTCTATTCCAAACAAATCATGGGATACCGAATCACCATACCCAGCAGCAATTTGCAGTATGGAACCTAGAATAATTATTTTGATTGCGGTTTTTGATTTCCCAGTTATGATTTTCTTATGTAACATTAAAAACCCAAGGATTGAAGAGGCAGTAACCGTACTTACGCCAAAGTATACGGCAACGTGCTGGATAGACCAGAACTGTTCAGGTGCGCGCACCGCGTGAGATGATGCGTCCCAAATTCCTCCCAAAAGCTCCAATAGAACACCAAGCGTTGCAAGTAATGATATAATGATTGTTAGTGTTTGCGGATTTGGAAGAACTGAATTAATTATTCGCTGTTTTAGATACATCTGTACTGTTTAGGATTTTTATTTATAATATCAGTGTTGTTTTAGGTTTTAGAGAATCTACTCAAATGACTAAACTATATTAGAACATTAGAACAATCACTCACATGAGCCCCGGAATAGGGTTGATGAAAAGACGACTGGAGACAGAAAAACAGGCAGTAGCTTTGGCAGTTTCTGGAATTTTAAAAAAATATGAAGGTATTACGCAAGACCAGATAAAGACACTAGAGATAAAATACGATAGTGATTCTGGTGACTGGTACGTGGCACTAGGGTTTGGAGAAAAACGCACAGTAGTCAAGATGGACTCGGTGCATGCGACAATATCAGAAATAAATGAAATCTAGTTATTTTGAGAACTGTATTTCAGAGCAGATATAGCATTCTTTGTAGTTCTTGCTATACGACCATTTGTGTTGATGTTCCATGTTTTTAATTGACGCTAACAATTTTACATTGTTGTTTGTGCTAAACAAACAAACTGACTTTATTTTCTAAATTCTACGTTTGGTGAGTCAGGAGTTGGAATGGTCACTAATCCGCCATCGCGTAATTGGCCAATTAGTTGAATGACCTCTTTTTCAACTTGGGAGCGTTGAAGGCCAGTTGTCTGTGCAAAGACATCTACAAGTTCAGTTATCTTTCGTTTTCCATTGCATGACTTCCAAAAATCAACAATTGCCTGATTTACCATGAATCCCTGATTGTGCTCGTTTGCCAATACAATTGAGCCATCTTCTTGTTGAACTAGTGATCCTACACCTTGTGGAAGAGCGGTCTCATAATCGATTGGGGCGGGAGAGCCACTTTTTGAAAAGCTCTTTAGTTTTTCCTTTGCTACTTCTGACATTTTATCCATCGTCCATGGAGGATCCCAGACGATATCGACTTGGACATTGTT
>DATBQZ010000148.1:0-1721 GCA_036560565.1 Candidatus Nitrosotenuis sp.
GACCAAAGATTTTAAACAAGGATAATCGGAGTCAACCTAGAAATTTCATTGACAAAACACCCAAAGAAGAAGGCTCCTGACTCGAATGATCCTACAAGTGGCGATATTCCAGAGACAGAGCCAGTTGATACGGAAGATGAATTATCGCGACGAAAGAGGCTGCTTGATAGACTGTTTTGGATTCGCATAGGACTTGCAGCCATAGGTGGCACAATTGCAACATTTCTCTTTGAATCCATTGAAGGAGAAGAGAGAAGGTGGGCCTCAATCATATTCATGATTATAGTTTTTGTAATCTCTGCTGTAATTGGAAAAAGGATGAAAATAGGGCTTCCTTCATCGGATAGGAAAAAATTAGTTACAACTGGAATCGGCACATACGTGTTTGTTTACCTTTTCATGTGGATTCTCTCATACACACTAATTCATCATCCAAGTATAGATCTCACAGCGATAAAACTCTAGTATCAATCAGATATGTGGAAATTTAAAACTCCTGGCATACCAGACGAATTTTTTGAAAGAACCGAAGACGTGCCAATCACAAAAGAAGAGGTAAGAACAATTCAGATAAGCAAGGCGCGGCTCTGTCCGGGGTATGTAGTTTATGACATAGGATGCGGAAGCGGTTCCATAACTGTCGAGGCAGGACTGCAAGTAGAGTCAACTGGAAAAATTTACGCAGTCGATATTGATCCAAATGCCATAGATCTGACAAGAAAAAATCTTGACAAGTTTGGAATATCAAACGTGGAAATAATTCTGGCCGACGCAAAGCAAAAGATTCCCAGTCTTCCTATGGCCGACGCAATTTTTATTGGAGGTACTGGCGGTGACACAAAAGACATTGTGAACCTTTGCTATGACAAATTAAAGCCAGGTGCAAGAATTATTGTTGGAGTAATTCTCATTGAGACACTTTACTCTGTTATGGAAACAATGAACAAATTGAATTTTGGTTCTGTTGATATGACGCAAATTACCATATCGAAAAGCAGAAAGACCTCAACTGGGACAATGATGCTTGCAAGAAATCCAGTCATGGTAATATCTGCAACAAAAAACTAGCTCAATCAAGCTTTTAACTGGGAAAATTTTGATTCAAAACATGCATGATTTGGTTTGTGTCGGCTGCGGCCCGGGCGATCCTGAGTTACTGACAGTTAAGGCAGTCAAGGCAATAAAGGAGGCCGAAGTAATAATGTGCCCGACAGCAAAGGAAGGAAAGCCAAGCATTGCACTTTCCGTAGTGGAATCAATCATAGAAAAGTCAAAAAATCCCGAAATAGTAAATCTTGTCTTTCCAATGGTAAAAGACAAGGAAACATTGGAAACCACATGGGAGAACAACACCAAAATTTTAGCTCAAAAGGTACTTGAGGGAAAAAAAGTTGTCTATCTTACGGTTGGCGATCCGTATCTTTACAGTACATGGATATACCTAAACAGAGAACTGCAAGCTAAATTTCCACAAATAAAAATTTCAGTCATTCCTGGAATTGTTTCAATGTTTACTTTTGCATCAAAGGTGGGAATCAGTCTAGCAGAAGGGGCTGAGACCATGGCAGTCATTCCCTCCTGTTATGATCTATCAAGAGTAAAGGAAACTGCAAGAAACTGTGACACTATGATATTTCTCAAAGACGGCAGGTACTTTGATCAGGTCATTAATTTGCTCAAGGAAGCTGGGTTTTCCGATGACTCAATTTTTGCAATAGGAC
>DATBQZ010000149.1:0-1745 GCA_036560565.1 Candidatus Nitrosotenuis sp.
GTCTACACATCTTTATTTTTTCTGGGATTGCAGTGTGATACATTCTCAGTATGTCTTCAACGGTAGTGACAATGTAGATTGTTCTGGTGGACTCTTGAATCAGTTTTCCAATCCGAGCATAAATGTTTGCACGGCCTTGAATTATTGAGAATGAAGATATCTCTGATACTGCTTCCGGTCTAGTAATTTGTTGTAGCTGTTCTACAATATTACGAGACAGTTTTTGCATGGTGATGATTTCATCTTCTCTTCTCTGCATGATTATGGTTAGTCCCTCTTTTGGTTCTATTGCCTTACAAATTGTTGGATTTGAAAACGTTGTAGTGATCAAGCCAAGATTTCGTAATTTATTGAGAGAACGGTACGCCTTTCCTCTATCAATATCGAGTTTTGCAGACATGGTACCTACAGTTACTGAGCCCATTTGTAATAGTCCCAAGTATACCATTGCATCTGTTTTTTCTAATCCGAAATATGACAGTGATGTGATCAGTTCTTCCTGAATGCTCATTGCAGAACACCACTGTTAGTTACAGATTTCGGACTTTGGTTTTTCTCGATATTGTTAATGAAATTAGTTTTTGTGTATTTCATGTACAATAGAAATTATAATAATGATTTGAGTTGTTGTCTGTTTCATTTAAACAAACATCAATTCTCTCTAATTCTTAATTTTCAAATAGTTTTTCTGTAATATCAAAATGTTTTTGCAATTCAATGTTTGATCATCCTGATCACACGCTAGGATATACCATTATACAATCATAAAAATCCAATGAACCTTATTAGAAAAGGACATAGAAAATCTCATCGAGGAGTCATCGGCGTAGAGTCTGCCATAGTTATGATAGCATTCGTAATCGTAGCAGCAGCTTTAGCTTTTGTCGTTCTCAACATGGGTTTCTCTACAACGCAGAAAGCAAAGACTACAATCGTGTCAAGTCTGAGTGAGGCAAGTAGCAGCCTAGAAGTTGCTGGCAAAGTAATTGCAATTGGCGATACAACTCTATCTAACCTCAGAGTAGTGTCAATCCCAATCAAAGTAGCATCAGGCGGTGACTCTGTTAACTTACAGAACACCACTGCATCTATCAAATACATGAGCAACTCTAAAGAATACGATAACATCTATTCTTCAGCACTAACTGGTAGTACATATGCTAATGTCACATTGGCATTTGCTGCCGCAAACAGTGGATTAGCTCATTTTGACAATGGAAATCCAGTTACATCCGCATCTGCTGCTCCGGATAACACAAAGGCAATCGTCTACTGGTCAGTTCGCACAAACACTAATGCAATCTTGGACCAGGGTGAACACGCTAACGTGGCAATTGCATATAGAATAGAGGACAAACCATCAGCACTAGACAAAATCAGAGTTGAAATCATTGTTCCAACAGGAGCCGCTCTGACAGTTGAGAGACAAGTACCATCAATCACCACATCTGTAGTGGATCTTGGATAAACAAGAGTCCTACAGAAATCTTTTTCTTATTTTATTTTAACCAAATCTCATTAAATCAAAATGTTGTGTAGTTTGTTTGATCATCATGATCACACGCTAGGATATACCATTATACAATCATAAAAATCCAATGAAACTTATTAGAAAAGGACATAGAAAATCTCATCGAGGAGTCATAGGCGTAGAGTCTGCCATAGTTATGATAGCATTCGTAATCGTAGCAGCCGCTTTAGCTTTTGTCGTTCTCAACATGGGTTTCTCTACAACACAGAAAGCA
>DATBQZ010000150.1:0-2106 GCA_036560565.1 Candidatus Nitrosotenuis sp.
AAGAAGGAAAAATCAGATACTATGGAATGGCAACATGGGAATGCTTTAGGGTCCCAAAGGAAAACCCACAATATCTTTCCATTCTGGAGGTACTGCAAATTGCTAAGGAGATAGGCGGCGAAGATCACGGATTCAGATTCATCCAACTGCCATACAACTTGTACCTTGATCAGGCACTCATGCTAAAAAATCAGCAATCAAGCGGGGCAGATGTCTCGATTCTTGAAGCAGTACAAAGCAACGGGATTGGTGTTTTTACAAGCGTCCCGTTAATGCAGGGAAAATTGCTTGCACCAGGAGTGCTACCAGATTACATTGATCTCAAGCCGTCCCTCAAATGCCTCCAGTTTATCCGCTCAACTCCTGGAGTTTTAGCTCCACTTGTTGGGCAAAAAACCCAAACACATGTCGCGGAAAATTTGGAAATTATGAAAATTCCGCCACTTCCCAAAGACGAGTTTTACTCATTGCTGAAAAAGATGACATCCTAGGTCTTTGCCTTTACCTTTCCACCAAGGTCAAGAATAGAGCTTGAGATATTTGGAATGGTTCTCTCCAATTCTAAAATGACGCCTTCTCTGTCAAAGACCTGAATTTTCATGTATTCACTGGTTGCCGGCCTGTCCTTGTCGGAATAAACCAAAACCAGATTGGCAATTTCATTACTCTGCAGAAACTCATTTGATTCCTGGTTGATTATCCAGTAAAAAAAAGCAGTAGTCGTGTCTGGTTTCTCAGTGTCGGTTAGTGGATTTACCTTGATGATGCCTTTTTCTTTTGCGGCCTTCATTGCTTCACTTAGAGAATTGTAAGACTCTCCAATTAATGCCCCAGAATAAATATTGTCATACGTGATTATGTGACTTGAGTCCTTGATTATCTTGTATGTTACATGGAGATGATCTGGATTTAGATTAACAAAACTGTTCGCTGTGACAGTTAGCGGAGTTGCAGTAGCCGTGATCTCGTTTTCCACAACTTGGGCAGTTCCAACCATTTTTCCAATGACTTTTATCGCAACCGACGATTTTGTCACTGATTTTTCCAAGACATCCTTTACTGCCTCACTTGATGAAAATCCTGCATTCATAATTGTCCATGTCAATGATATTGTAATTAGTGCAAAAGTAGCCAGTGCTGCATGATGCCAAAATGCCATGCCGCGATGTTTTGTAATGTTCAACGTTTTTTCTGCAAATGATCTGACTATCTTTTATAGTATGTTTGAGCTGAACGGATAACCTAATTTGTTTTATATATTATTGAAATTTTTCACATCCTGTGAGTGAACTACCAAAATTCTCCAGTCGCATATTTTTGGCTCCGATGGCAGGTGTTAGTGATCCTGCGCTGCGATTACTATGCAAGGAAATGGGTGCAGGCCTAGTTGGGACTGAACTGACCAGCATACATGCCATAATAGCAAAGGAAAGGCAGCTCCAAGTGGAAAACAAAATGATAAGTGAATTTATCGAATTTTCAGAAAAAGAGCGACCCCTTTCTGTGCAGCTTTTCGGATCCGATCTTGAAGCGTTACAAAAAGCTGCAAAAATAGTAGAGCCGTTTTTTGACGTAATTGATTACAACATGGGATGCCCGGCACCGCACATAACACAACAAATGGCAGGGGGGGCACTGCTCCAAAACATGGAACTTACGCAAAAGATCTTCAAAACGCTGGTTTCATCTGTAAAAAAACCAGTGACACTCAAGATGCGTGCAGGTGTAAATGACTCGTCTCTGTTCAAGGATATCGCAAAGGTGGCACAAAAGGAGGGAATCAAAATGATAACGCTTCATGCTAGGACCGTCCATCAGGGCTATTCTGGAAAGTCAGACTGGGCTCTAATTAAGGAACTAAAGGAAATGGTTGACATTCCGATTGTTGGCAATGGGGACGTTACGAGCCCTGAGCTTGCAAAGGCAATGATTGATGAAACTGGATGCGACTATGTGATGGTTGGTAGGGGCGCAATGGGAAATCCGTTTTTGTTCCGACAGATAAATGACTATCTCAAATCTGGCACTTATCCGGAATATTCAGCAAAACATAGGATTGAAATGTTTTTGAAATATGTTGATTTTGCAATAAACTACAACATCAAG
>DATBQZ010000151.1:0-4257 GCA_036560565.1 Candidatus Nitrosotenuis sp.
TCACGTACTTGTTAAAATCCACTCCTGATTTTGCGCACAGCTCCTCCATCCTTGGCTTGCATGTGCCCCAAGCGCAAATGGAATCGTGTCTTTCCTCCGGCATCCTCTCAAATCCAACTACCTCGTGATCGTGCTTTAGTCTTGAAAGCAGGTAGCTCCCTGCAACGCCAATCCCACACACTGCGATTTTCAATTCAGATGATTTCCATTCTGACCTAATAAATACAATATCCGTCTTTTTGCCCAGTGCCTAGGTGTTTCATTAGAATTCCCAAAGATACCTTAAAACACGCAAAATTATCAAAAAAATTATTGAGCAGTCAAAAACCAGTCAGTCTTAATCAGCAAATGATTTTGGCTGTCATGCCGTCGGTCATTTCTCAAATTATCGCGTTCTACAGAATAAAAAAACTCGTAATGGGTACAATAATAGAGACTGGAGTAATTGGGCTAATTGTTGGAATGAGCAACGTACTACCGTATCCTCACTGGCTCATACTTGCATTGGCTGTAGAATGCCTAGTTCCTTTGATGTATGTAAGAAAGTGGACCATCCAGTATAATCAAGACGTTAAATCAAAACACGAATAATCTCATAACGCCTCTGACATTTGGCCGATCAAAATCAATGATAGTAAATTAGATCGTAGGTCAAATTTATCACTCAATTGGAAAGTTATTGAAAAAACCGTAAACACATTGTTGATCAAAGCAGTAAACATTCTAAAATCAAGCAAACGTGAGGGACGACATGAATCCGTAATAATAAAAAAGCTAGTTGTGTTTTTTGAGAATTTGGGATATCAGGCAGTTCCTCATGCCAGATTTAATATTGCTTGGGGAAACATTCTTTCCGATGTTGATTTACTGCTTTTAAAAAATGATGAAATAATTGCAGTCGAGGTAAAGTCGTCAAAGGACAATCTCAAGCGTGCAAGAAAGCAAATTGAAAACATAAAAGATTATGTCGATTACGCGTATGTGGCAACTGATTACATCCCAAGAAAGTTCTCGCTACGTAATGCTGGTCTGATATACGTAAACGGAAACGTGGTAATTCTAAAAAGATCCAAACTACTAAGTGATAACCCGAGGCTTTACAGCGTTGACTCGTTACCAAAAAAATGCTTGTGCAGATGGGCAAAAACGCAAAACCAAAGATATTCTCAGAAATCAAAACTAGAGCTTGCCAGTCAAATCATAAATGACTCTGACAAAGTAAAATCCAAAGTAAAGGAGATTGTCACATGTGGACTGAACTGTAATCACGACTGTCCAATCTGGGGTTTTGAAAAAAAATACGCGTGATGCATCGCGATTAGAGAGTATTGTAATTTCAGAAAAATGATAACATAGCTAAACAACCCTTAAGAGCAATGACGCTGTATTGTATCGGAATGGATTTTTTTCATAGGAAAAAAAAATGTGATCAATGCGATGAGAAATTTGCAACAGATGATGATCTAATGCATCATGCAAGACACGTTCATCATCAAACGATTGTAAATTGTACTCAATGTGGGAAAGAGTTCGTTCACGAAAAAGACCGACTGCATCATGCAAGAAAAGAACACGATGAAAAGATGAAAAAAAGATCAAACAACGAGTCATTTCCTGACAAAAAAGACTCGCTCCAAGATAGAGTAGACGAGCAAACCAAACACTTTAGCGACAAGCTTTGAATATTTTTTAGACCATTTTTTGATAATCTATTCTATCAGTATGGCTGGCTTGAAAGGCCTTGCAGTTTTAGATTTGTTCTTTGGGTCGTATTTGCCGGGATCTGATTCGGAAAATACTTGCAGCTCTACACCAAAGTCAGTCTTGACCAGTCCAGATAGTTCGCTTGCAATCAATTCCTTTTCATCAAAATTTAAAATCTCTAGTTTTGTTTTTCTTAGATCAGTTGATTCTGACAAAATATCTTTTATGGTTCTTTGCACAAAGTCTGGGTTTTTCTTTATCTCCTCTGTCTCTTTGTTTGCAATCAGGTCCTTCATTATTACGCCCATGTTGGTCTGACCGCTCATGATTTTATCCAAGATGAAATGGTATGCCTTTGACTTGAACGAATCTGCCGTATAGATGGTAATCTTTTGCGGTGTGATCTTCGTTACCTTGAGAATATTTGCAATATCGCCAATGATTGACTTTAAGAGTTCCTCTGACTGTATTGCGTAGCTGTCAATTTTTTCTGATGCCTGGGGCCAGCTTGATGTTGAGACCATTCCTGAATGACCAAGTCTTTCCCACATTTCCTCTGCAACGTGTGGCGCAAACGGGGACAGCATTGCTACCCTGATGGAGTTTATCTCGTGTAGGATTCCAGAAATGTTCGTTCTTTGTTTTGCGTTTACCCTTTTCATGTACCATTGTAGGTCTGATTCAAATGAGAATAAAATATTGTGAAGTGCTTCCCGCAATCTCATCTTTTCAATTGATGATGTAAGGTCTGATACGGCACTCTGCAGCTTGCTTTTTATCCACTTGTCTTCTGGCTCTAATTTATCCTGTTTTTCTGGCTTTAGCCTTGAGCATTCTTCCAGCAATGATTCCAGTTTGTGCTTTATTCCTGACACTGATTCCAAATTAAAATCTGCATCCTGGAGAAGTTCTGCTGATATTATTATTGCCAGTCTGATTGGGTCTGCGCCGTAATCTCGAATCGCCTTTCGCAATGGGATGATGTTGCCCATGGACTTTGACATCTTTTTTCCGTCCATTAGGACAGATCCATTTACTACAATTTCCTGCGGCCAGTTTTCTTCTGGGAAAATAGCTACGTGATTCAGTATGAAAAATGTCAAATGGTTTGGCACCAAGTCGCGCCCCGAATGCCTCGAGTCTACGGGATAAAAATACGAAAACTCATTTCTGATTTGCTCGATTTTTTCTTTTGGAATTTTTGTCTTTTCTGACACTATATCTGAGCTGCCTAGACCCAAAAAGACGTAATCAAAAAATTCCTGCCCTAGGCTTTCTGGCTTTATCTCGTTGTTGTTGACAAATTTCACAATGATATAGTACGCCATGTAGATAACAGAATCCGAAAGACTCTCTACTATCCAGTCCTTGTCCCATGGAAGTTTTGTCCCAAGGCCGTGCTGTCTTGCGCATGCCCTTTCTCGTAACCATCCAATCACATAATTGAATTCAGGCCTTATTTCCTGGGGAAGGATGCTCATTTCATCAAGACATTTTGTTGCCTTTTCCTTCCATGCCTTATCTGAATAATTCAAAAACCACTGGTTGTTTAGAATTTTGACAACACACTCTGCGCCGCACCTGCATCGGACAGGCGCATTTGTTAGCTCTAGCAAAATGTCTGCAAGTTTTTCCCTGATTAGCCATTCCTTTACTATGTCTTTTGCATCTGCTACCTTTTTTCCTGCAAACTGGCCTGTGTTTTGCTTTAGCCTTCCACCGTAGAATTCTTTTCCATAGATTTCCTTTGTTGCCTCTTCTAATCTGGAGTCGTTTTGGTCCTTTATCCCAAGTCTGTCAATTGCTTCCTTTGCCGGGACGTTTCCATATCCATCTGTCTCTATGATGGAAATTGCCTCTATTTTTTGAATTTCTCCTGCAAGGGATGAATCTTTATTGGAATTTTTCAAATCCTGCAAGGCCTGATAGTCAAACGGCGCATGAGCCGGAACCGACATCACTATGCCAGTTCCAGTGTGGGATTCGACAAAACTGGCTGGAAGCATCATTGCGGAATCGTTTCTGTGGGGAATCCTGACTTTCTTTCCGCAAAGCTCAGAGCCTTTTATTTCTCCTTCATATGTTACCTTCTTGTCCAAATATTCCAATTTGTGGGCGCATTCTGCACTGACTATCCAGTTTTCTCCATCAACTTTGATCTTTTTGTAAACTATGTCTGGATTAACCCAAAGGTTTGTTACTCCAAAGAGAGTCTCCGGCCTGAGTGTTGCAGTAGGTATGATGTAGTCATCATGGACGAATTTTATCAAAATGTATTCGGTAAAGTCTGGCTCCACATCTCCAAGTGTGTCGTGCTGCGATACTGGGTTTTGGTCCTTTGGGCACCACCCTACAGGGTGAGACCCCTGTATGATTAGGTTCTTTTTTCTCAGGGTATTGATTTGCCACTCTATAAACTTCTGATATGCAGGATCAATTGTGGTAAATTCCCGCCTCCAGTCAATAGAGTATCCCATCTCTATCATTCCAGATTTTATCTCCTCGTGGAAATAGTCTGCAATTTTTACCGGCTCTACAAATTCTTTTATCTTG
>DATBQZ010000152.1:0-8559 GCA_036560565.1 Candidatus Nitrosotenuis sp.
AGGCCCAATAGGCATGCACGGTCATGCGGAGGCAAATAAAATAATGGCCGAAGCAGACTGCGTTCTTGCGATTGGAACTAGATTCTCTGACAGATCAGTTGGAACATTTACCGAATTTGAAAAGCACCTAAAGATCATCCACCTTGATGTGGACCCTGCCGAAATAGGCAAGAACCAAACCACAAGCGTTGCAGTGGTCGGCGATGTCAAGGCGTCTTTGAGAATATTTGTCAGATTGTTACTTCAAAAGGCGACTAAAAAATCAGAACACAACGCGTGGTTTGAACACGTAACTGAGGTAAAAGAATACTGGAAACAAAACTTGAAGCTACATCCTGGCGAGCTTACCGCGGCAAGAATCTTGAGAAAATTGCGCGAAGTATTACCGCACCAATCAATTGTCACAACCGAAGTAGGGCAACACCAAATGTGGGCATCATTATTCTACGATGTGATACATCCTGGCACATTTTTTAGCTCAACTGGTCTTGGTACAATGGGGTGGGGATTCCCAGCAGCGATTGGCGCAAAAACTGCAAGACCTGACTTGCCTGTAGTGGATATTGCAGGCGATGGAAGCTTTAACATGACTGAAAACTCGTTGGCGACATCAGTTTTAGATAACTTGCCTGTAATTGTATTTCTAGTAAACAACTACACCTTGGGAATGGTTGCCCAGTGGCAGAGAACATTCTATGATAGGAGGATGATTGGCGTTGATCAAAAACACTGTCCTGACTATGTCAAGCTAGCAGAATCATACGGGGCACAGGGAATAAGAGTTGGAAACCTCGATGAGTTAGGCAACGCAATCAAGGCAGGACTAAAAAGCGATGTCGCAACCGTAATTGATATTCCAATTGACCCAGAAGAAGACGTACTTCCCTTTGTTGCACCTGGTACCTCACTTAAGGACATGATATTACCATCGTAGTGATTTGAAATGTGGGCAATACTTTCAATACTTGTTGAAAACAAACCTGGGATTCTCTTTAAGGTAACTCATCTTTTTAGATCAAGGAACTTTAACATAGACAGCATCTCGGTTGGAACCACGCAAAACCCAGAGTTCTCCAAGATGACAATCACTACAATCGGCGATGAAAAGCAAATAGAACAAATCGTAAAGCAGCTTGACAAAATGATTGACACAATAGAGGTAAAGCGCCTAGATGACAAAAAAACCGTATATAGAGAATTGGTCTTATTTAGAGTAAAAATAACAACGGCGACAGATACCATGGAAATAAACAATATTGCAAACTCATTTGGGGCAAAAATTCACGATGCGAGAAAAGACTCCATCATGCTTGAGCTAACTGCCACGCCTGATCAAATAGATAACCTTCAGGAATTGCTATCCAAATATGATATCTTGGACATGGCAAAAACTGGAGTTGCGGCATTACAGAGGGGCGGAGATTGAGAGTTAGAATTTTCGATACCACCTTGCGGGACGGAGAACAAACGCCTGGCGTTGCACTATCTCCAGAAAAAAAACTCTCGATTGCAAAGAAACTCGATGAACTTGGTGTTGATGCAATAGAAGCAGGATTTCCAATCATATCTGACGGGGAACAACATGCGATTAAGCTAATAACAAAGGCAAACCTTTCTGCAGAAATCTGCGGCCTTGCCAGAACCAGCAAAAAAGACATCGATGCGGCAATAGATTGCGGACTAAACTACATCCATACTTTCATTGCAACATCTGACATTCACTTACAGTACAAGCTAAAGATGACTAGAGACGAGGCACTCGCAAAAGCAATTGAGGCAGTAGAATATGGAAAGGCACACGGGTTGCAGGTAGAGTTTTCAGCAGAAGATGCAACAAGATCAGACCGTGAATTCCTAAAGCGAGTATTTTCCGAAGTGGCAAAGGCAGGAGCTGACAGAATAGACATTCCAGACACAGTTGGATACGCTACGCCACAATACATGACGCAAATAACAAAGGACGCGATTGCCGCATCCAAATTACCAGTAAGCGTTCACTGTCACAACGACTTTGGATTGGCAGTGGCAAATGCGATTTCTGGAATCCAAGCAGGAGCACAATGTGCACATGTTACGATTAACGGGATTGGTGAGCGTGCAGGAAATGCATCACTTGAGGAACTTGTAATGGCGTTGCAATGCCTACCGTTTGAACAAAAATGGGAAACTGGAATCAAGACCAAACTATTGTATGAAACATCAAGGTATGTCTCAAATCTAGTTGGGATTACCGTGCAGCCAAACAAGGCAATTGTTGGTGAAAACGCATTTGGCCATGAATCGGGAATTCACACACATGGAATATTGAGCAACCCGCTCACGTATGAGCCAATCAGCCCAGAACTTGTCGGTCGCACTAGGTGGATGCAGGTTGGAAAACATGCAGGAATCCATGGTATATCTGCAATGCTTGAGGAATACGGCGTAAAGCCAAGCGAGAGCCAGCTCCGATTGATCCTAGACAAGGTAAAGGGAATTGGTGATCAAGGAAAGCACGTCACAGATGTAGAATTACTTTCGATTGCAAACGAAATTCTTGGAGAGCACGCAATAAAACGAATTGTACAGCTAACTGGGTTTTCTGTGTCTACAGGAATTGGAACAATGCCGTATGCGTTTGTCAAGCTTAACATCGATGGCACTGACTATGTTGGAACTGATTATGGGGTGGGCCCCGTAGACGCTGCACTAAACGCAATCCAAAAGATCACGGGAGAGATTTCCAAAGTTAGAGTAAAAGAGTACAAGCTTGACTCTATTTCTGGTGGGTCCGCTGCATTGTGCGAAGTGACAATAAAGGTAGAAGATGCGTTTGGCAACATGTCTTCTGCAAAGTCAATTGGCGAAGACATTGTCACGACAAGCGTTCAGGCAATGATTGATGGAATTAATAGAATCATGTTAAAGAAAACACTAAAACAAAAAAAGATTGGCAGTTAGCTGCTTTTTAAAATGTACCATATCTCATTAATCACTGGCGACGGTATTGGGCCTGAACTATCCGAGTCCGTAATTGCTGTATTAGAAAGAATTCACGACAAACTCGGAGTAAAATTCAACGTTGAGAAATTATCTGCCGGTGATGCAGCGCTTGCAAAATTTGGCAAGGCTCTTCCTGACGATACTTTGAATTCAATCAAAAAATCAGACGCGTGTATGAAAGCACCAGTAGGGGAATCCGCAGCTGACGTGATTGTAGTATTGCGTAGAATGCTTGATCTTTATGCAAACATCAGGCCTGCAAAGTCATATCCACACATGCCTGCGCTAAAGGATAACATCGACTTGGTAATAGTGCGTGAAAATACCGAAGACCTCTACACTGGGCAAGAATTTGAAATGGAGGGAGTGGCAGTTGCCTTTAGAATTATTTCAGAAGCTGCATCAAAAAAGATTGCAAAATATGCCTTTGAGACTGCAAGGCGAAGGAACCAAAAGAAATTGGTCACATGTGTCCACAAATCAAACGTAATGCGCAAAACCGACGGATTATTCTCAAGAATGTGCGCAAATGTAGCAAGAGAATACCCCGACATCCAGTTTGATCAAATGTATGTTGATGCGTGTGCGATGAATTTGATTAGAAAGCCTGAGTCATTTGATGTCATAGTTACGACAAACTTGTTTGGCGATATCCTCTCTGACGAATCTGCAGAGGTAGTTGGAGGCCTTGGCATGGCTCCTGCGGCAAACATTGGAGATAATTTTGCACTCTTTGAGCCAGTACATGGCGCGGCATTTGACATTGCAGGAAAGGGAATTGCAAATCCCTCATCGTTTATCTTGTCTGCAAAGATGATGCTTGAGTGGCTTGGGGCAAAACACAATGACAAAAAATGCCTTGAGGTTGCACAAAGACTAGAGCGTGCTGTATTTGATGTTGTCAAAAATGGCACAAAGACTCGCGACATTGGCGGGGACAAGACAACAAAAGAATTCACAAAGGAAATCGTTTCTTTACTCTAGTCAGACATCTGATGCAGGCGGATGCCTTGACCAGAAGAACATCATCAGGCAAAGAGGTATCATGCATACTATTGCAGCAATTACAAAAATCACATAATATCCTTGATGGAGTCCTGGGATCAGCGGTCCTGGGAACACTGCATAAAACCACACAAACGCGACAAACCCTACAATTATCTTGTTTTTCTTGATTATTGACTTTAAGCCTAGTTTTCGCTTGTCGATGTAGCATTTTTTGCATCTAGTTCTGTCATCTGTCATGCAGGACGTACAGACTTGCTTTTGGCAAAAGTAACATTTTCTATCGCCGAACCTGGAGCTGCAAAATTCGCAAGTTGCCAATTAGGGTTTTTTCTTTTCTTTAGATTTATCTTTTTTATGGGCTTAGTCTTTCTGGGTCGCGTGGATACAAGACGACCTCTCTGACATTATCTGTTCCAATTATTACTGCCATTAGTCTGTCAAGTCCCATTCCCCACCCCGAGTGCGGCGGCATGCCCCAGTCAAATGTCCTTATGTGATCCTCAAAGTTTGCAGGATCCAGCCCTTGTTCTGCAAGGCGCGACTTTAGCTTGCCAGGATCATGGAGTCTCGTACCACCTGATGATAATTCCAAATACCCGTACTGCAAGTCAAACGACCTTGACAGTTCTGGGTTTTCGTCTTTTTCATGAATATAAAACGGCTTTAGCTTCATCGGCCAGTCGATCAAAAAGAAAAACCCTGGGTGATTATTCCCTACTATTTTCAAATGCGAATCTAAAAGATCCTCGCCAAACTGGATGGTGATTCCCTCTGTTGCCAATTCTCCTAAGACCTGTTGGTATGTGACCCTCTCAAATGGATGCTGTGGAACTTTTAGGTCCCGCTCCAAGGTTTTCAGCTCCTCGGCACAATTTTCCACAACATCTTTGAACACCGAAATGACAAGCGATTCTAAAACATCAATCACATCTGTGTAGTCCATAAATGCAGCCTCGATATCTATACTGGTGAACTCGCTCAGGTGTCTGCCGGTGTGGGATTTTTCTGCGCGATAAAACGATGCAATCTCAAACACTCGCTCAAGGCCGATTGTCAGCTGTTCTTTGTATAGTTGCGGGCTTTGGGCAAGGTATCCTTTTTTGCCAAAATACTCTAGTGAAAACAGATTTGCGCCGCCCTCGCTTGCACTGCCTATTATTTTTGGTGTTGTCACCTCGATGAATCTTTTTTCTGAAAGTCTTTTTCTCAAAGATGCCAAGACGTGGTGCCTTATTTTAAAAATCGCCGCAACCCTTTGGTTTCTCAAGTCTAATGCCCGTGCATTCAGTCTGTTGTCGATGTTGCTCTCAAGCCTTCCAATTGGATCGATTGGGAGCGGGTGTACTGCTTTTGTCAAGATGTCAATTCCGTTTGCCTTTATTTCGAATTTAAAATCTCGGGCCTTTGTGCTTTGGACTGTTCCGCTCACCATGATGACGCTCTGTCTTGTCAAATCCTCTGGAATGCTTGTGGCGTCTTTAACAATTACTTGGGCAAGCCCCGTCACATCACGCACTGTGAGAAACGCAAGTTTTCCAAGCTTTCTGAGGTCTTCTACCCATCCGCCAATTACAACATCTTGACCTTCCATACTTGCCGATATTTCGTCAATGTTGTGGGTTTTCTTGAATTTCATTTTCGCTGACCATCCTCAAATTCTATTACTATATCCAACTGTCGTACCTGTTTTACAATGTTTATGACTCGATTTGTGTCGATTGGGAACTTTCTAGTCCACTTTCCAGATATGATAACCTTGGTTTTTTGGATTCCACCTGGAACCCAAACCACATTTATTGACAAAATTCTTGTTGGGAAGAACAAGTCCTCGATAAATTTTCTATCATTTGCCTCCGACTCTACAAGCCAAATCTTACCTGAAAACTCGTTTTGCAGCGTTCTGTAGAGTACCCTGCTCTGCCTGATGGTGTCGATATCTGTCTTTGACAAGTATATCACAAAGTCGCCTGACACCTCTCTGCATGAAAACAATGAAAACTTGTCTATTTCCGAATTTGTCTTTGCAAGCTTTGCGAGCTTTATTGATGCATCCACATCTGCTTTTGTCAGCTGGCCTGATTCGACCTTTGACTCGCACTGGGGACACAGAATTGCATTTTTTGCATCGAAATTACATATTGGAACTTGCAAGTAAATCGATTTCGCAATGAAACTAAAGATAAACTTATGGAAAGTATCAAATTAACTTAAAAATTTCAATATGGATTGATCCATTAAGACAAAAAAGAACCAAAACTAAGATCGTATGGCATAAAACTAAAAAATCTCAGTTTTTATATATTTTGAAAAATTTAAAGTCGATTTTCGGGTAGTTTTGGAAAGTCAAGTGCTCTTAGCAACCGATGCTAAGTTTTTTGGTATCGTAATGGTAAAAACGGTTGGCTCCCTACTTGCAGTTATCGTTCCCATATGTTGGGTTATGATATTTCTGCAGCTTGAAAGGCCAAGCCCAGTTCCAGTCTGTTTGGTGGTAAATAAAGGCATAAACAGTTTCGGCAATACATCTTTGGGAATAGTAGGTCCGGAATTCTGTATTTTAATGGTAGTTGAATCTTGGTTTTCAGTTACCTCTATAGTTATGTCTCCGGATTTACTCATTGCGTCAGATGCATTATTAAACAAGTTTGTAAATACAATCTCTAGCTTTTTAGGATCACAGTCTATCCTCACATTACAATTAACAATTTTTATCTTTACAGATTTGGGCAAAATAATGTTCGAAAGTGTAGAACGAATAATATCTGAAATCAAACATGTTTCTATTTCTAATGGAGTATTTCTTACAAAGCTTAATGTCCTGGTTATTTCACTTTTCATTTTATTGATGGCCCTGTCTATGACATCAAGTTTGTCAATTTGAAATTCGGTCAAGTCTTTTTGTCTAAGTAGCCACAGAGATGATTCGATTATGGATAGGGGGGACCTAAGATCGTGAGCAATTTGACTTGACAGCAAACCTATTGCAGATAATTTTGCAGATTTTTCCAGCTCCGCGTCTTGTGTATGTATTCGATCAGTTGCAACTTCCAGCTCTGCATTTAGAAAATTTATTCTTCCGGCATCGGTCTGTTTTGTTGCACTTTTTTTGGTCTGTTTTGGATTTATGTCGATTCTGGAATTATTGTGTTTTTTAACTGAATACTTCACTTAATGATGTTTGTTTTAGTTTGACTTAAGATTATCTGATGTTGCTACATTCCTAATTTACACCTATTCCCAACTAATGTCTAGTATTCCCAACTAATGCCTAGGTTTTATCAAATTATCGTTGCCTATTTCAGAAAGTCATTTTTCTGATTTTCAAATACCCCAAACCTATATGGAATGATGACTAGCTATCATTATGGGAAAACAAAGCATTCTTTTTGCAGATGATGATGCTGAGCTTCTAAAAATCATGTCTGAAGTAATAACAACGTTAGGATATAATGCAATTTCAGCAAATAATGGACAAGAAGCTATTTCGCAATTTGAAAAATATGTACCAAATCTTGTATTCATGGACGTGAAAATGCCAATACTTGATGGGTATGATGCATTTTTTAAAATAAGGGCCAAATTTCCAAATGCAAATATCATCATGATGACTGGCTTTGCCGATCATGCCAGATGGAAGGAAGTAAAATCAGCATGTGCCATTTATCTGTTGGAAAAACCATGGTCTACCGAATTTCTCTCCGAATTAATAAGACGACACGTATCTACAACAATATCCTGTTAACCAATTCTTTTCATAATTCTTAAGTTATAAAATATGTCTAAACTAGTTTGATGCCATCACGAAAGAAACAAATGATTTTTACGCAAATATTTTAATTGATTAAACACAAATTAAACTAAAGATAAATTTCTGGAAAACGTGCATTTAACTAATTTACAGTTATATTTTTAGTACAAGAAATTATTTAAACAAAGATGACCTTGTAGTCAATTGTGTACTATTCTTTTTATATCTCATACACGCGTTGTATTATAGATGCAACCTTCTACTGTATCCAAAAAAACCTATCAAGTAATTTTAGATAAGGATGAAGATGGAATGATCTTTGCAAGATGTGATGATCTTCATGCAAATGCTGAAGGCAAGACAGAATCTGAAGCAAAAGATAACATCAAAGAAGCAATCGAACTTATGGTAGATCATCTGAACAAAGACAAAAGTTTTAGTCTTAAATTTATCCACAAGTATTAATGGGCAAGATTCCTCGAGTTTCCGGTAATCAGTTAATCAAATATCTTGTTAATAAAAAGGGATTCCAAATATCTCGTAGAAAAGGAAGTCATGTTTCTTTATAACATAACAATAAGCACAAATTCACATCAATCCCGTCAAAAAGTGACGAACTTGGGACTGGTTTAATGCTACAAATTCTAGATGATTGTGGAATAACTAGAGAAGAGTTCATCTCAGATTATCAAAATGGACTTCTAAGATGATCTTAAAAAACAATGATTTCATAAACTTTCGATTATGATCTTCAAATTTTCTTAATTCCCTTTATCACTCGGCGATGCATTGAATCTGTGGTGGCGTTAAACTTTCTGTAC
>DATBQZ010000153.1:0-4490 GCA_036560565.1 Candidatus Nitrosotenuis sp.
AATCTCAGTTCTGACTAAGTTTGGGTGATTCAAGAACCTCATTACCTCATAGTAAAAGAATTATTAGTTTTGAAAAAATCCTGATATCATGACAAATTACTGGCTTGGAAAACAAGAGCCAAGCTCTTATAATTTTGATTCCCTGGAAAAAGAAAAGAAAACCTCCTGGGACGACGTACACAACAATCTGGCGCTAAAGCACATGCGACAGATGAAAAAAGGCGATCTTGCATTTTTCTACCACACTGGAACAGAGCGACAGGTGATGGGCATAATGGAAATAACATCAGACCCATATCCAAACCCAAAGGAAAAAAATCCGCGATATATCACCATTGACGTGAAATTCAAAAAGCGACTTGCAAGGCCTGTAACACTAGATGAGATAAAGGGGAATGCCAAGTTTGCAAACTGGGATCTGTTGCGCATATCGAGACTCTCTGTCATGCAGGTGCCGCCCAAAATCTGGGACGAAATCATCAAAATTTCCCAGAAATAGAAATAGCAATAGGTTTATTGATATATCCCGGGGTGTATATCTTAATCATGGCGACAGCTTATGTTTTAATAAACTGCGAACTCGGATCTGAAGAAGCGATCATAAAGCAACTCAAATCCCTGGAAGGAGTAAAAGAGGTTCATGGCACATTCGGTGCATACGACATCTTGGCTAAAATCGAGTCTCCAACAGTTGAAGCGCTACGCGAAACCATCACTTGGAAGATTCGAAAGATAGAGAAAATTCGATCTACACTGACCCTGATGGGCATTGAAGGCCAATCTTAATCATCTCTTTTTCTTATGCTCTTACATTTTGTATTTGTCATAAACAAGGACGATCTCGGCAAGCGCGATTTTGAATTTGAATACGTCAAGCAGATGGCGCAGTTTTACAAAAAATGGATAAAGGACGTATTTTCCGAAGACGTTGACATACAGTGCGATGTAATGGCGACAGGAAAGGCAAGCCTCCTGAGAAAGATAGACATCAGTGCACTATTAGATGATCACAGGATGCGCGGCACCGACATATTCCATTTCTACCTGAGCCATTTCCGCCCTCTGTGGACTGACTGCACCTGCGAGGGATACTATGCGGAAAACTTTGGCATGACTCTGTGGCAAAAGCCAAAAGAGCAAAACGACACTTTGTTTCTGGCAGAAAAAAACTGCACGCTTGTCTCACACGAACTATCTCCCGTGTTCCTGATGAAAAAAAAATTCAAAAAGCACGCAGAAGCAATCCACGATGTTTGGACGCAGCACACCTTCAACGCTCTGCAGTTTGAGCACTATGACAAGAACTTTGAAAAGACAGAAGACGCGCCATATTTCATGACAATCGATACGACCGGCTTTAGGTCATTATAGAATCACCTGCCTCTTTAATTTTCGCAAATCCTAATCATACCATGCTGGTGTGCAAGGGAATATGCAAGACAAAGTATTCTGAATTTCTAGGAGAGATATCACTTAGGTACAACGGGCAGAAAAGGTGCGGAGTATGCGATGTATATCTGAAATGGGATGATTCCAAATGTCCTTGCTGCAATTCTATTCTGCATGTGAGGCCAAGGCATTCCAGGGCAAAAACCAAGTATTATGAAAGTAAGGGCGTGCAGTGGATTTAGTGCGCCTGCCATCTATATGTCTGATAAAAACAAACTTTAAGTTATCTGTTGTATTTATACAACATATGTTGGAAGAATACAACATTACACAGACTACCCTGAAAATAATAGGCCTTTATGCTGACAATTATGTGAAATCTATTCACGTAAGGGAAATAGCAAGAGAAACCGACGTGGATGTTAAATCTGTTCAAATCCAACTCAAAAAACTGGAGAGAATTAATGTTCTATCGAGCATTCTTAGAGGCAGAAACAAAGAATATGCTTTGAACCTAAACAATGTGATCACAAAATATTATCTGATCATGGCAGAAAGCTTCATTTCTGTCATATATCTTAAAAAACATTTTTTGATAAAAAAGATACTAGACGAAATGAATCCAAGAATAGACGAATCTCTTGTTCTGTTTGGGAGCTTTGTAAAAGGGGGACACACCAAGGAAAGCGACGTGGATTTGTTTGTCATAGGTGAGGAAAAAATCGATAAAAAAATCGCACTGGAGACTTCGGATCTTGTGGGCAGGGACATAAACATGAAATTCTCAAACAAGGCGCAATTTCTAAGCGGGCTGAAAAACAAGGATCCCCTGGTAAGCGAAGTTGTCTCTAATCACGTCCTTCTAAAAGGAATAGACCAATTCTGCGAAGTAATGTGGAGGTATTATGCGGTCTGACAAAAATTATCTTAAATGGTGTGCAAAGCAAAAGAAGGGCATCAAGCTTGTCACTGAATCAGAAAACCTGCAAAAGGCATACCTGAAAAAGTCAAAAATAGCTTTGCAGTCTATGGACGTTAACGCCAAAGCAGGACTCGATGAATGGACCGTATCTGCCAGTTACTATGCAAAATATTTTGTCATCTACGCACTGCTGTCTAGAATCGGAATAAAGTGCGAGATACATGACTGCACCATCACGATATTCAGTTATCTGTTTGGAAGTGACATCTCACAGCAGCTTATGCAGGATCTGAGACAATCTAAGGAAGACAGAGTGGATGCACAATACTATAACGCTGAAGTCAAAATAGAATCGTCAAACGTGATTGCCAAAACCAAGGGATTCGTTATTGCCGTAGAAGAAATCCTTGACGGCCTAAACTCTCAAAAGATTGCCGATATCAGGAAAAAGCTCAAGACATTACTGTGATAAGCAAAGGAAACCATACAATCTGAAAACCGGCAATTAAGTTTGCTTGACTTGGACACATGTGGGAAACTGCAAAGATGTCTCGCTAAAAGTTATATGTAAGAAAAATCTTCCATATGTAAGAAAAATCTTCCATATGATATTACATGACTATCTAGAACAAGTGCTTGGGAACAAGGGATCGATTAGCGTACTACGTGCATTAGTTGGTCATAAGGGCAAAGTCTTTACCATTAGGCTGTTGGCAGAAGATGCAGGCATATCACATACTGAAGCAGCTTCAACCGTAAACGATCTAGAAAATCTTGGCATAGTCCAAGTCCAACCTGTAGGCAAAGCCCATCAAGTATCTTTAAACAAGAAAAGCTACGTTCTAAATAAAATAGTAGAGCAAATTTTCAAAGCAGAACAACACTCGCTTCAAGAAGTAATCATGATTCTTAAAAAAAATCTGAACTCTAAGAAAATCATCTCGGCAGTGATTTTTGGAAGCGTGGCAAGACGCGAAGAAAAGGAAGACAGTGATATTGATCTCCTGATAATATCAAATGACTACGACCAAGCAATTGAATCTGTCTCAAGAATTGCTGAAGAAATATCTTTGATGTTTCATACAAAAGTCTCACATGTGATATTTTCTGAAAAACAGCTTAGATCAAAGAAAAACAGTGATCTGATTAGATCGATTATCAAAGATCACGTTCTGATTACTGGCAAAGAACTGGCGGACATGATCAAATGACAAAGCCTGTGGATAGGAAAAAATCGCAAAACTATCTCACGAAGGCAGAAAATCTGCTAGAAGTAGCCAGATATGCCTTGTCGCAGAAAAAATATGATGCTGTCGTGATTAATGCTGTTCACAGCGCAATTAATGCGTTGGATGCACTTACCACACAAGAAAAAGGATTGAGGGCATCAGGCGAACACGACGAGGTCCTATTACTAATCAAAGGCATTCTTGTTCCAAAAGAATACGATGAAATCAAAAAGCAGTTTTCTTCACTACGTAATCTCAAAAACACTGCAGAATACCAGCCCGATTTTATGAGTCCAGAGGAAGCCAAAAATTCGATAAAGTGGAGTGAGAGAATTCTTGACAAAGTCAAGATCAAATTGGAATCTTGATATCTGGATTTAGGTGCACTTTGTCACAGAGTAAATTCTGTTCTCAAAGTTTGCAGTCTTGATTTCTAGTCTTGATTCTGCGTCTGTCTTTCTGGTCTTGGACAGTCTTTCTAATTCGACTAGGGAGTCTCCCTTGAAGCCGACTGACGTTCCAAAGATTGCGTCTGTTAGCATTGTGCCGTGGTCGCCTTTTTTGACGTCATCTATTATTCCGTAAAACTTGATTGCCTCTCTTTTCTGGACCGGGGTTCCAGTTGACTTGTTAAACGCGACTGCAATGTACATGCCGTTGTTCTTTACCGCGACTGGGACCTTGTGGTTTTTTCCAGACGCACCTGGAATGGATTCGTTAATCAAAATATCGCACTTGTGGTACATGCTGGACACATATGCAAAAAATCTGTAATCTGCAAACTTGCCTCCGACGTCGCTTTCACAGTCAATGAAAATCTTGTGCAGCATTGTAAGGGCTATGTCGTTCATGCTTTGCAGCCTGTCATCGAGTCTGCCCCGTTCCAGAAGATCAGAGCCGCATTCTTTTGCTATTTTTTTTAGAATAAAATCAGGAAGATTGTAATTTTT
>DATBQZ010000154.1:0-14360 GCA_036560565.1 Candidatus Nitrosotenuis sp.
AGAGTGGAGACAAGGATGCGGCGTTTACCCTTGCTAGTACTGCATACTTGGAAAATTATGAGTATATTGAAGGAAAAATTGCATCCAAAGACAGACAACTAATGGAAAAAACCGAGTTAATGCTAAGAGTTGACTTGAGGAATTTGATAAAGAATGGATCACCACAAACTGACATTGATTCCAAAATTGACTCGATTAAAGATGAATTGGCAAAAATAAAGTCGCTATTCAAATAACTTTATTATTATCAAATCTGAGTTTTCTCATTTGTTTTTAATCCTGTAGTATATTTTAATAATCAATGAAGTGGCATTTGGAGGACTTTGTGTATGGCTCCATAGATGGCTCTGTAACGACTTTTGCCATAGTTGCAGGAGCAATTGGTGCATCATTATCACCAATGGTTATACTTATTCTTGGTTTTGCCAATCTGTTTGCAGATGGATTTTCAATGGCAATTGGAAATTACCAGGCGTCAAAAGCTAGAATGGAATTCATCCAGAAGGAAAGAAAAAGAGAAGAATGGGAAATTGACAACATGGCAGAATCTGAAAAACAAGAAATACGTGATATTTATGCAAAAAAAGGATTCACAAGTGATCTTTTGGATGAAATTGTCAGAGTGATAACTGCAAGAAAAAAAGTTTGGATAGATACAATGATGAAAGAAGAGCTTGGTCTAATCGAAGATGGTAGAAAACCAACTGATACTGCATTAAGTACCTTTTTTGGATTTAATATAATTGGGCTTATTCCGCTAATCCCATTTATCTTTCTTTATACTACCGGTTTATCGGTTTCTGTTTATGACAGCTTTTTGTATTCTGTTGTTTTTACTGGTGGTGCATTTTTTCTAATAGGAATAATCAAAGGGAAAATTGTTAAAAGATCACTTTTCCGTTCTGGTCTAACTACCCTAATGGTTGGAGGAATTGCAGCAACTGTAGCCTATGTAGTTGGCTACTTGTTGAGTTATTTTATCAAATAATTAGTAATTTGCAACCGCTTCTTCATTGTCATTATCAAATATTTTAGAAAGTGCTCTATAGTACATTTTTCTCATATCTTCTTTATTACATACAGTAAAGAGCTTGACAATATCTGACGCGGTAACAATTCCCAATAATTGATCTCCATCTATTACTGGAAGCTTACGTACTTTTCTGGAATACATCAAGTCTGCAGCAACCCAAGCTTCATCATCCGGTCCAACATGAATAAGAGGTGATGACATTACCTGCCTTACCTTTGTTTGTATTGGATATGCGTGCGCAGCAATCTTTATTGCGAAATCTCTGTCTGTCATGATTCCAAGTGGTGTGTTTTTTTCCATTATTAGAACAGCGCCAACTCCTGCCTTTTCCATCGTCTTTGCAGCTTCATTTACTGTAACTGACGAATCAACTGAAATTATTGCCCTTGTCATTATGTCTTTTACAAGAACTGTTTGAGGTGTTTGTGCCATTGATTGAATAATGGATATTTGATATATGAGATCGTATGCGAATTATCAACGCTGAAAATCAATTTAGATAATCAATGCGTGTTTTTAATCCTAGACCAGATAACCGTTTTTAGTCTTGGTAAACTCTAAAATCAAAAGAATCCTAGTAGCGCTTGATGGTTCAAAAGGATCCTCTCGAGCATTGGATGAAGCAATCTATCTTGCTAGGGAATGTCAGGCAACGCTTTTTGGTGTTTACATAATTCCTCTGTTTTCGATCAATTACAGAAAACCCTCATCTAGTTTAGCAAAAATGTTTTTGGAAAATGGACACAAGGTTCTCGAAGAAGCAAAAACAAGATCTGCACAAAATGGAATTTTATTTTATGGAAAAATAGTAAATGGAAACGAAGGATACAAAATCACATCGTATGCAAAAGGAAACAAAATAGACATGATAGTACTAGGATCGCGAGGAAATAGTAACGTCAAAGAGCTCTTTCTTGGGAGCGTATCACATTATGTGGCTCACAAATCACCTATTCCGGTTCTTGTTGTAAAATAACAAAAATAACTTAAAATCCCGTAACAATTAGGTCTCCCAATCCAATCGCCGCACTTGTCATGACTGTGTATGAAAAAGTGGAATTCCTGTAGTGAAACAAGCCAAACTTGTGGGAATCATCACAAAATCTGATGTTGTATTTGCGTTAGCAGAAGCTTGACATTCTAGGACAACTATTTCACAACTGACCGTCTAAAATGATGCACGATAGGCTACATGCAGGAAAGATTCTCGCAGAAAAACTGATTCCGATTATCAAGGACAAAAGATGCCTTATTCTTGCCGTACCGCGAGGGGGTGTAATCGTAGGCGATGAAATTGCCAGAAGACTAAGTCTTCCATTAGATATCATAATTTCTAAAAAAATCACTCCTCCAGATTATCCCGAATATGCAATAGGCGCAATAACCTATGACGGTGTTCTGTATTATGGACATGAATGGGAAAGATATGCAAATGATCCCAGATTTGAGGCTGAAATAAATAAAAAGAAAACAGAGATCACAAGACAAATCGAAGCATATCGCGGAAACACCAATTACAATTTTGACGATAAAACAATAATTTTAGTGGATGATGGAATAGCAACAGGAGCCACTATCTGTGCCATACTGCAATGGTTATTCCAAAAACAAGTCAAAGAAATAATCTTAGCGACCCCAGTAATCCCATTTGTTACTCACGAAATTATCAAACAATTCGGAATTCAAATAATTGCATTAGAAACACCAATGGAGTTTTCTTCAGTTGGTCAATTTTATAGAAAGTTTGATCAAATACCTGATCAGATAGTTATCAGTATACTGGAAAAATACAAATCAAAATAAATCCGATATTATCTTACAATCAAAACAGCACAGTCTGCTAATTCTGAAACCTTTCTACTGACACTACCCAAGGTTTTGATCTTGCTTATTCCATGTAATCCCTGACTTCCAATTACTATTAGATCTACTAATTTTTGTTTGGCAGTCTTGAGTATCTCTTCAGATATATTTCCATTAATGACTATTTTGTAGTAGGCTTTCACTCCTTTTGATTTACAATAAACAGAAGTTTGATAGCTCAACGTTCGATCTGCTTCTGCCTTTGCCGATCTAATCAATTTGGAGTGTAACTCTTTTGCAGTTGTATTCTTGACAAGCCCAATCAATGAGCCTGGAGGAATCATATTACTGACAGTTACTACCGTACACAAATAGAGTACACTATCTGTATTTTGAGCTATTTTTATTGCCTCATCTAGCGCTTTTTTTGCAAATTTTGAACCATCAAATGGAACAAGTATTCTTTCGTACAACATGGTTTATCGCCTATTTTACTATCATTACAGGGACACGTGACTTGTGCAAAACTGCATTTGACACACTTCCTAGAAATAACTCCTTTACTCGTCCCTTTCCATGCGCTCCAATTACTATCAAATCAAATTTTTTGGATTTTGAAATGCTTAAAATGTGTTCTACTGGACTTCCAAAAGTTATCGTATACTTGAACACGATTCCTTTTCTTGCTGCACGAATCTTTGCATTTTCCATGAATTTTCCAGCTTCTTTTTTCTGATAGATTTCATACGGAACTACAGATGGCATAAAACCAGTAGGAAGAAACGAAATCGCATGAACTCCTAGAATGGTAGCATGACAGGCCCGAGCTATCTCAATTGCACTATCTAAAGCAGCAAATGAAGTTTTAGATCCGTCCATTGGAACAAGAATTTTTTTAATTTTATTTTGAATCATGATGTAGAGTTTTTCTTATTTTAATTTAAACCTCTTGCTAAGATTATCACATCTAATAATTGAAAATTATCATCTCTGAGAATCATATTGTGCCTTTAACTACGATCAATGTGTACATTGCTTTGTACAAGAGCAATCTTGTACGTGTGGACAAGAAGAGGATGTAATAACCCGATGTAAGATGTTGCGATGCAATGTGTCTTGACATTCTTGTCTTTTTCAATTTCCGAAATCTTCATTACTGTTAAATGTTCTATTTTGATTTTTAAATTAAAATGAAAGGTGATTTTTCAAAAATTCTTGTTTGCTGTGATGGATCGAAATATTCCGAAAATGCAATCAGAAAGGCATGTAACTTGGCAAAAAAATACCACTCTGAACTAACATTAATTCATGTGGTTGATAGGACACGAAAATCCGACGTCTTTGCAGGAAATGAATATGCCAAAATTCTAAGGAGATATGCAAAATCCACGCTTGAAAAAGCCAGAAAAATAGCAAACGAGGGGGGCTTTGAACCAAAAATAGTAACAAAGGAAGGAAATGTGGCAAATGAGATAATCAAGTTTTCAAAAGAAGCAAAAACCGATCTCCTAGTTGTTGGAAGTAAAGGACTTGGAGCAGTATTACAGTTTTTCCTTGGCAGTGTTTCATCAAAAATTGCAAATCATGCCTTATGTTCCGTCTTGATTGTGAAATGATATATCAAACTTGGGATTTGATGTAAACAATAAATCGATAAAGCGTCAGATGTACAGTGGTAAAAAATCAATATGAGTATGCATAATCGTGCACTGTGTATGTTTTGCGAGCATCCAAAATCAATTTATGCCGATAAAAAACAATGGTTCATCCATATTTCTACACACCGAGAGGCAATTATTCAATATATAGTGGATCACTTCGAGAAATGTCCATTGGGGGCATATCCAAAACTAATCAAAGATAAAACTGAATATGCCTCGCATATACGATGGGCTCACACAAAAGGAGAGTTGTATCTTTGGGCATATCACAATCTTATAGAATCCCAAATTGCAATTTATCCGTGATTATTGCAATCGCTTGTAAACAGTTTTAAATTCCTCTGCGATGGTATATGCCAAATTCTGCAAATGTGTTATTTCAATCATGCTTGTCTTTCCTCTTGCAATCTGTCTTAGCAATGTCATGCATTGGTGTATCTTATTGTGACTGTCCTCGGTTGAATCATTTGGTCCATCAACTACAGTCAACATATGAAAGCATACGTTAAACTCCAAACAAAATTGCAAAATTATATGCTCCCAATCTTTTGAAGTTGTGGGCATCCCCATTCCATTAGCTAACGCCTTGAATTCATTTTGCCTTGTTTCAAGCAACAGATCAAGTGATTCTTTTGCCTTTTTCGCTTCAAACCCTTCAAGTTTTTCTAATATTACCATAGATGCACAAAATAATTATGATATTTAATATTTAATGCAAAATTCAGCCTTGATTTTCGATAAATATGGTATTATCTTTGATAATCATGGTTTAACCTTTTAAACACCAAATCAAATTGTTTTGTTATGTGCGCAGCATTAGTTCGTGACATAATGAAAAAAAATGTCATATCAATTGACTCCTCCATGACAGTTAGTGATGCTGCAAAAATGATGGATGATGCTTCAATTGGCGCAATAGTCGTGCTTGAAAATGGTATTACGGTAGGTATAATCACAGAACGCGATCTAGTAAGAAGAATAATCGCCAAAGGAAAGCCCATGTCAACAAATCTTAAAGAGGTGATGTCTTCTCCACTTGTCGTAATCAATCCTGATGACACTGTATGGGATCTTGCACAATTAATGAAAACACGCAGAATTCATAGAGTCCCAGCAGTCAAAGACAATCGACTTGTCGGAATGGTAACTACGTCTGATATTGTCAAGTTGTGCAGTGTAGGCTCAGATGACGAGATGAGCAAAATTACAGAACAGATTCTTTTGCGAATGAAACCAAAAGAATAATGATCTTTCTTATAATGCTTGAACGAAAATAATCTTATTTTTTCCTATATGGTGCTCTAATGTGATTCATACGGTATCCCATGTTCGAATCGATCCCAGGGATAAACTATGTACTCGCTATTCTTTGTGAGTTTTGCATAAATTAGCTGTTTTGGATAACGTTTTTTTCTTCTGGCAAAAATTGTTGCATAAACTATACTGTTTGGTTCTTCTGCGTTTTGAATTATTTTTCTAAAAGTCTCTCCAGTATCGTAAATATCGTCAACAAACAAGGAACCGGCTGGTATCGTTTCTTCATCTACCAAAATTTGTTTTATGTTCAATCTATCGGCAACAAGACGTGATGGAACAAGACCACCCCTACTGATAGTGTATATCCTTTTGAAGTTGATCTTTTTCTCTAAAATTTTTTTTACTAGCGTTGTAGTGAATGCCTCAATCTCATCCCAGTCCTTGTAATCATAAACTACTCCCTTCTTCATGTTTTATTCGTGTGGTATCATTACATTATGACTCTTCTGGTCAATTTTCATGAATGAAATTCAGATATGAAAATCTTATCTGTATTTATCTAGATTGACAACCGAATATCGATATTGTACAAGATCAGCAAGATTCTTGTGCCATTGGATGGCTCAGATAACTCTTTTAGAGCACTAGATGTTGCAATTTTTCTTGCAAAAAAATGTAATGCCAAAATAGTCTGTCTTTACTCTATTGTAATTATTCCAGTAACAGAGGTTCAAATGATAACCCCGGTTGAACTCCAAATTGGGGAGGAAAAATATGCGAAAGAGGTTCTGGAAAAAGCAAAACGGATTACAAAACAAAATAATATTGAATTTGTCCAAATAATCAACTTTGGGAACGCAGGATATAACATAGTTCGATATGTAAAGAACAAATCCAATGGAATAGATCTAGTTATCATAGGTTCTCGCGGGAGAGGCTCAATTAAGGAAATCTTCCTTGGCAGCACTTCAAACTACGTTTTGCACAAGTCGCCAATTCCAGTCATGGTAGTCAAATAATTAAGATAAGAGAACCAAAGATGACTCAAAACACAATTGATTTAAGACATTTCATAGTAGGTGAAATATGCGATTACAAAATAAAGTTGCAATAATAACTGGAGCATCAAGCGATATCGGGATAGACTTATCCAAAAGATTCGTAGATGAAGGAGCCACAGTAATAATGCTTGGAAGAAATATCAAATCCCTTGAAAAAGCACATTCAACAATAAAAAACAAAGATTCAGCAGTTTCAATATCATGTGACATTACTGACGAATCTCAAGTGTTAAGTGTAGTAGAACAAGTTGTAGACAAGTACGGTAAAATTGACATTCTTGTAAATAATGCCGCAAAAATTAATGATGCCATTCACTTTCATGAAATGAAGGATTCGGATATTGCGGACTTGGTTAACACCAATATCTTGGGTACATTCAAAATAACAAAAGCAGTAATTACAAAAATGCTTGATAACAAGGAAGGTTGCATCATAAATATTGGTTCTATATCAAGCGAGCGCGCAATCCCAAAAGTACACTTGGCAGTTTACTCTGCAACAAAGGCAGCTCTTAGTATGTTTACAAAGTCAATTGCAGTTGAATATGCTAGAAAAAATATCAGATGTAACTGTCTAAACCTTGGGATAATCAACGCTGGAATGATTAAACCATATCTTGAAGATCCTCAAGCAAGAAAAGTTTTGGAGGAAAGACAACCACTTAACAGAATCGGTGAACCGAGTGATGTATCTAGCGCAACAATATTTTTGGCATCAGAAGAGGCGCGATGGATAACTGGGACTGTCCTAAACATAGATGGTGGCAAATCCGCAGCAGAAGGATAGCATAAATAATCATAATTTTTACAAAACCAATTTGGTTTTAGTAACACATACGTAGTATCAGTGTTAGATTCTTATTTTGACATTTTAAATAACTATATTTTTTTTACAAATATTCCATTACGTTATAATTTTTAGTTAAAGATTATTCTTCTGAAATAGCTTTCACAATGTCCGATTTTGTGATGATTCCAACCAAAATAGACTTTCTGACAACAGGCAATCCGCTTATTCCATTTCTAATCATAAGGAGAACTACTGTTGATACATTCTCGCTTGCACCAACCGTAATTGGATTTGGAGTCATGATATCCTCTGCCCTGAATGATAAAATGTATGAAAGCTGATTCATCTTAAATTCGTCTGGGCGTGGGTTTAACCTAAAATTTTCAACCTCTTTTGGATCTGCAAACTGTCTTATCCATCTTGGCATTTTTGCCGGAATGAAATCCCTATTTGTAATTATTCCAACCGGTTTTTTATTTCTCTCGACCACTATTCTTGATATCCTGTATTTTACAAGAAGACTTTCCACCAAAAGGAGAGAGTCTGCAGGCATGACAGTGACCACCTTTGGAGTCATTATCTGGGAAACCTTGAGCGGTCCAACTGATTGGGTCAGAAATACTGACGCAATGTCTGTTTTTGTCACTATCCCTGCCAAAGTACCATTATCTTCTAGTACCAAAATCGAGCTAATCTTGTTATTTTGCATCAATTTTGCGCAGCGATAAATCGTATCTTTCCTTGTTACGGTAACCAAATTTTTTGACATAAAGTCCCTGACTAGGATCTTTTCAATCGATTTTCCTCCGATCTTGTAGATTACTCTAACAAAGTCTTTTTCTGTGATGATGCCCACTGGTTTTTCATTACTATCAAGAACCGGGAGCCTTCCAACTTTGTGCCTTAATAGAAAATCCCTTGCCTCAAGCAAGCTCATATTGTGTGGTATTGTAACAGAATTTCTGATCACCTGATCAAGATTTGGATTTTTTAGCTTCATGAATATCACCTAACCTATGATTGTTAAATATATCAACAAGAATATCATATTTGAATATCATATTTGAACATCGACATCAAGTTATATTACTGATTTAATTTGGTCTAGTTTAGATATACGATATGAGTCTAGATGTAATCCATGAACACATGAGTGATGTTGTTAATACACAAGTTCGCTCAATAATCAGTAAAGCCACACTAATCGAACCATCATTTACCTTATCACAAGTAATAAACAAGCTCATAAGTGCTAATACTTTTGATGTTTTCTGTCAAGAAAAAAATCACACACTTACAATAAATGTGAGAGATCTAATTCAGCACAAGTATTCAGTACCAATGAATGTGATGCCGTTATTGCGCCATATTCCGAGCCTTTCAGAAAATGATACTGTGGGTAAAGCAGCAGACATAATAACTCATAATGGGATTCGAGCTGTACCTGTAGTCAAAGACAACGAAATAATCGGTGTAGTAGAAGCAAAAAACATACTCAAACTAATTTCAAATCAAGACAACAAATGGATAAAAGCAAATCAAATCTTTACACCAGAACCAATAGTAATAGACACAGACACCCCACTAAGCACTGCAAGAAGAATGATGGTTGATAAAAAATTTGATCACCTGCCAGTCATAAAAAAAGACAAGGTGTCTCACATCCTTACATCAAATCACCTTTTGAGCGTAGTCATACCTCCTGAACGCGTTGGCAAAAAAGACATTGGTTCAAAAATGACAAGAACTTTGGAATCTGGAGTAGGTAACCTTGGCACTAATCGTATGGCCACTTGCACCCCACTAGATAACCTAAATGTTGTAGTAGACTCGATGCTTCACGCAGATACCACATTCTGCCTTGTGTCTCTGTGGGATAAGCTTCAGGGAATTATCACATATCGCGATATTCTTAATCTGCTTAGTACAAAACTAAAAAGCACAGTTCCGCTTTTCATTGTCGGTATGCCGCTAGACGATAATGCTGATATCATAAAACAAAAATTCACAAAAGCCCTTGATCGACTGCAAAAAGTATATCCTGACATACAGGAAGCCAGAGTCTACATAAAGAAACTTCATGGTGTAAACAATCGATTCAACTATGAGGTATCTACCACAATATTGACTCCACATAAAAGACACATCTTTACAAGGACTGGATTTGAGCTGAGCAAAGTTACTGATGAGGTGGCGCATCTGCTACTCGAAAGCCTTGCAAAGCACACAAAAAATCGCTACAAATTCAGCATTAGAAAAATGGAAAGATAGTTCTAATTATCACCATTGAAAAAAGTAAACCTGCTTTTATGTAATTGAAAACACTTCATATCACTTGGGAGCAAAAACAGTAACAAAAAAATCACCTGATAGTAGAATCCTCGTACTCGGTTTTCCTGGAAACGGATTGATTGGAACCTTTACCTTATCATATATGATACAGCATCTGAAAATGGAAATTGTTGGCGAGATTAATCATCCTGATTTGCCGCCTACCGTGTTTGTAGAGAATGGTGAAGTAATTGGACCGATTAGAATACACAAAAAGGATAACCTCTATGCTATAATCTCGGAAATTCCAATTTATCCTGAACTTTCTTATGATTTCACAAAAGCGATACTTGCCTTTTGCATCAAGAACAAAATAAGCAAAGTCATTGTCCCAAGCGGAGTAGACGCTCAATACACCGATAAAAAAGATATCAAAACTTATGGCCTTACAACTGATCCGTCACTTGAGAAATTAATGTATGAAAATGATATTCCAAAATTCATTGCAGGAACAATAATTGGAACGGATGCAGCTATTATTACCTCATTTAGAAATAAACACATACCGCTTCTTGTTCTATATACCTCATGTCATCCATTCTTCCCTGATCCGCAGGCATCAATTCACGCAGTAACCACACTGGCAAAAATATTGAAAATACCTGTGGACACAAGTGAAATCCAAAAACGCGTTGACTATCTTAGAATACAGCATAGAAACCTAATGCAAGAAACACTTGATACACTATATCAACAGGAGCCACAACTACCATCAAAAGCTCCTCCGATCTATCGGTGATGAAATGATAAGAGACTGGCTTAATGTTGATAATTTTGACTTCCCAATCTTGCAGCTTGGCGATGATTTGGAGCAAAAAATCCTCCGTCCGTTATCATGCATAAAGGAACATGAATCAAAATGGGTTTTGGAGTTTGATCTTCCGCTTGTTGAAAAAAAAGATGTTAGCGTCTACATTGATGATGAAGGAATGATTATAGTTGAAGCAAAACTGCGCGAAGTATATCATGATTCCAAGTTTACAAGACATCAATACGAACATTTCAAAAAAAGTGTATCCATTCCCAAAAATGTTGACATTAAAAAAATTTCGGCGCGATTTACAAACGGGAGATTAGCAATCACAATTCCAAAGGTCACATCTACTCCAAAACCAAAAAAGAATTCAATACAAGTCCAATAATTCTTTATTTTTAATAATCATGTTCGCTAAAATCAGAGCCAAGCTCGATTGTCGCAATGACTGTCTTTTCACTTGTCTGGCACTTTAGATTTTTGTTTGGTAAAAATTCATGAAATATCTCTTTAAGCAGCTGTTCTGCAAACAACGACCACTTCATTCCAAGTTCGTGTTGTATGATAAAATGGTGCAACGCACCTTCAACTCTGTGATCCGAATTCATGCCTGAGGCGCGCATGTAATCCTCAAGTGTTTCGATACATCGCTTTAGGTCGTATTTTCCCTTCATAAACATGACCGATTCTTTTATGAGCGGTGCCATAACCTGAATCACCCCATCAATATCCTCCCCTGTCATTTCCTCTCCAAGTGCTTCTAGGATCCCTCTTGGTATTGGAATCATTCCTATCTTATCTGCAAATCTATCCCATTTGACATATTTTTCCAAAATTTGTCTCACCAAAACATTTTGTGATATGTTTTTCTGCATTGCCTCTGTCTCTAACTCATCTACGAGCTTTGCAGGAAGTCTATAGGTTATGCTTCTAGTAGCTTCCTTTTTTGGTGGATGAGGCTTTCTTTGTGGGATTGATGTGTCCAATGTTTATGTTTATGACGTTGATCTATTTAATGAAACATTCTATATTTGTCTAACAGTTTCCTGTGCGGCAAAACCTCTGCAAATGCTCTTACTATGTCAAATTTTGTAACAATCCCAACCAGTTTGTTTTTTTGCATTACAATCACTGGAACTCCGCTAACATTGTTTCTTACCATAAGATCTGCAGCAGTTGCCAAGTCGTCATCTGGCTCGATCATTAATACCTCGTTTTTAATAAGATCACTTACTGCCAAATTACGGTCCGGTTCACTTGAAAGTAGGTATTCTCTTGCCTTGGTTGGATTTTTGAAATAGGAGCTGTGTTTTAGAAAAGTGTTTGTAGTAATGACACCTTTTACATTTCCCATATTGTCAGTAATTACTAGCCGCGAAGTGTTGTTTTTGTTGATCGTCTCCAATGCAAATTTTAGTGAATCAGAATGACGGCAGGTAAAGACCTTGTCAGTCATGTAGTCTTTTACTTTGTATTTGCCAGGATACATTTTTGCATAAGATTTCGTAATGTCTGTCTGTGTCGTTATTCCAACAAGATTCCCATCGTCGTCTGTTACTATGATTGATCCTATCTTGAACGTCTCCATTCTGGTGGCGCATTGTTCTAGGTGATCTTGCTGGTTGGCTATTACTGTGATCAGACTTTTTTTCATTATTTCTTTTAGTGTGACCTCGTCTAGCGTTCGTTTTGTATTGTCGTTTTCAAGAAATCTGTTAATGTCACGTTCAGTTACTATCCCTACTGGTTTTTTGCCCTTGATAATCACCGTTCTTTTGACAAAATTCGTCTGCATCAATACCAATGCATCATGAATGGAATTGTGTTCAGTTAATGTAAAGACTGGTGAGGAATATAGCTTGTTTTCCATGGTACTTTGATCCTGTTCTGTTGATTTAAGCTGGGTTTTGATTCTCAAGATTGGTTTTTTAAAAAATCAAAAATGTCCCTAATTTGTATTAGGAACTATTTCGACTTCAACATTACCTCCATTAAACACTGATGTCATTGCCTTTACCCTGCTTTTGTATAGAAAGTGTTTTTTTCCTTCCGAGGTAATCGAGCCTGAGATCCCAAGAAGCTTTGAATCATGAAGATTCTGTAACCTCCTGTAAACGGTGCTGATCGGAATCTTGCATTCTGCACTGATCTCAATTGCCGACTTTGGGACGTTCATGGTAGACTCTATTATTGCCCGACAGTACTTGTCTGACATTATTTCAAGGATTGAGTCCTTTTTCTCGTCATCAACTTTTCTTCCTATAAATTGTATTTGCATGACATGGGTTGATCATTTTTTGATATAATGAGTAGGACTGCTTTGCATTGCAATGCACTCTAACTCCTTATCTCCAAATTCTTGTGCCTATTAGTATGGTTGACACGCAGTTTCCTAAATTTAAATGGGGAACACTATCTGAGCAAAATTCTGGGCACACTAAAGATGAATGGGGAATGAAAGAACAAAAACCAAAAACCAGAAAAATAATTGCCTATACTGTTGTTTGGGATAACCACTTACTTGACAATTAAAACTGGCATGCCTGCCTTGTGCACGACGTAATTTGACACACTCCCAAAGAAGACCTCTTTTATTGAGCCTCTACCTCTTGCCCCAATCACTATGATGTCGAATTTTCTGTCCTTTGCATACTTGACAATCGTGTATCCTGGATCGCCAAATGATGTCTTTTTCTCAAATACGATTCCATTTTGTGCACAATGTTTTTTTGCATATTCCATATTGCGGTCTGCATCCTTTAGCAACTCTTTTTCTGGATATTGGATTGCTCGATATGAGCGCACTGGCACTCTTGGCAAGATATAGATCCCAGTAATTGTCGCCTGGCATTGTCTTGCAAGATAAATTGCATTATCTAGACCTCTAATGGAGTTCTTTGATCCGTCCAAAGGAACTAGGATTCTCTTGATTCCAGACCCTGACATACGCAAATATTCTCTAAATTGTAATTAAACCAAGTACTGCATTATCATAATTGATACTCATGTGGACGATTTCATCCAAATTATTTACTTTTAGCGTGCAAATTAGAAAATAATTTTTAATATGGCTCAAGGATGGATCAAACAATGTTCCCAAAACTCTTGGCATTTTCCTTATTGCTGGTATTTGCATTTTCATTTCAATTTGCTGATGCGCAACATCATGGTGGCCAACAAGCCCCGCCAGTAAGTTTTGGTGATAAACAAGTTACAGTAAGTGCTACACTTGAGCCTGCTGACTACACCCCAGGAAAAGGTACCGCAAATTTGAAAATCAGGTTCTTTGACAGTAATACCAACTCAAACATTGAGAGAGTAACCTATAGAGTTGGAATCTATTATGATAACCAGCTAGTTGCAAACCAAATGTTCTTTGACAAAGACGGCGAGCTTGACTTGACTGTAAAACCAAAATCCGAATGTGGAGAAAAAGAACTCTGGCGATGCACAAAATACGAAGGGGAAAAGGATCTAATTGTCCCAAATGCACTAACTTCATCGGGAAACAATCCACCAATAATTACCGGACCTGTCTTTGACAAAAGCGGAACATACCAACTCAAACATTGAGAGAGTAACCTATAGAGTTGGAATCTATTACGATGACCAGCTAGTCGCAAACCAAATGTTCTTTGACAAAGACGGCGAGCTCGACCTGACTGTAAAA
>DATBQZ010000155.1:0-9303 GCA_036560565.1 Candidatus Nitrosotenuis sp.
GGGAAGTCTTTTTGAATACCAGTCAATGAACGAGCCGTCATAGAGTCGGACATTTTCATAGCCTGCGATTTTTAGCTGGTAAAAGAGGCTTGATGCCCTATGACCGTGCATGCAGTAACATACGATTTCTTTGTCTTTTGGGATTTTTTCTGCATACAGGTTTTCCAAGGATTCCTTTGCGTCAAAAACAAAGCCGTTTTGCCCAAGTCCGTCTGTGAACGGAGAAAGAATCGAGCCTGGAATGTGCCCTCCAAAAAATTCCTGCGGCGAGCGCGCATCCATTATTGTGATTTTGCCAAGGACGTTTTTTAGATCATCTGATTCTATTCTTATTTCCGGCCTTGGCTTTGGCACAAACTTTGTCACGGGGAGTTTTTTTTGCGCCCGTACCATCGGGAAGCCGAGGCTTTGCCAGGTGCCAATTCCAATGTCGAGTATTTTGGTGTCAGGATGTCCAAGGTAGTCAAGTGTCCACGCAATTCTTGCAACGGATGGATCCATCGACTCCCCTGCAACCACTACTGTCTTTGTTTCGTCTATTCCAAGTGATCCAAACAGTTCTGCGCAAAACTCCGGATCTGGTACGAGGTGTGCGCCGTGTTGGCTTATTTTTATTACCTGTTCAACAGTAAGCGAAATGGAATTTTGTATGTGGCCATACATGTATGCGACTTTTGGCCTAGTGTCTAAAATTACCAAATTAGGATCATCCAGGTGTTCCTTGAGCCACAAATGAGAAGCTAGCACGATTTTTTTCCTTTGGTAAAAAGATATTTTATCCTATGTCTAATCAAGTGTTTTTTGGTTTTCTTCCTTTCTGAATTTGCTTTCCTTTTCCAGCATCTGTTTTATTTTTTTAGCTCTTGCCTCCCCGAGCCCATCTATTTTTGATAGTTCGGAAAGGGATGCATTTAGCGTGCGTGTAGGCGAGCCAAACTTTTGGAGCATCCTTACTGCCAGTTTTTCCCCAATCCCGGGAAGACTGCAAAGGACGGATAGCTGCTGTTTTTGCACATCGTCTGACTTTTTTATCTTCTTTAGGAATGGCCCTTTTGTCATATCCTTTCTTGAGCACATCGACACTAGGAGTTTTGCAGTGTGCGATGCGCTTGCAGTTGGAACTATTGGTATCTTAAAGTCTATAGCTATTGTGGACAGGGCGCCATAAAACACGAAGGGGTTTTCAACGAGAGTATCAATTTCGTCGACATTTCCCTCCACTAGGATTATTGGGTGCGCAAAATTTTCTTTTAGCCTGTCACACTGGTCAAATAGGCGGCCATCAAAAATAGACGATATCAAATCAGAGACGCTTTTTCTCTCCACTATGGTTTCAGGTGCTACGATATAGTCACCTATTGGGAGTGTCTTTACCTCAAGATTGATTCCAATTGCCTTTAGTAAATCAGGAATGCCGCTTTTTCTTTCCCTTTCGTCCACTACAATTCGAAGATTTTCAATCTTCATCAAAACAGTTGTTGTAAAATGGTTAATATCTTCTTAGGATGGCGGCTTTTGTCCGCTGTGCATCATTTCATTAATTTTTGTTTCCTGTTCTTTGATGCTTTCTTTGATTCGTGCTTCTTGCTTTGCAAGAACTGTAACTCTAGTTGTCCCAAGTTCTTTTTTCTCTTCCAGCTCTGCAATGAGCGTAGCCTTTGTAGATTTTATCAAAAGCGAACCTGCGTGCTTGTATACAGGATCAGTGTCTGCGACTTTTTTTAGTTCTTCAAGCGCCCTGTCAGATTCTATTTGCTCCATTTCCAGCTGTTGTTTTTGAGCCATGATAGATTGCAGGTTTTGCTGAGCTTGTTGCAGTTTCATGATTTGTTCTTGCAACCAAGGAGGCATTTGCTGGCCAGAAGACATGATAGTTCGTTGTTTGAATTTCTTATATCTTTATGGATTCGACAGAATCGTAGCTTGCCTGTATTAGTCTGAGTGTCGAATTCAGATTTGCCCTCAGGTGCGGTAGCTCGTCAGTTTGAATTGATATGTGAAGTGTGTTTTTTTTCAGAGATACGGATGTCTTTGTGGGGTTTTCAGGATAAAATTTGTTGTCGATTCTAAGGGAATCAAAAATTGCTTTTGTTTTGTCTTTTGCAGAAACTGTTATGACTGCACTAAAGTGCGACATCGTAAGCGGTGCCAGCTACTTTGTATCCACATTTTTTGCATGCCCATATCCCCACTGCCTCTCTTCCGAATTTCAGAGAACCGCATTCTGGGCACTTTCTTTTTGCCTTAAGAAGGCTATGAACTTGTGTGAACTTTTTCCTGTGCTTGAGGCCATACTTTTGTCCAAGACCTTTTAGCGATCCACCTGGTTTTAACATGCATTTCCACCTGGTACTTGTTTGAGAATCTCCCTTATTTTTGCTCCGGTTGCAATCGAGAGTTCTGAGCACTTTACTAGTTGTTCAAAAGTAAAACCGTCATCGCCGCCCTTTTGTACGGCGCATATGTTGCCATCACTGTTTGTCGTTATGGTTATTCTTCCGTCCATGCATTTCCATTCGTCAGCATTTGGATCAACGATTATGGTATCGGCAATTTTGCCCATTGTTACTGAAACTGGGATTGTCGTGATTGGTGGTGAAAATGCTGAATCTGGCACTAATGACGGGGCATCATTTTTGATCTCCCATTTTGGCACCTTACATGACAGTATGCTTGCTACGGATGCATAGGAACATGCGTCAAACAGATTTCCATCATAATCAGTAACAGTATTGTCAACAAATATTCCAATTACGGATTTGTCTTTTATCAAAACTAATTTAGTAAGATCAATCATGTGACTTTCTCTTATTCCCCGGTCCACCACTCTTGCAAGTTCAATTACTTCCTCGTTTGGAGGACCGGTTTCTACATTAGGATCTGCAAGTGGTAAGATTTCTGCAGTGCATATGAAAATTCCCCTGTCCCCAAGATCTGGAAACGGCTTGTCTGGTTGGATCTTTACTCCACATACGATTTCGGTGTCTCCCAATCTCACTCGCGCCGAGCCCTCTGCCTTTGGAATCACACCAGTATCAATTGTTAATGGTCTTGGCTCGTCTAATGCTCTTCCGTCAACTCTTTGACCATCCTTTAGCAAAGCAAGAATTTTTTTCTTTTTTAGATCGTCTATAATCGGAGTATTCATTGTTGGATATCTCCAAAGAATTTGTCTTTTAGTGCCTTCTTTTGAACTTCGTATACTAGTTTACAGCCATTTATCGCAGTCTCTATACATTTTTTGTATTCAGCAGGTGTCAGGACTCCATCTAACTGGAGAAGTGTGACTTTTTCCAAGTTTGGCATGTATGCAACCGGCATGTCTGCTTGACCTTCCTGATCCTCTTCGTTGTTGATATCCAAAACAATAGTATCCGCCACTTTTCCTGCAGCACACGCCGAAACCATGTCTCGCATCGGAATGCCGGCATCTGCCAAGGCCACTGCCGCGGCGTCAAGTGCTGCACATCTAGAGCCACCGTCTGCCTGAAGAACTTCGATGTATACGTCCACTACAGTTCTTGGGAAATTCTCAAGCATTACTGCTGGCTCTAGCGCCTCTTTGATTACTTTGGAAATCTCAATTTCTCTTCTTGATGGTGCCGGGTTTTTTCTCTCGCTTACTGAAAATGGCTCCATGTGGTATCGGCATCGTAGTATTCCACGGTCGGTGTTTGCCAAGTGTTTTGGGTGAACATCGCGTGGGCCAAATACTCCTGCGAGTATTTTGTTTTCTCCAAATTCTATATATGCAGAACCGTTTGCGTTTTTGAGGACGCCGGCTTTAATCATGATATTGCGAGGTTGGTCGACTGTCCTTCCGTCGCAGCGAATCCCTTTGTCATCTAGTAATACTATATCTGTTTTTTTTACACCCATTATTATTCACTATTTGATCCTAACATTTCTTGTATTTTTTCAGTCAGATTTGGAACATGTGCCTGTTCGTCAATCATTCGTATAGCGTCAAGTGCCTTTAATAATCCCTCTGGCTCCTCGCACGAAACTACGATGTAACCGTTTTGTCCAATTGTAATCAATGCCTTTGTGGCACTTTCTATTGTTTGAATCATAGAGCCACGTTTTCCAATAAGTCTCGGTACTTTGCTTGGAGAAATTTTGATTAGCTCGCCTTCCTCGATTTTTCCAAGGTCCCTATCGCCTATTGTGATTAGTGGGTCGCGTGATCTGTCAAAGTTTGCAATTCTTGCCGCAACCAGGTCTCCCCTCTTGAGACGCGATGTAAGCTCGTCGACTTTGGGGTTAAAATCCCTACCAAAAACATCTTGAGCAGGCAGTATGCCTGGATAACACGAGCGCATATCAAGTTCCCACGAAAGCGAAGTGTGGGATTTTACTATACCTATAATGAAGTCGTCAATTCTTGGAAGATACATACCAGTCAACGGAATGACCCTAACGCCGCTATCATAAATTTCAGAAATGCCGACAGTTGTCGCAATGATTTTGTCGCCCACAAGGTTAACGTTTTCTTCTGCCCTGTACGGACCAGTTGTTATAACATCGCCAGGAATTACATATTTTCTTTTAATATCATCCATTACTTTACCATCTCCACAGTTGCCGCACCCTTGGTTATTGAGCCAAGTCTGTCTATCACGTTTGCCCTTGCTCCCGCAGGTATTTCTAGTATTGCTTTAAGAGATCCATTATTTTGCCATTCTTCTTTTTTTAATGTTCCATTTGACTTTAGTACAGAATAAGATTGGGAGGCATACTGGGCCGGAACCGTAATTTCAAGCAGCATGTTTTCGGACTTGAGCGGAATTATTGTACGGAGTTTTTCTACCACGTCCTTTGCTTGCTCTTCTGAGTTTTTGAACGGGTCAATTGAAATTCTTGTTTGCTCCAATGCCTGTTCTATTCTCATTGGAGGATGAGGTAGATGGGATCTTGGATCAACGTATGTTTTTGCGATAAAGTTGATGATTTGTTTTCTTTTTTCGGCAATCATTTTTCGCCTCTGATCAGTGGTTAGGTTAAGTTCCCCTTTTTTGATGATTTGCTCTATTATCGCATTTGTGTCCTGGGTTCCAAATGCCTTTAGTAACTTTTCTGTAGACGCCTTTGTTCCCTTGCCAGAGTCAGTGTACACTTCGTCAGATACTAGAATTGCTGAGACGTCCTTTATTTTGCCCAACTTGTACTCAAGGGCAGGATCTGGTTTTACTAGAATTTCGAATTTTTCCCCGGCTACGGAATGTCTGATTACTGTTACCTCAGTCATGTTTTAGTAACCAAATATCGGTATTTATCTCTGTCAAAAACACGCTAGATTTTTATGTGGACCAGCGAGTTTTTTTTTAAGGTTTGACTTCTTTAGAGATTATTTCGCAAGATAAGCAACGTATGTCAGTTAAGATCAAAGGCGCGCCCCTACAGTACGCAAATGCTCTAAGACGAATTTGTCTTAACGGGGTTCCTGTTTTTGCAATAGACACAGTCGACGTCATCGATAACTCATCCGTAATGTCAGACGAGGGTGTTGCCCACAGACTAGGCCTCATTCCACTAAAAACTGACCTAAAGAGATTTGCAGAGCCATCCAAGTGCTCATGCCAAAGCAAGTCCGGCTGCTCAAACTGCCGTGTAATGTTAGTAATAGATTCTGGAGAAACAGATGTAACAAGAACCATCTACTCTTCAGAACTCAGTTCAGAGGACGATACGGTAAAGGCAGTATCAGACAAAATTCCAATTGTGCAGTTAGCTCCAGGCCAAAAGATCAAAGTCGAAGCATATGCAAGACTTGGACGCGGATCAGACCACGCCAAATGGAATTCTGCAAACGTATCAGTTCTAACTCACACAGATAAACCAGAAGAATACGTCCTTACACTGGAAACTACTGGTGCACTAAGTCCAGAGCAGATTCTCCTGGCAGGAGTTGATGAGCTTGAAAGTAGACTCCAAGAGTTCAAACAGATAATATCCGAACTCAAAGCGTGATCATACATATTATATTTGGGCTACAAAAGGCCATTCTATGACCAATCAAGTTATGGTAAAGATTGTAAAAGAGCTAAAACAGGCTTCAATTAAGAACGAGGCACCCATTTGGTCAAAGATTGCAGAGATGGCACTAAAGCAGACTTCTGCAAAAAGAGTAGTAAACTTGACCAGAGTAGACAACGTTACCAAAGACAGTGATGTCATCATAGTACCAGGCAAACTGCTTGGAACCGGAAGCATTTCTCACAAAATAACAGTTTGTTCGTTTTCAATTTCCACTTCGGCTGCAAAAAAGATTCTAGATGCAGGCGGAAAAATCATCAGTCATTCTGAAATGATATCCAAGTTTCCTTCAGGAAAGGGAGTGAGAATAATTGGATAAGCAAGCCCAGAATATAGTAGTCGACGGAACAGACCAGGTTGCAGGCAGACTAAGCTCAAACGTGGCAAAGATGCTACTACAGGGAAACCGCGTTACAGTTGTAAATTGTGAAAAAATAATGCTCAGCGGAAACAGAAGCAGCATCATTAACGAATACAGGGACTTTTTGGAGATTGCAAGCATATTGCATCCAGAGCACGGGCCATACCACCCAAGAAGACCAGACACGATCATTGCAAGAATGATACGCGGAATGCTTCCAAGGAAAAAGCCGTCAGGAACTGAAGCACTAAAGCGCCTTCGCACATACATGGGAGTACCAAAAGAATTGAAATCATCAAAGAAGATAGTCTTAGAAAACGCAAAAATCACAAGACCTTCTGCCAACTATACCACAATGTTTGACTTGTCAAAGACAGTAGGCTGGACACCAACATGATCCCAAAGACAGAGATTTACTTTGCAACAAGAAAGACATCAAGGGCACATGTATACATCACAAAAGGCACCGGCCGAGTTAGAATAAACAACACTCCTGCAGAAATGATTCAGCAGGAAACTGCAAGGGAGGTAATCTTGAGTCCACTTGAGCTTGCAGGCGAATTAAGAAACAAGGTAGACATTTCAGTCCGCGTCAAAGGCGGCGGATTTATGGGTCAAGCATATGCGGCAGCAACTGCAATTTCAAGGGCGTTGACAGGTTGGACAAAATCGAAAAAGGATCCAAAAGAGCATCCATTTGCAAAGCCAGTCAGAAGCGAATTGCGTAAGAAAATCAACGAGTTTGATAAACACCTTCTAAGCGGAGATGCCAGACAAAAAGAGCCAAAGAAATTTGGCGGACCTGGAGCTAGAAGAAGAAAGCAAAAGTCATACAGGTAAATTGAAGGCAATAATTCTAGCAGGCGGAAAAGGAACGCGTGCGAGGCCTTTTACGGATTATTTCCCAAAGGCAATGATTCCAGTTTCAGACAGCCCTCTGATAAGCCACGTCGTACGATACCTATCCTCATCTAGACTAGTCTCAGAGATAATCATAGTTGCAGACATTGCAGGTCTCGGAGGCCAGATAAAGAACTATTTCGAAAACGATTCCAAAATAAAATTTGTTCAGGATTCTGGAAGTGGTACTGCGGGAGACTTGTTACACTTGGGCAAAACGCTTGGAAACGAGCCGTTTTTTTTGTGGTTCGTTGACAACCTGGGGGCAGTCAACTTGGAAAAAATGTACAAGCATTTTGTTGAAAAAAAGAGCATCGCATGCGTTGCAACAAGACAGTTCAGGAAGGAGGAGACAGGATTTGCAAAAGTAAGCGATGGTGTTGTCACAGAGTTTATTGAAAAGCCGCTCGTCAAAATGCCAAACTTTGAGTGCACCGGAATCTATGTGATCCATGGAAAAATAATTGATCTGATAAAGGCCAAGTTTAAGACAAAAAAGAACATCAACCTGTCATTTGATATTTTGCAAGGATTATCAAAAAAGGGCCTAGTCAGTGCGTTTGATATCAATGACACGCCGTGGATAGATGTTGAATCCCCAGCAGTACTAGAACGCAATGAGGCAGTAGTTAAAAAAATACTAAAGCAGATGGGTCACAAAGCGTGACTTTTTTCGTATGAGGTAATCTTGCCTTCATACTGCAGCGTAACTGCAATGTCATCTAGTCCTTCCAGTAGTGTTTTTTTTCTACCCTCGTCTATTGTAAATGAAATTGTCTTAGAATCATATTTGATGGTCTGAGATTCCAGATCAACTTCGATTGCAGATTTTGTTTGCATCAGATCGTCCATCATATTTCTTGGAAGTAGTATTGGCAAGATTCCATTTTTAAAGCAATTATTGTAGAAAATGTCGGCAAAGGATGGTGCGATAATTACATCCAGTCCATAGTCCTTTAGCGCCCACGCTGCGTGTTCGCGTGATGAGCCGGATCCAAAGTTCTCGCCAGCCAACAATATGTGCGAATTAGAATACTTGGGGTCATTTAGTACAAAGTCTTGCCTTTGATTTCCATCTTGATCAAACTTCCAATCATAGAATAAGAATTTGCCAAAGCCGGTCCTTTGGACAAGTTTGAGAAACTGTTTTGGGACGATTTGGTCGGTATCGACATTTGCCCTATCTAACGGGATGGCAGTGCTTGATATTTTGTGGAATTTTTCCAAATTACAACCACTCTCGTACATCAACAAAATGACCTGCAATTGCAGCAGCTGCCGCCATAACTGGACTAACAAGGTGCGTTCTCCCGCCAGATCCTTGCCTTCCTTCAAAGTTTCTATTCGATGTGCTGGCACATCTTTCACCCCTTGACAAAATATCAGGGTTCATTCCAAGGCACATGCTGCACCCAGATTCTCGCCACTCAAAATTTGCATCCTGAAATATTTTGTCCAGGCCCATTTCTTCGGCTTGTTTTTTTACCTGCTGTGATCCTGGGACTACCATCACCCGGACATTTGGAGATGCCTTTCTTCCATGAATTATTTCTGCTGCCTCTACCAAGTCTTGGAGTCTTGCATTTGTGCAGGAGCCGATGAACACCCGGTCTATTTTGATGTCAGTGATTTGGGTGCCGGGTTTTAGGTCCATGTATTCTAGCGCTTTTTTTGCTGCATCTTCCTGGCTTTTGTTTCCTTTTGCATATTCATCTGGGTATGGCACGGCATCTGTAACATCGCTAGTCATTGCAGGGTTTGTGCCCCAGCTTACTTGTGGCACGATATCGCTTGCATTGATGGCAAAGGTCTTGTCAAACCTGGCCCCGTTATCTGTCACCAGATCAGTCTTCCAGGAATTAACTAGTTCATCATAATTTTTAGGAACATATTTCCTTCCTTTCAAATAGTCAAACGTCTTATCATCAGGCGCAATCAAGCCTGCCCTTGCGCCTGCCTCAATTGACATGTTGCATATGGTCATTCTTTCGTCCATGGAAAGATCG
>DATBQZ010000156.1:0-2926 GCA_036560565.1 Candidatus Nitrosotenuis sp.
ATTCTAAATCCAGCCTTTACAAAAAACTGCCAACTGGAATGCAGTATCCATCATTTACCTTTATCTTGGAAATTTTAGAAAGACAAAATAAAATTATGTTCGATAAGGATGGTTCAATTTTCTGGACAGGTCCAGCTAGTCAAAAATTGCGACAAAGCTTGGAAAAAGCTGTAGAATATTAGAATCTCGAATTTTCAGTTAGATGAATTTCTTGCAGGCTCTTTGCACCATGTTGTTCACGTTTGCAATTATCTCTGGTGATGCGCCAAGGTGGCTCTCTGGGGAGAATATTTTCTCAATTTCCTTCTCGGTTAGCTTTGATGAAATGGCAGGGTCGTTTTTTACCGCATCGATATAGTCCATTCCTTTGTCATGTGCAGAAAACGCCACCCGCTGCACGTCCCTGTATGCGACAAACCTCGGCACTCCCTTTTTGATTAATGCCTCTAGCACAAACTCTGCAAATATTTGTCCGTTTGTCACCTGCAGGTTGCTAGTTATCTTCTCGACATTGATTTTCAGATGGTCAATTCTTCTGATCATGGTCTCTAGCATCTCATCAAGCAGAATGGAGCACATTGGGATGGTGAATCGCTCGTTTGCAGAGTTTGACAGGTCTCGCTCGTGCCACAGCGGAATGTTTTCAAACGCGGTGCTCATCTGGCTGCGCAACAGTTTTGATAAAGATGATATGCGCTCGCTCTTGATTGGGTTTCTCTTAACCGGGACAGCGCTGCTTCCCATCTGCCCTGCCTTGAAATGCTCTGCTACCTCGCCGATTTCTGTTCTCTGCAGATTTCTTATCTCGATTGCGATTTTTTCAAGCGTGCTACCTAACAGTGCAAGCTGTAAAATGTACTCTGCGTATCGCTCCCTTGGGATGACCTGAGTTGCAACCTCTGCTGGGTACAGTTCGAGTCTTTTTGCAACTCTTTTTTGAATCTCTATTGCCTTTGAGCCCATCAGTGAGCCTGTGCCGACCACACCTAGTGTCTTGCAAATCAGGATTCTTTTTTTGACCTCCTCCAGTCTTTCTATATGGGTTGCCATCTCTGCTGCCCAGTTTGCAAATTTTAGTCCAAACGATATGATGCTTGCATGCTGACCGTGCGTCCTGCCGACTGCCGGAACGTCGCCGTACTGCGTGGCTTTTTTTGCCAAAATAGTTGCAAGTCGGGCAACCTTTGGCTCTATTATGGATAATACGTCTTTAATCTGAAGTGAGTTGCTGGTATCGACTAGGTCATTGCTGGTAAGGCCGTAGTGCACCCACGGTCTTGCAGAGACTTGGCATTTCTCGCTTAATGCCTCAACCAGCGCTGCGGTGTCGTGGTCTGACTTTGCCTCTAACTGCTTGATTCTCTTTGCAGTTATCTTGCCAGAGTTTGCCGTTTTGAAAATGTTCATTCCAGAAGGCTTTGGGATCATGCCTATCTCGCTTTGCGCAAGCGCAGTTGCACCCTCTATCTGGAGCTGGTAGTCAATCTTTTTTTGATCATCAAATACTGCCAACATTTCCTTTGTTCCGTACCTGCCGCTGTCTATTGGTAGTATTGGCACAATTTTATCCAAAACTGCATCGAAAATAAATCTACTTGCAAGAGTCTGTCAAATACTGCCCTCATTCCTTCCAAAATGGGTTATCTGAGGTTAAATTAGTTCAATCGAATTGATTTTTTGAATGGCTTTGTAAGCTTCTTCTGGCAAGTCTTTAGATAACAATAATTCAATACCCAAAACATTTCCAGCTTCGTCTACGTCTAAGAATCGATCATTTCCTATCGGTATGGTATTTGCGATTCTCTTGTGTTCTTGTTCGAATTGAACGTATAACGCATTTGCGTTTTTGCTAAATTTTATTGAAACCATAAAATTGCAACCCTTGCGGATCTATCCACATAGACGTTATTATCTTAACAGAATTATTAAACTTGCCACTATGAACAATCATTAGGTGACGCGTCTGCTTTATGTAATAATCCATAGCTTGCCCATAACATTTAAAATTTGAATTTTTTTGGTCGAAAATCTCTTCAATTGGATTATTTACTATGCGCACAATCTCATTTTCATCAATGCCCCTATCTACTGCCCTGCTTCTGGCGTGGTCGGTAAAAATAACTTTTAATCTGTTTGGCTGTGTTGAACCCAGACTTGATCCCATTTTGAATTAAGGCTATCTGTTTATTATCACCTTTGATCTTAATGCTGTAAACTTTTACAGCCAAGTCAGTTGATTATTCTTGCTCAAAAAACAACTCTGATTTGATAGCCTTGCAGAATTATACTCGAAAAACCCTAAATTGGCTTGATTCCTAAACCATTCCATGATAGATCATTACGAGGAATCAGCAAACAACTTTTTAGAATTATCCAGCCACCAGAGGCTGCAAATCATATTCAAACTGCTTGGAAAAAAATCAAAAGTGGCAATCATGGCAAAGGAGCTTGGTTCTACAAACCAGGAGGTCCACAGGAATTTTACCCGACTGGAGGATGGCGGATTCATCACCAAGGACAAGGACGGATACTATTCCCTTACCACGTATGGCAAGACCATCTGCTCCCAGGTGCCATCTATCGTGTTTCTGTCCCAGAACAGAAAGTACTTTGAGGATCATGACTTTGGCGACATTCCAACTAAATTTATCATGAGGATAGGGCAGCTCTCCGCAGGCAAGCATCTCAAGGGAATCTCTTACGCGCTGGAACAGTGGAAGTCAATTTACAAAAATGCAGACAAGTACATCTATGAGACGGTATCTGAGATTCCGCTAGACAAAATCGAGCCGCTAGTCAAGCGGGTCAAAAAGGGAGTTCAATACCATTATGTTTTGTCCGAGTCAGCAGTAATCCCAAAGGGAAGGAAAAAACTACTAAAGGAACTAGAGTTTGACGGGCTAATCGACGACGGACTAGTTGAGCG
>DATBQZ010000157.1:0-5567 GCA_036560565.1 Candidatus Nitrosotenuis sp.
ACCATATCAGAAAAAATGGATTCAGTCCCGTTAGGAGTATGCCTGTAAGAAACGAACCGTATTTGGATTTGTGCTGTGTGGGATCTTTTTTTAATATTGATAATATCTGCAATCCTGCAAATCCGAAAAGACTCATAGCGCCCAAAATCCCGATTAAAACCCTAAAGTGTGGCATTACACCAAGTGACAAAATTCCAAGCCCAATCAAAATAACCAGCGGTAATTCTACTAATGTGTGCCCGAATGCTATCTTGACTCCTGCCCTTGCGCCCTGCCTTATGCCACTTGCAATCGTTGCTACGAACAACGGCCCAGGCGACATCACCCCAGACGCTGAAATTATAACTACTGCAATACCGAACTGGAAAAAGTCTTGCATGTACTAGCCGTACATTGATTTTTTAATGGCACTTGTTTCCTTTTCTCTTTCTCTGATTTCCTTTTCAACTATCTCTGTCTGTTTTTGCATTAATCCAAGATCACATGACACTCCTGGCAAAAGCTTTGACATTGCCATGCAAAGGCGTACACTTGACTTGAAATCAGGGCCAGATTCGTCTACATCGACTAGAACAACTACTACATTTTGGCTGTTTAGCATTCCCTCATTAAGCAATGCTCCTGGAACTCCTGGGATGGTGCCATTTTGCAGTACCGTCATTCCTGCCTGCTTGAGCTTTTCTCTTGCCTCCGTGGTACTGCCTGCAGCAATTATCTGATCTGCCTTTTCTACTGGTACTTTCATTGGTGCACTACTGACAACCAATGAACACTTGTGTTTTTTTGCCCACTTTAGCATTAATTTTGCAATTGTTCTGTGGTATGGCTCGCTGATTGTCAAATATGACGTAAAAACTCCTACCTTGAGGTCCTTGTTTACAAAAATGCGTGTCGCGTAATTTGGCACTCCGTCTTTAATGATGGAAACAGTTGGGAAATCAAGCGAGTCGATAAACCCGACAAGCTCGTATGGTGCTGAATGCATTAACGATTCACTTGCAATTGCACTTGTGAATCCAATCGAGGGAAAACCGTCAATAAGGTATCCTCCTTCTAGGTCTATTGGCTTAATCTCCTTGACCCAAAGTCGTGGAAACATAGGTGAATGTTCCAAATTAATACTGATATACTTTACCGAAATTCATCTTAACTCTAGGTGAATCTCCTGTGGTCAGAAAATCTTCCTTTACGGCTTTTTTCGTATTTTGACAGGTCAAATTCTAGCGATTTTGCAGATTCCCCCTTTAGGGTTAGTACGTTTGGTATCATTACCCTATCCAGCTCATGCATACTTACAATTATGCTGTTTCCGCCAAAGCGATTGTTTTGCACGTTTGCAGCCAATATTGGGATGCGGTTTTCTAGTGCCCTGACTTGCACATACAAATGCCATGGGGTAATCCCCCTTTTGACTATCCTTGAGGGAGAAAACAGCACTTGCGCGCCTTTCTTTACCAAAGTTTCCGCCACATCTGAAAACACCATGTCATAGCAGATTATTATGCCAAATTTGCACGCAGTCTTGAACACCTTGGCCTTCGTGCCTGGTTTGACTAGACCTTTTTCATAATCAAATGGATGAATTTTTTCCTGCGTTCCAACGATTTCCCCATCTGGACCTATTATTGGAGATGCGATGACCTGGCCGTTTTTTCGTTTCTCATAAAATGCGCCTGGAATGATAGTCATGGAATACTCTTTTGCAATTTTTTTGAACCTTGAAAATTCTGTGTCAAAATCTGCAATCCTGTTTTCTTTTAACCATTGTTCTGGAAGGCAAACGATGTCTGTCTCTACCTTTCCAAGTTTTTCTACTAGTCTGGAAACAACGCTGACGCCTACTTCATTAGACACATGCGTACGAGTCTGAACCAAACCTAGCTTTATCAAACGCACTTGCTTTCACTTTGGGCCTAATTATACCTAAATGGGCACGATTAATGGTAAGGGAATAAGTTGCTTCCGAGCGTGTTATGGATATTCACGGTTTTTTGACTTGAGCCTTAGATGCCAAAACTAATCAAAGATGCAATGTGGTCCACTACGATATTTTTCGTATCGTATCAAAAAAATCCGTTCTAAACTATGCGTAAAACAAACAATTTCGTCAACTAAACTTGTCAGTATTTGATTAACAAACCAATTTCTGAAAGATAGCCATTGGTTCATATCAAAAAGGTTGACATTTTCGGCTTCAAATCGTTTGGGTTCACAAACAGCACTGTAAACTTTGAGCCCGGACTTGTGTCGATCTCAGGCCCAAACGGATCTGGCAAAAGTAACATACTTGATGCGATAATTTTCGCACTAGGCGAAAACAGGCCAAAGATAATGAGGGTGGACAAACTACGATCTCTGATCCATGATATTGAAGGAACACGACGTGGACCAAAGATGGCACGAGTAAGTCTCCAATTCGATAATTCTGATAGAAAGATCCCAGTTGATTCCAACTCTGTTGTCATAACAAGGGAAATGGATGAGCATGGAGAAAATACCTACTATCTAAATCAAAAGCAAACAAACCGAAACCAAATCCTTGATCTTTTGGAGGTTGCAAATGCTAGCCTAAACCAGCTTAATGCCGTGCAGCAGGGAACAGTTACAAGAATCTCTGAATTTACTGCGGAGGAAAAAAGAACCGTAATTGAAGACCTGATCGGGTTATCATATTTCGATGAAAAAAAATCCGAGTCTATCAAACAACTCGAGGATGCAGATCGGCGCTTAGAGATTGCTCTGGCAAGAATGGATGAGATCAAAAAGAGAATCGACGAGCTGGAAGTTGAGAGAAACCTAAAGCTAAGGTATGAACTGATAAACCGTGAGATTGGACGACTCCACGCAATCTCTGCATCAAACAAAATGAAGGTAATCCAGACTGAAAAAATATCAAAGGAACGCAGCATGCACTCGCTTGTATCTGAGACAAAGAAGCTTGACGAGGAAAGGACGGCAATCAAAAAGGAAATATCTGAACTGGAGGCACAAAAGTCCTCATTTATGGCAGAGGCAAATGCCTACAACCACGCAAAGGCCGCAATTGACTCTGAGCTTAGTGCAGCAATGCAGCTGTATGAAAGTGCCAACACTGAAACCCTGACAAAAACCCGAAGACTGGGTCAGATTCAGATGCGTCTTCCTGAAATTGCAACTGAATTAGAATCTCTGCATCAAGCGAGGCTTGCCATAGAATCGCAAATTACAGAACAAAAAACATCCCTTGCACAAATTAGAGAGGAAAAGAACCAAGTCTATCAAGAAGTAAAATCAATAGAATCTGAAAGCTCCCAAGTGTACCGACAGCAAGCACAAGTAATTTCACAAAGAAAAGAAATCGATACAAAAATCCAAAGCCTTACAACAAAGCTAAATCAAGCTAAAGTAACATTTGGAAAAATAAATTCTGATATTCAAGACATCAAAACAAAGATTGAAGGCAATAAACAAAGACATGCAGACATAATAGAAGAGTCACAAAAACTCGAATTACTAAAAATAAGACTAGAATCAATTAGAACAAATCACAAGGATACAATAACTGAATTAAAATCAAGAATTTCTACTCAAACAACAAAGCATGCACGAATCGAAAACGATATTGAGGAAATTTCGCTTATTTTAGAAAAGGCAAGCAAGGCGGCTGCACAATACGACGCAAAAATCAAAGTAGTAAAAGGAATAATGCACGAGGATTACACAATTGCAAATCTCAAAGAACATGGCGCGGAGCTTGGCATAGAGGGACTAGTCTATGAGATGATATCCTGGGATAGGCAATACGAGCGAGCGGTTCTGGCTGGCGCATCTGATTGGATAAAGTCTTTTGTGGTTAAGGATTTTGCAACTCTTTTGAGTCTGGCCGAGGTTGCGCGAACAAGAAAGCTACCAAAACTAAAGATAATTCCTCTGGAGGCGATTCCCAATTTCCGTTTGACGCTGCCAAATGACTCTTCTGTTGTGGGGGTGCTATCTGATTTTGTAAAATGTGATGAAAAATACGCACCGCTCAAGACATTTTTGTTCGGAAATGTGGTTCTGGTAGATTCTAGGGATGCTGCAATCCGTATCTCAAAGTCTGGCTACAAGACTGTGACTCTGGATGGTGAGTTCTTTGAGGTAAAGGCAAGTGCCGTAATTATTGACATAAACTCCAAGATTTCAAAGCTCACAAAAATCATCTCGATGAGCACCTCAGTTGATGGTCTCATTCAATCCATTAATCTGCTCAAAAAATACATCCAAAAGAAAAGATTTTCGCTAAAAAAAGTAGAGGGAATAATCCAAAACTACCAAAGTAGGCTCTCAATTTCTGAAACCGGCCTCTCAAACGCAGATATGAGTTATTCTGACCTGAAATTCAAGATAACCTCAATTGACAAGATGAAATCCCAGCTTGAAACAAGAATATCCCAGCTTGAGAGACATGATGAAAGGCTTCGCATGGATCTTGCAAAAGAAGAATCATACCTTGCATCACTTGAGGAAAGAATCTCACTTGTACATGATAACTATGCTGACGGTGAAAACAATCGTATCGCAAGCGAGCTAAACAGGCTAAATGAAAAACGCACGTCTGTTATGGCAAGACAATCATCCATCATAAACGAACTCCGAGAAAAAGAATCCCAAGTTGCCACTTTGTCTGCACAAGAGCTTGGCGAAAAAGCAAAGATGCGAAATCTACACGAGGAACAGTCATCACTTAATCATGAAAAACACGAAATTGAATCAAGACTCAACGTACTAGTGGGAGAAAAGGAAACCGCAAATGAAAACCTGATAAAACTAAGGGAGAAAGAACAAATTCTAATCTCAACATCAGGTACATCAATATCAAAACTACAGGAATTTGACGAACTGTTAGGCAAGCTAAACGAGAGGGAGAGATTCTTTATACGCGAAATTAGCTCACGTGAAAGGCAATCTGATTCTCTCTCAAGAGATATTCGTGATATAGTAGAAAATGAGGTAAAAATCCAAAAAATTCTCGAAAAATACGGCTACGAGGAAATCACGGAAACATTTGAAGTTGATCCGATACTGCACTCACTAGAGTCTGAGATGAACTCTCTTGCGTCAAAGCTTAATGCGAGCGCACCTGAAACCTACCTTGAAATATCTCACGGATACCGCTCAATGTCTGATAGAAAGAACGAACTAGAAGAAGAACGAAATGCAATTGTCAAGTTTATCGAAGAGATTGACAAAGACAAGCGACAGACATTCCTTGACGCATTTGACAAAGTAGACAAGGAAATCCGCGAGGCGTTTAACACCATGACCGGGGGACAGGCTTGGCTTGAACTGCAAAACGAGGACGATATTTTCAATTCTGGAATATCTTATTTGATCCAGTTCCCAAACAAGCCAAAAAGAGAATCAACGTCAATTTCCGGTGGAGAAAAAACACTTGCAGCGATTGTATTTGTTTTGGCTCTGCAAAAGCTCAAGCCGTCAGTGTTTTACCTGTTTGATGAAGTTGACGCACACTTGGATGCGCCAAACGCTGAAAAACTCGCCAAAATAATAGAACAACGCTCAAACGGAAGCCAGTTCATTATGGT
>DATBQZ010000158.1:0-1502 GCA_036560565.1 Candidatus Nitrosotenuis sp.
TTATGACGATTCCAATTTGCATGATTTGGTAAAAATGGTAAACCGAATCCTTCCAAGAACAGTACAAACCAATGTCACTTTGGATTTTTTCAAGATTCCAATCAAGCAGCAAGATACAAAATCAATTCAGACAATGATCAAAATCACAACCCAGATTCTTTGCAGTGTGGCAAAGCTTGAAAAAATCAAAAGGATATCCCTCCCGCTTTCCCCCCTAGCATTTCCATTGTGGTTTATCGATGAAAATGTAAACGTCGTACTACAAAACAACTGCCTTCCATGGATTGCTCTATCAGGAATTGATGATTCCATAATCAAAACCGCAAAGGAGATAGGCTTAGGAAAATATCTCCATAAAATTGAAAAGTTTGGAAAAATTAAATTTGAAAAAATGAGTTCAGATACTAAAATTTTTGATATTGCTACAAAATCCATGAAGACAAGAAAATCCATCACAGTAAGGGTTGGGCCAAACAACATACACGATATTTTAGATTCCATAGACAAGCATTGAAAATTTATGCGGGCCATTTTGGGTTGAATCTGTGAAAAAGATAGGCCAGTTCATCTATTCGTGGGGAAATGGGCATTATTCCAGAATGATGTCGCTAAATGATGAGCTACCAAACTACATCAAAGATGAGTATGAGGTTCATTATTCCAGCAAGGAAGAAATCTATCAAAAATTACTCAGAAAATTCCCAGATAAAAAGCAAAACATACATGAGATTTTGATGCCAACCCCAATTGACGGAAAGTATGGTCCAAGTATTTTTCTGTCAATGCTGAATCTACTTTTACCAATCTCTGGTAAGCCACCACTAGTAAAACAGGTAAGCAGTTGTTTGCGAAAGGAAGCTAAACTATTTGACAAAATCGGATTTGATCTTGTAATCAATGATGGTGACATGGGTCCAAATGTTCTTGCAAAGAACAGAAAAGTCAGGTCGATTTTTGTCACAAACCAGTTTATGCCCAAATTTTGGAAATCACATTTCTATTTTTATCCAGGCGCAGTATTCATTGCAAAACAAATTGCCAAAGCAACTAAAATAATTGTGGCGGATTCTCCTCCCCCATACACCATATGTGAGTACAATCTGAATTTTCCAGACAAAATAAAGGAAAAAGCGGTTTATGCAGGCCATTTTGCAAGCAATAAAAAAAGAATTCAAAAAGAGAAAACTGATTTTGAAAAACTAATTGAAAATACGGATTTCGGGTATTGGATGCGTACAGGAAACAAATCAACAAATATGATAACTGGTAAAAAATATGAAGAAGTTTTTCATGCAGATGAGATAAAAAACGAAAAAAGAATAGTCTCCCATGCTGTAAACGACCCATTAATTGACAGGGTTCTTGGGAAGGATGGGAAGAGTTACTCTATTTCTGATGCCCTGGAAAAGAAAATTGAGTGGGTACAAATTGATGTCGGATTTCTCTCAGAGGAAGAAAAGGAAACCACGCTTGACTTTTGCAGGTACGCGGTCATAAATGGC
>DATBQZ010000159.1:0-3514 GCA_036560565.1 Candidatus Nitrosotenuis sp.
CTGAAACACCAAAACATGTACGTGGTCTGGTAATAATGGCAATCGTGATAAAAATTTGGTTTATGATTCAGGAGCGGGCTGGTAAAGTTGAATCTAACAAACGAAGTCTCGTTATTTTAACATTGGACGAGTTTCAAAAAATATCTGATCTGTCAATCCTGTTGACGATTCTTTCTCAATCTCGTTCATATAATCTGGGTTTGATTCTATCTCATCAAAATATTGCACAGATAAGCCCAGAGATTCTTGAAACAGTAGTAGGGAACACGTCTACGCAGATTTATGGAAGAATGTCTGGATCTGATGCTGGGAATATATCTAGAATAATTGACCCTCATTTTTCACAAGAAATTACTGATCAGGTTGCAACACAACCCGATTTTGTCTTCACAGCAAAAATCCGACCTCCTCCTGGAAATCAACAAAGCCTGCCAATTCAATTCTATGCACTTCCACCACCACCATTAGTTATGTCCGAATCTGAAACAAGACAATTTATTCAAAAAATGAAAGATCAATATGGTTCAAAAGAAATTATTGAATCTACATTTGATTCAAAAGCGAACAAGAAAATTGAATGGCTGAGTCAACTTGAGGCGGAATTTCGAACTAAATCTGAATGGGATGTTATTTTATTTTTGCGTAATGAGAATGGGAATCTGGCGCAAATAGTAGACGGTGTGAAAAGTATCAGCAGAGATAAAACAAGTGAGGTTATTCGAACACTCCGTAATGATGATGTGATTGTTATATCAAAGTCAAAAAAATATGGCCCTATATTCATGCATGAATATGCTCTTTCTGAAAACGCTAGAAAATGTTATTTTCCAGAAACATTTGAATTAATTGGAACTGCGGAAGACATAAACGAAGTAGCACAAAAAGCGTATGCTTATTATCTTGAAAAGAAATTCTTTATCTCTCTAGCTAATCAAGATATCAAACAACATGAAATGAGACCTGATATCATAGTTCATGATTATGAAAACGATATTACGATCTCCGTTGAAATTGAATCAAAAATACATGTTAAAAGTCATCCTGAACAAGTCAGACTAAACATGATAAAATGGAAAGATTTGGGATTTGATGAATGTCATATGTGGTCAAAAAATAATAGTATCAATAAGATAAAAAATAAACTTGGTATTGAAGCTGATAAAGTTCAGATATTTCCTGTCTAGTCTTATAGCACAAAATATTCCGCATCCGGATGATGTACAACTATGGCCGCAGTTGACTGCTCCGGGATTATCTGCCCTGCCTCTGTGAGTGCCATTCCTGACTTTTCAGGCTGCAATACCTTCCATACCAAATAGTGCTGGGACACGTCTGGGCAGCTTGGATAGCCCCATGAGTATCGCAGGCCCATTTTTCCAATGTTTAGCTCTTCCTGTATTCTCTTTTGTGTCATTTCTGCTAATGCCTCTGCTGTCTCTACTGCCAAACCGTGCAAATAATACGCATCAGTGTATCGGTCCTCCTTGTTCCACCTGTCAATTATCTCCTGCACGTGCTGCCCTACTGTTACTGCCTGGAATGCCACCACGTCATTTTCCCCAAAGTAATCGCTCAGACAAAGGTGCTTGCTCTGGGCAGACCGCGGAAAGTCAAACTCTACCTGTCCCCCTGGATAGTCAACCACCAGTTTTCCGCCCTTGTTGTGGCACGCAAAGTACCCGTACACTATTTTTGGCTCAAACAGTTTCCCGTCAATTACTTTTTTCTTCCACTCCTCCAGTATTTTTTCGCCTTCCATCTCTGAATCCTTCATGCTGTTCCCGCGCAGACCCCACGATAACGAAAACAGGGATTTCTTGGACAAGTGAGCCCAGACTTTTTCCAAATCAATGTCGTCCGGTCCTAGCCTGATTGGTTTTCCCAAGATTGGAGGAACAGGCGGGGTGACTGGCTTTACTCCGCTGTGCGGTAGACTGGACTGGTCTGCCTTTTCCACTTTGGTCTCCTTCCACTTTTCCACCTTTTCCATCCATTCTTTAATCAAAACGTCTTTTTCTGAAATGATTCTGTCCATCGTTTTTAGCCCATCAAACATCGTCCTGCAGAAAAACACACCGGACTGGTATATGCCGCCGTCCTTTGCTATCCGATTGATATAGTTGCTGTTAATCGCAGCGCCTCCGCACAGCACTGGGATTTCCATCTGATTCTGTTTTGCATATTCCACAAAATACTGCATCTGCTTTGACGTTGACACAAGCAATGCCGATAGTCCTATGGCATCCGGCTTTACCTCGTTTATTTTTTCAACAAATTTCTGCAGCGGCACCTGCTTTCCCATGTCGTATACCGTATAGCCGTTGTTCTCGAAAATGGTCTTGACCAGGTTTTTTCCTATGTCGTGCACATCCCCGTATACCGTGCCTAGGACCAGTTTCCCTTTGCTTGTCCCCTCTTCCTTTAGTAGGTATTTTTCAAGTTCCACGACTGATGCCTTCATGCACTCTGCCGACTTTAGGACAAAAGGCAGGATCAATTCGCCTGCGCCGAACTTGTCACCTACCTCTTTCATTGCTGGAAGCAGGTCGTCGTTCAGTGTCTGTATTGCGGCAGAATGCGTTATCTCTTTTTTTGCCTTTAGCACCGGCATGCCGTTTACCTCCTCGACTGGAATGTCTTGCGGGATCTTTTCCTTGATGGCTAGAACCACATCTCGCTCTATTCCGTCCTTTAGCCTGTTTACTATTCTAAAATTTGCGCGCCGAGCCGCACTCCATGTGGGGTCGACTTCGACTTTTTTCGATAGGCTTGATACCTTGCCTGAACTTTCAAAATATGTTATGACGTCTGCAAGTGCATTCTGCGTCTTGTTAAATATGAGATTCTCTACCAGCGTCTTTTCTTTTTCTGAAATTTCGGGATATGGTATGATTTCCTTTGCGTTAACTATTGCAGCGTCAAGTCCTGACTTTACCGCATGGTACAAAAATATTGAATTGAGAATCTTTCTTGCTGCAGGCGATAGGCCAAAGCTGATGTTGCTAAGACCAAGTACTGTGAACGCGTTTGGGAATCTTTGCTTTACTAGTCTGATTCCATCCAGCGTGTTTTTTCCTGCATCCAAAAATTCTGCCTCGCCTGTTGCAAGAGTAAATGTCAAAACGTCAAATACGAACTGGTTCTCTCTAATTCCGTATTTTTTTCCAGTCTCATATAGTAATTCTGCTGTCTCCACTTTTTCCTGTGGTGTCTTTGCCATTCCCTTTGGCCCTATACACAACGCAACTGCCGGCAGCCCGTACTTTGCCATTAGTGGCGCCAGTCTGTGGAACCTGCTGCCGTCACCCTCTAGGTTAATCGAGTTTATCATTGGACGGCCTGGTATTTGCTGGATTGCCTCCTCTATGACCTTTGGATCAGTCGAATCTATGACTAGCGGCGCATCAATTTCAAGCGATAATCGCTTGACCAGTTTTTTCATAAATTCCAGTTCGTCTGCTCGCTCTGTTGTGGCAACGCAAACGTCCAGACAGTGCGCCCCGTCTTCGACCTG
>DATBQZ010000160.1:0-2884 GCA_036560565.1 Candidatus Nitrosotenuis sp.
TAGTTCTCCAAAAAGATACACTGTAAGTTTTCTACCCCTTAAGCTTTGGATATATTCCTGCCCAGTTCTTATTGGCATGTTCATCATCCCCTGAACTGTTATAAATATTCAATATCGATCAGCGGGATCATGGATAAAATGGGCTAATTTACAGGTGTCAAAGCAATTAGGATAAACTAATTTTTAGATTTGTACCTAAAGCAGTTTACTGTGTGATCGTTTGTTATCCCGATTGCTTGCATAAACGCATAACAGATTGTCGAGCCAACAAAACTGAATCCTCTTTTCTTGAGATCCTTGCTGATTTTATCAGATAAGATCGTGGACGTAGGAATATCACGTAATTTTTTGTAGCTATTTTTAATTGACTTGTTGTTGACAAAACCCCAAATGTACGCATCAAATGAGCCAAATTCCTTTCGGATTGCAAGAAATTGTTTTGCATTGTTTATTGTAGACTGAATTTTCAGTCTGTTTCTGATTATTCCTTCGTCTTGGAGTAATCGGTCTACATCCTTTTGTGTGTATTTTGAAACCTTGAGTGGATCAAAATTTGAAAATGCCTTGCGATATGTTTGCCTTCTTTTTAGTATGGTAGACCACGACAGTCCTGCCTGGGCTCCTTCAAGGATTAGCATCTCAAAGAGTTTTTGATCGTCATGTACCGGAATGCCCCACTCGTTGTCATGGTATAGAATCATCAGATCGTCTTTTGCCCATTCACATCGTTGTGTCATTTTCTAAAAATTAGATTATTGTTTACTTATAGAAACGTATAGAATTAGATTGTTTTAGCAAATTTCTTTCTGTAGATTCCAGCTACAATTACCGCACCAACAAACGTAGCAGACCAATAAAGCCACAAATCATTCAGAAATCCAGACAAGATTGCAGGAGCAAGTGCACGTATTGGATTCATTGATGCACCAGAAATAAAAGATAAAAAGAGAATGTCAAGTCCAACTATGCCTCCAATTGCAAGACCCGAACCACCATACAATCCCTTTGTATGAACCACTGCTAAGATAACTGCCAGTAGCAAAACAGTGGCAAAAACCTCGACAGCAAAAATTATTGGCAGTGGATAGAAATAGTTTGGAGCATTTGCACCAAGATTCGCATCAGTGCCAATTACAAATTTTACAAACAAGCTTGCAAGAAATGCACCAATGAATTCAGCCGAAAGATAGATGAGTAATTGATTTTTTGGCATGTGTTTCGTGATTAGAAATGTAATTGTAACTGCAGGATTAAAGTGGGCCATAGAGATTTTCCCAAATGCGTAAACCATCAAAGAAACTGCAATAAACGGTGCAAATGCCTCAAACCAAAGTCCAATTTTTCCCCCATGTTGTGCATTGATTACGACAGAGCCGGTTGCAAGCACAACTACTACAAAAGTTCCAACAAGTTCAGCAAAAAACCTCTTCTGATTTGAAGAAAGTTTCATTCCAGGGCTTTGCAAAGATCAAGTATCCTTTTTTCAATCAAGTCACGAATTTGTCGCACTTCGTCAAGTGGCTTTCCTTTTGGGTCTGGAATTGCCCAATCCAATACATTTTGAACAGATAGTGCAGGACATGATTCTTTGTTCATGCACCCCATGTTTACTACTCTAAACGACTGCTGAATCATTGAATCAGAGATTATCTTTGGCTGTTGATTGGAAATGTCAATTCCAATTTCCTTCATTACATCTATGGCAAGTGGGTTTATCGCACTAGTTGGCTCTGTCCCCGCACTTTGTGGCTCGTATCCACTAGGTGCATGTTTCCGAAAAAAGCCTTCTGCCATCTGGCTTCGGCCAGCGTTTTCTACACAAACAAATAGTATTTTTTTGGCTACAGGCATCAGAAACTTATATAAATCTTAGTTTATATAAATTATTATTAATATGAAAGGCGCAACCCTTCTCAAATGCATTTGTGAAGAAACAAGGTTTAGTATTTTGGAGATCTTACAAAAAAACAACGAAACGTCAGTAAACGATCTTGTGACAAAACTGAAAAGAGACCAGCCGCTTGTATCACACCATTTACGAGCCCTCAAAGAATGCGGTATCGTCAAGACAAGGGAAAACGGCAAGATGACAATGTATTCTATTGCAAACAAAGACATCTCGAAATTGATAAGCGAGATCGTCAAGACCTCAGAAAAAATGGCAACAATATGTTGCGAAACGCCAGGCTGTTGCTGATTTTCTAATCTATTTCAAATGTTTTGAGGCCTTTTTTGCCTTTTGGAATACTTTGAATCCTGACTTTGATGCTTTTAGCGTCTTGACCAAACTCACAGATATCTTTGCAATTTTAAACATGGTGAGAAACGGAATTAGTGCAAGCATTACAATGTCGTGCCAGTGCTTTTTTAGGAACAATTTCCAGTTGTCTATTTCCCGATACTTGAAATAAAGATCAACTATCAATAGGCCAAATATTGCCCAAAGCAGAACTTCAAAATAGATTTCGTATTCGTGCGGAATATCAAAGAGAGGTTTTGTCAGAAAAAGAGACTGTGGATGAAACGACAAAAACCCAATAAAATACACAATTACCATGCCAAGCAGTAAAAAATCAAATACTTTTCCAAGTGCAGTTCTTTGTCCCATCTTCTTTTCCACTGTTTAAAAAAATTAAAGTATTCCTATGCCGTAGCTAGGAATGCTCCGATTCCCGCGCCTACACCAATGCCAAGAGCAAAGAAAAGAACATCCCATGCAAAGACCTTTTTGAATGGAGCGCGGACCTCATAATTCCAATGAGTAGACTTTTGAGTTTGTTCCATATGCCATATTTCTCTATGACGTTCATAGGGCGTGGTAAGCTGGTATTATGATTAATCAGCTAAGTTGTTGAATCTAGCTAATATCGCCTAAATTCCAACT
>DATBQZ010000161.1:0-5381 GCA_036560565.1 Candidatus Nitrosotenuis sp.
TATTTTTGCCAATTCATCTTTAATCGAGTCAATTTTGGAATCAATGTCAGTTTGTGGTGATCCATTCTTTATCATATTCCTCAAGTCAACTCTTAGCATTAATTCGGTTTTTTCCATTAGTTGTCTGTCTTTGGATGCAACTTTTCCTTCAATATACTCATAATTTTCCAAGTATGCAGTGCTAGCAAGGGTAAACGCCGCATCCTTGTCTCCACTCTTGTATTTAGAAGATATTTGATCAAGCAAGCTTTCAATGTTTTTGACGGTGCTTACAACGTCACTGTTTTTGGTTATAGGTATACCCATCATCATGTTGTGACCCATGTCAGAACTCATCATATCCTGATTCATGTATGAGCCCATTGTATCACGCCAGTCAGTATTGTTGTTCAGCCAAGGACCCATCCAATTTTGTTGGAATTGTGAATTTGTCATCATACCTTGCATAAATTGGTGGTTTTGCATCATGGTACCCATCATTTGCTGGCTTAGTTGTGTATCATTTATCATGTAATTCATCATACCAGATCCCATCATACTTGCCATAGTTTGCATGTGCTGAGGGTTGTTTGTCATCATTTCGTGCATTTTCTGCATATGAGTAGGATCATTCATCATCATGTCATGCATTTGTTGCATTGTTTGTGGATTTGATATCATATTGTTCATCCAATCGCTCATCATCTGTGGATTTTGCATCCACTGGTTCATCACTTGTTGTCTTTGAGTTGGATTTTGCATCATTTGTTGCATATTTTGTGCCATCATACCAGGAGTGACGGTGTACTGATTTATCGCAAAACCAATGCCTAAGCCTGCAATAAATACGCCGATCGCAATACCAACCCAAACGTATTGATTTACCACATACACATCCAACGTTTCTAGTATATACAAGACTTAGACGATTTTCAGAATTGAAAATAAAACAGATTCCATTAAGGAGGATTTTATCTTTACAAAAATTGGTAAATCAGATCATATCTATTTTTTCAGATATTCCAATGTTTTGGTAATATTATTTTTTACAGCATCAGATGATTTGGATAGAGATACTTTTTCATTTTGTGCAATTTCAATTTGATGGATTTTAGCTACGCCATTTTTGTTGATTGTAAGGGGAATCCCAATACAGACGTCACTCAATCCGTACTGCCCATCCAATAGAACTGATGCAGGTACATTGAGTATTTCATCTTTGACAATACTCTTGATTATATCAAATGTGTTCTTTGCAATACCAAAAACTGAATGCCCCTTGTAGTCTCGCAGGTATTTCCAATAGTTCCTAACAGCCAAAGTAATTTTTGATATTTGTACACTGTCTAAAAGATCAGTCACAGATGTTCCATTGTATTTTGCTCGTGAAAATATCGGAACCATCGTATCGTCATGTTCGCCCATTACTATTGCGTCTTGAATTTTGGATTGGTTTGTCCCCAATTCTTGCGCTAAAAAGTACCTAAATCTGCTGGAATCAAGACTTGAGGCAACGCCAATTACGTTGTTTGATGAAAATGAGGCCTCTTTTTGCATCACATAGGTAAGAACGTCCACAGGATTTGTAATCATTAGAATTTTGGAATCTGGCGCATATTTTGCAATATTTGAGGCTATTTTTTGAATCATTTTTGCCTGATCATACATTATCTCACTTCTGCTTTGCAGGTGTACACCACTGCTTGCCGTAACTACAACCACTTTGGAATCTTTTACTTTTGAATAATCACTTGTTCCAGTAATTGATATTGATGAAGGCATGGGAATTGCATTTGTAATGTCCAATGCTTCACCGACTGCCTTTTTTTCGTCTCGGTTGATCAGAATAATATCATCAAGCGAGAAAGACCCGCAGAGGAATCCAACTGCAGAACCCACTTTTCCAGTACCTATTATTGAAATCATGTGTTATTAATGACTGTGCCAGCTACTTCTTATTTGCTTCTAGCCTGTCAATTGGAATTACGTGGACTACTTGAATTGTTCCAAGAAGTTTTTTCCCATCCGCTATATCATAATAATTAAACATTGTATCATGTTTACTGCGAATGATTATTTTGTCATCTTCTTCTGGTTGCAATAATTTTGTTTTAATGTCAACACCATCTACGTACAGCTGATGCGGGATTGTGTCTTTGTTTTTTACTGTAATAATATAGGAAAAATCTCCAGTTCGCATGATCAGGTCTGGATTTGTTCCAGCGTTTCCAACCGTTCCTACCACCACTGTTTCTCCACCCACATTTCGAAATTCTAGCGTCTGCCTTACTTCCTCTGGCCAAAAGATGTTAAACTGTCTTACGTACCCCATACTAGCATATCCAAAAATTGCTGCCAGTGCAACAAAACCACCAACCAGTCCAAAAACTAGAAATCTCTTATCGCTATCCACAAACAAAGTTTTGATTTATTCTATATGTATAGAGAATACAATTTTCATAATTGAAATCACGTTATTAAAACTGGAAGAGAGTGTCAAGGATTAGTTGGGGAAACAGAATCAGTCACTCTCTCCAATTTAGACATACTATTACATTATCAATATTTAACAAAAATTACGATTATCAATCCTGAAAATTAGGCATGAATCTAGTTATCATCTTTGGATCTAGTTAAAGAGATAAAATAATTAGCAAACAGCAAAAAACCATGACGGAGCTTAAGCGACACCTAGGTCTTTTTCAGACTACGATGTATGGGGTAGGACTCATACTTGGTGCTGGAATTTATGCACTTATTGGAGATGCGGCTGGGACGGCAGGAAATTCGTTATGGGTTTCGTTTGTTTTGGCCTCATTGGCTGCAGTATTTACAGGGTTAAGCTATGCGGAACTTTCCTCAATGTATCCAAAGGCCGCTGCAGAATATTCTTTTGTCAAAAACGCATTCAAAAACAATTTTGTGGCGTTTATCGTTGGCTGGCTCACGTTATTTGTTGCAATAATTTCAGCATCGACCATTGCTTTGGGTTTTGGTGGATATTTTGCAGACTTGTTTGGCGCACCAGTTTTGGTTTCAGCAATACTGGTAATTGCCGTGTTATCATTTGTTAATTTTTTTGGAATAAGAGAATCGTCTTCGATGAACGTAATTTTTACTATAATAGAGGCAGCAGGTCTTGCACTTGTTATTTGGATCGGCTTTGCGTTATTTGGTAATGCACAAATTGATTATTTTGATGCACCCCACGGTCTAGGTGGAATATTTTCTGCATTCACATTAGTGTTTTTTGCATATATTGGATTTGAGAATATTGCAAATATTGCAGAGGAGATACGTAATCCAAAAAAAGTACTTCCAAGGGCAATTATTCTTTCAATATCGATTACTGCAATAGTCTACGTTTTGGTTTCAGTATCTACAATTCGTGTTCTTAGCTGGCAAGAACTGGATTCTTCGATTGCTCCACTTGCAGACGTTGTAAAAAAGGCACTAGGCCCGCAGGCACAAATTATTCTTTCATTTATTGCATTATTTGCAACTACAAACACTGTACTCATCATGCTAGTATCAGGATCAAGGATTCTTTATGGCATATCAAAAGACAGTGCTCTTCCTGCAATTTTCGGCATGATACACCAACAACGAAAGACACCATGGATTGCAGTAATTGTCATCGGGTTTTTGTCAATAGTGTTTGTGTTTGCAGGAGACATTACAACAATTGCAAATATCTCAGTATTTACAATAATCATGGTTTTCATTTTGGTGAATCTATCTTTGATTTGGTTGCGTTACAAAGAGCCAGGTTATGAAAGACCATTCAAGTCGCCGTTAAACGTAAAAAAATTTCCAGTTCTTGCAGCACTTGGAATTATTACGCCGATTCTAGGAATAATTCAGCTAAATCCATATGTCATATCCATGGGAATTGGAGTTATTGCGTCAGGTGCACTGTTTTACTTTTTGTATAACCGTTTATCGAAAAAATCTAATTTTAAAAGCTAATTCAAGCCAATTGTTTTGATTATTTTGCTTGCGGTTTTATCAATATCGACATTTGGTTCTGCCGAAATCAACAGCACAAAGGAATCAATTGGGAAGCTCATCATGACTGCCTTTTCCCTTCGCGATGCCGAATACCGAACTTCACCAAGGCAATAGTCAAAGTCTTTTCTCATTGAGACCCTCAGAACTAGCTCCATGTACATTTTTTGTCGTTCTGCTTCGTCTTCTGGTGAATCAATGCAAGACTTGAATCCACCTGCCACGAGCCTTCCCATGGAATTAATCAGTCCCACAAAGCGAATTTCATTTTCTTGGAGTAACGCATCGCATTTTTGCTCAAGGGCCAACTGTTCTAGTGCGTATTTTGCTCTCATTGAATCAATTTTTGTAAATTTGCTAATAAAAGACGCGTAGCAATTATCAGTGATTTATCATATTATTAGAAAAGAAATGAGCATATTGTAAGAGACCATTATCCTATGAATCATAGTTACTGTAACTAACAGTAAGTGATCTCTGATAATTGACAAAAATGAGACAAGATTGCCCAAAAACAAATAGAATGTATCTATTTGAAAAACAGAAACATTACAAACATTACAACTACTGAAAGACTCATCAATGCAAATGTGAACCACCCCAAGATGTTGGAGACTTTTCCGTTCGTTTTTTCGTGGAGAATTTTTTTATTGTTTGCTATTTTCATTATTACAAAAAGCATTGGGACGGTCACGATTCCATTGATTACGGCAGTGTAAATTAACGCAGTAATTGGGTTGATGTTGATAAAATTAATTCCTAGTCCAATTATTGTTGAAATTAAAATTGTTATATAGAATGCCTTTGCTTGCCTGAATTTTTTACTAAGGCCCTGCTTCCAGCCAAATCCATCGGACAACGCATATGCAGATGATCCCGCAAGCACAGGTATTGCGAGAAGCCCGGTTCCGATTATGCCTAATGCAAAGATGATTTTTGATGCTTCTCCAGAATGAGGGAATGTTTTTACTAGCGGTTCTAGTGCTTTCGCTGCCTCTTCTGCACTTGTGATATTAGTTATTCCGTTTAGATGAAGTGTTCCTGCAGCGGTCAAAATGATAAACCACATTATCATCTGAGAAAACCCCATTCCTATTATGACATCAAGTCGCATGGTCTTGATTTCACGTTTTGATATTTTCGGTGTGCCAATTCCCACATCAGAAATTTTATTTTTTGCTACGTCCTCTTCTGCTTCTTCTGATGCTTGCCAGAAGAAGAGATATGGTGAAATTGTAGTACCAAGCATTGCGACAGACATCATTGCAAATGCAGAATTAAACTCTATATTTGGAATTATACCAGCTAAGACTACTTCGTGAAGATTTCCACCAATGATTATGGCAGTAAGAACATATGCAAATAGTGAAAGTGCAAGATACTTGAGTATTCTA
>DATBQZ010000162.1:0-1523 GCA_036560565.1 Candidatus Nitrosotenuis sp.
CAGTTCTATAATGGGGGCGTGATAAAATTCGGACCAGATGGAAAATTATACATTGCTACAGGTCTACCATCCGAAAACTCTCACGATTCTCAGGACTTGTCCTCACTTGCAGGAAAGATCCTTCGACTAAACGATGATGGAACAATACCTAACGATAACCCATTTTCAAGTTCATCTGTATTCTCTTTGGGGCACAGAGATCCACAGGGCATGGCATGGGACAAGCAAGGTAATCTCTATGTTACTGAGATGGGTCCGACAAAAAATGATGAAATCAACCTTGTCAAACCCGGACAGAATTATGGTTGGCCAGAACAGGAATGCTCTGGAAACGAAAACTATGTTGATCCTGTAAAATGTTACGACCCAAGCATAGAGCCTGGAGGAATTGTGTTTTATAGTGGGGACAAACTTGAGTATAATGACAGCTTGATTATGGCAACATTACGCGGATCAAACTTATACAAACTGGACATATCTGACAACCAAATATTATCACAAAAAAGCATATTGGGTGGAACTGGAAGAATCAGAGACGTAGGACTGGGACCTGATGGCTACCTTTACGTTATCACATCAAACACGGATGGCAAGGCATTTCCTGACAAATCAGACGACAAGCTACTGAGAATACTGAAATAAATTGAAATTCGACGTTTCGCGGTTTTTTGAAAAAGACAGGAAAGAGCGAATTGACATTGTTGCCAAATTTGCAAATCTGACCGAACAAGAAATACAAACCCTTGAGGGTTCTGGGGGGATTTCATTTGAGCAGGCAGACAAAATGGTTGAAAACGCTATAGGTACATTTTCATTCCCGCTTGGAATTGCGACTAATTTTACAATAAACAAAAAAGAATACCTGATCCCAATGGTAATAGAAGAGCCATCGGTGATTGCAGCTGCATCCAAGGCTGCCAAGATAGCAAAGATGTGTGGAGGTTTTGTAATGCAAAATGACGAATCATACAGCATAGGGCAAATACAGGTAGTAAATGTAGACGTGGAATCTTCCACAGAAAAAATTCTCAAATCCTCAAGGGAAATACTGGACTTGGCAAACTCCAAAAGCAACACCTTGTCAAAAATGGGCAAGGGTGCAAAGGAAATCTCTTGTAAAGAAATCAAGACAGATGCAGGCCCAATGCTGATTGTCGAACTGTTAATTGATGTTGGCGACGCAATGGGGGCAAATGTGACAAACACAATGTGTGAGGGGATAGCACCGCTTATAGAAAAAATCACAAATGGCAAAGTAATCCTTCGAATTCTCTCAAATTATTCCACAAGGAGAATGGTAAGAGGCACTGCAACGTTTGAAAAGGAAGCAGTTGGTGGACAAGAAACAGTTGACAACATTGTTCTGGCATACCAGTTTGCAGCATATGATGAATATCGTGCGGTAACGCACAACAAGGGAGTGATGAACGGAATCATTGCAGTCGCAAATGCAACAGGACAAGATACTCGCGCAATCGAGGCAGCTGCACACGCATACGCTTCAAAAAATGGGAGATACACAT
>DATBQZ010000163.1:0-1570 GCA_036560565.1 Candidatus Nitrosotenuis sp.
TGTAATTATGCCAAAGGCGGCGTCTGTCACCGAGTTTATTTCAGGCGCATATGCCTCTGCTATCTGTCTGTATGATGGCGCCTCGCTGATATAGTAATCCACTAAATTATCGATAAAGTCTTTGGTGTATTTTGTAATTGCCATTTAATGTGTCTCGATTTATGATTTGTGAAATACCCCAATCTAAAGTATGTGGGCTTCCTGCTTCATTGATCCCTTTAGGATCTTCACAGGCGTTACTTCCCGCAGTTCCTGCGGTAGTTTACTGTCGTAATTCATAATTCCAAAAATTCCCAATCCTTTTTTCAAAATATTAATACTTGCGTTATGATCCCTATCCAAAACAAGACCGCACACACCACATCTATGTGTCCGTATAGCCAAAGATTTTGGTACTGTATTACCACATCTTGAGCAGTTAGCAGTTGTGTTTTTTGCCTGAACCTCAACTAGCATGCACTTGTAGTCGAGCATCTTTCCAAATGTGCCCCAACTTGAATCCATAATGCTTCTTGCAAGTTTATGATTTTTTACCATGTTTTGTTTTTGCAATCCTTCCATAAATACAACATTGTATTTTTTTGCATATTGTGTTGATAGTTTATGCTGGAAATCTTTACGTCTGTTTTTGATCCTCTCATGTATTATCTGGTAGAATTTCACTACTTTCTTTCTATTCTGCGATCCAATTTGTCGTCTTACTATCTTTCTTTGAACTCTTGCAATGGGTTTTAGAAGTCTCTTTAGATTCAATGGATTTGGTGTTACAAATCCATCAGAATCATATGCAAAATTTTTGATCCCAACATCGATTCCGACTGATTTTGCAAGGCTAATTTTTGGTATTGCTGTATCAACATCACATGTAATTGAACAATACCATTTTCCTGATTTTGATTTTGTTACTGTTATTTGCTTGATTTGTGCATTTTCAGAAATCGGTCTATGCTGTATGATTTTCGTTTTTCCGATTCTGGATAGATATAGAAAGCTATTCTCGATTTTGAATCCTGATTGATTGTACGTGAACGTTCGACACTTTCCATATTTTATAAATTTTAGATTGCCTGTCTTTTTTCCATTTTTACGTAATCGTTCTAGCGCCTTTAGTGCGCCGTCAATCTTGGTTGATATCATTTGCAACATTTTGGAGTGATATGAATATAGCCATGATTCCTGCTCTTTCAGTTCTGTTAGAAAATAATTAAGATCATTCCTTGAAACGGATTTGTTTTTAGAGTATTCGATCATTTTATTGTAGACCCATTTACATACATCAAGATTATTCTGCAGTTTTTTTGATTGTTCAACATTTGGGCATAATCTGAATTTGTAAGTTCTCTGCAACAATAATTTTAGGTATATTTTGCCTAAAACCGTTATGGTTTAATCCACGTTAACCTCTGTGCTGTATTGTACTCATAAGCATCTGGTTTCGTTTATAATAGTTAATGAAAAATTTAACATCATATGTGGAAACTGGATCGCGAGGACGACTTTTTTCGAATTTTTGACAAGAATCATAACATAGCCGGATACTTTGTCCCAGATTACGGCAATATTTTTCCAG
>DATBQZ010000164.1:0-1669 GCA_036560565.1 Candidatus Nitrosotenuis sp.
CGAATTCGAAGCCTGGCCCTAGTGAAAATAAATCATCACCAAGTGCAAATTTTGCTCCCCAGAATAGCCCCAATTTTTTCATGAGAGAACTTTCAAATGAAGACATTAGCAGTATTCTTAGAGATAAAATAAAACAGCTCAAAGAAACTAAAAAAGAATTAGAACTTGTTAACAATAGACTAAGCGATACTGTTGCAGAATTGGAAGAGTCAAAACAAGAGTTAACTGCACACAAGGAAAATCTTGAGGAGAGAGTAGAGGTACAAGCAAGGAGCATATCAAGATCAGAGAAACTTGCCACAGTCGGAGAATTATCTGCAAGAATCGCACATGATTTGCGCAATCCGCTCGGAGTGATAAAGAACACATCTGAGATACTCAGGTTTAACCTCTCAGACAGATTGACTGAAAACGAAGTAGAACAGTGGAAACGACTCGATAGAGGCATATACAGAATGTCTCACCAAATAGACGATGTTTTGGACTTTATCAAACAGCGTCCATTACAAAAAACCAAAACAAAAATCTCAACATTATTGGCAGACATACTTGAGCGAATAGTGATTCCAGACAACGTGGAAATCCATTTGCCACAAAATGACATGGAGATCCTTTGCGATAATGAAAAAATCGAAGTGGTGTTTTTGAACCTAATTCAAAACGCAATCCAGGCAATTGACGATCGTCCTGGAACGATTAGCATCCTAATATCAGATGATAAAGCCGATGAAGATTTTGTCACAATTGAGATAATGGATACAGGAACAGGAATACCTAAAAGTCTTGGTGGGAAAATCTTTGATCCGTTGTTTACCACAAGGCAGATTGGTACAGGGTTAGGTCTCACAAGCTGTAAGAGGATAGTGGAGGCACATGAAGGTATGATTACCTTTGAAAGCGGCGTCGGTATTGGAACGCGATTCTTTATCAAATTGCCAAGAAATACGGAATTTGATAATATCCAAAAAGATCAATTAGAAAAACATCGATTAGAGAGTTTGCCGTAGGACACGGCAGATACATACGGACAAATTGACCATAGTGTTTTCCTGTTTGTTCCATTCAAGTTCATTGAATTGTCTATCGAAAATAAAGTCTCAGCCGAATTTGATGGCATTTTTTGTTTTTGCAAAAAAATATTTTCCTTTAAATAACATAAAATTTTCCACATATCATTGGGGCTAAAAAACATCACACTAAAGCAACAGTACAGAACCGACAGGGACGATCTGGTTGCAGACTTTTTCGTTCCATGCCTTAGCAATTCCATTGAATATGACAGGGCAGTCGAATATGTCACCCTTAAGAGCATCTCCACTTTGTCACTCGGGCTTCAGAACTTTGCCCAAAACGACGGAAAAATCAGACTCATCACAGGGCACAGATACAGGTCCGCAGACCTAAACGTTCTGAGCAAAATCTTTAGCAAAAAAAACAAGACCATAAACGGAAACGGAATCAAGCACGCCAAGCTCGGAGTCTTGCAAGGACTGATTCAGAAAAACAAAATACTGATCAAAATAGCAATCCCAAACTCAGAGCAAGTCGACGGCTCGTTCTCAGAGAAGATAGGAATATTCCGAGACGAAAAAAATGACATGGTTGCATACACAGGAACGTCAAATGAGACATTCAATACTGAGAATCGGAACTTTGAGTCAATAGACGT
>DATBQZ010000165.1:0-1609 GCA_036560565.1 Candidatus Nitrosotenuis sp.
ACACTTCTTCGCCTCTGGGGAATGAAATCACAGGTTCCGGCTCTTCCCGTCTTAAGATGCCACGGATCATATTCATGCGCTCGGTTAGATCGGTCAAGTCATCGGCAGTCAGTTCAATAGCAAAATTTACAGTCGCTTTAATACTCATTTGTGATTCCCACCTTTCTTGGCAGGAGGCCTAGCATATCTTCACAATGAGATTTGCCGTATAAATCCATGTATGGATTATTGCTCGCATTGGTTCTGTAGCATCTATACCTCACTTAGATGCGACAATGGCAAAAGTCATTATTTCCGGGGGACACTGCGATGAGCTATTCCTTGCCAAGCCTGTTCGCGCAGGACTTGCAGTAATATTCCACCTTGCTCACTATGTTCATGTCCCGAGTCACCCTGTAGTGCGCCACTCCGTCGCAGACCCTGCACCGCGCAATGCGTGGCTTGTTGCTGTAGTACGACGACGGTGGTATGGAGATGGCCTTGTCAAAGAACTCTACTTTTCTGCCTTTTCTGCTTTTTATCACGACAATCCAGCCTCGGTTATGCTTATGCATTATATGACCATGTGAATAAGTATTTGTGCATGAAATGCGGAGGAAGGCTCTGATTATGGCACCTGATACGGATGAGGAAAAGTTCTTCAGGGAGAGCTATTCTCGAGAGCTGCGGACAAAGAGGCAGGACTCCTCGGTAGACGAGCTGGAAGAGGAACGCAAGAAGGTGAAGCAGCAGGCAATGAAGACCCCCGGCAGAAGGGGAGAGCAGATAAAGCACGAGGAGATTGACAGAGAGATCACCCGGCGCTATTCGCTAAAGCGCACCGAAAAGAAATAGAAATTCAGGCATTTATAAAGAGGCGCGAGAGCCTCATGCTTATCGCTCCGTCTCAAGCGGACGGAATTGTTCTTTTTCGTTTATATTACAGATTGCACAATGATACCTGACTAATGTCATACGGCGAAAGACGTTTTGGCGGAGGCAACCGCTTCGGTGGCGGCAACTTCGGTCCAAAGCCTGTGGAAACAGGTAAAGAATACGACGTCCAAATTACTGAAACGAGCAGGAAGGGCGACGGCATTGCCAGAGTACAGGGATTTGTAATCTTTGTAAAGGACGGCAAAGTTGGCCAGAGTAGCAAAGTAAAGGTCACCAACGTTGGTGCCAGGTTTGCTACCGCAGAACTAGTTCAGCAGTAAGAAACAAATCCAAAAAGAATAATGTGGCAACTGCCTCATTTGACGGAAAGTACCACAAAAGTTTTTTCTCTTTTCTTCCGATGCATAGTATTAATTAGGATCGTAGCACCACTTCATTGAATGAGAAGAAAATACTCTAGCGGTGGCAAATGCGAGTGTATCTGCCACAAAAGACCAAATACCGACTATTGTGGCTATTGTTCCACGTCACACACCGGGGCGCCGAACAGAAGATAGGAACTGCTCTCGCGTCAATTATCCAGAGATAAAGTGTCAGTCATGGTCTGGACTATCGCGCAAATGCGAGTCAGCAATGCAGGGAGGAAAAGCCTTATTGTGGCTGCCACAGTAATTTTCTATTATGACAGAGGAAGCGACTTCAGATGAGCACATCATAAGATGCAACTACTGCG
>DATBQZ010000166.1:0-3914 GCA_036560565.1 Candidatus Nitrosotenuis sp.
TTTACGATGCGATGCACGAGGTGGTTCCGACTGCAATGAGGGAGTTTTACGTAGAGCGACCAAAGGTCTTCTGGAACGAGGTAGGAGGCCTAGAGGACGTAAAGGTAACCTTGCAGGACAACCTGATTGTCGCATTAAAAGAGCCGCAGAAATTCTACGACATGGGCATAAAGCCGCCAAAAGGAGTCCTGCTGTATGGACCGCCAGGATGCGGAAAGACTCTCCTTGCAAGGGCGGTGGCAACTGAGAGCGGAAGCAACATGATACTAGTCAGGGGTCCAGAGATTCTATCAAAATGGATTGGAGAATCAGAAAAGGCAATTAGGGAAATTTTCAGAAAGGCAAAGACGTCTGCCCCATGTGTAATAATTTTTGATGAAATGGACTCGCTTGCCAGAATGAAGTCAGGCGAGGAGGCAGGGATAGGGCAGACAATACTAAGCCAGCTTCTAACTGAAATGGAGGAAAGCGGTTCTGCAAGAGTAGTGGTGATTGGAATAACAAACAGGCCTGATCTACTTGATCACTCTCTGCTGAGACCCGGAAGACTGGAGCCAGTACTTTATGTACAGCAGCCAGACGAGAAAGGAAGACTGGAGATAATCAAAATACTTACAGAAAAAATGCCATTATCAGACGATGTCAACTTGGAGGAGATTTCAGTATCCACGCAAAATTACACCGGCGCAGACCTGGTAGCGCTATGCAGAGAGGCAGGAGTGCACGCAATGCAGAACAACTCGGCCAAGATTGGAAGCTCGGATTTCTCATCGGCATTAAAGAAGATCAAGCCGTCAATCACAAAAGAAGTGGACCAGTGGTACACCGCAATAAGGGAAACTATTTCTAACGTAGTTCCCAAACCAATAGACAAGACCTTTTACGGTTAACAAACATGACAGAACTTCCATTAAGAAACGTAGTGTATGAGAAAATCAAGGGTGCGACATCCATGACAGACGAGGCCCTAAACAAGAGCCTCATAAAATCAGGGTTCGTCTTGCCAGATGACAGATTCAACAAAATTCTACTGGACTTGGAGATAATGGGGCTAGTCAGAGTGTCGTGGCTTACAAAAGACACCAGACGAGTCGAGGTTGCAGTCCAGGAAGTAGAGGAAGACGAATACGAAAAACAGGCTAGAGAAACTATGGAAAAAGACTACGAGGCATCGTTTCCCGGCGTCGAAGAAGAAAACTAGAACCTAAAGTGAAACGCGGCATCAAGCGCAATTGCTACGAAAATTATTGTCAGGTACGGCGCAGTTACCTTGTATGCCTTCCATGCAAAGTCCGAAGTCGGGTTCTTGGTTAGCTTGTAATGGTACACCAGCATCAGCCCTCCGCTTGCCGCGGCAATTACGAAATATATGATTCCAAGCCCGTTTGGAATAAAGGATAACGCCAGAGAGTATGGGAGTAAAATCGCGGTGTTTACCAAAATGTATTTTGACGTTTTGTGCATTCCAATTAATACTGGCAGCATTGGGACCTTTGCCTCTGCATAGTCGTCCCGTATCTTCATTGCAAGGCACCAAAAGTGTGAAGGAGTCCAGACAAACACCAAAAGCCCTACAAGAAATCCAAGCAGGTCAATCCCATATGGTGGCACAAAGCCAGTGGCGGCAGTCCACCCAGCCATTGATGCTGCACTTCCTGCAAATCCTCCAATTACTATGTTTGAAGAATTGTTTCGCTTGAGCCACACAGTGTAGACAATTACATAAAAGAATATTCCAAGTCCGATAAAGAACGTAGAAGTCCAGTTCAGTGTAAGTGCTGCATATACAACGGATGCAACACTTACTGCAATTCCATAAATTAGAACATGGCTTGCCTTCATTCTTCCTGACGGAATGGGCCTGGTGCTTGTTCTTTTCATGAGCGGGTCGATGTCCTTATCGTAATAATGATTAAGTGCGCTTGATCCTGCAGACGCCAGTGCTCCTGCTACTATGATATGGAATAGACCAGTCAGGCTAAGCTCGGGTCCAACTAGCTTGCTTGCCGCATACATCGATGTAATTGCTGTAATGACAAGCAGTACTACGATCCGCGGTTTTGATATTTCTAATACTTCTTTTAATCCCAAACTCTTTGAAAGTGCCATAATTAGGAATATAATCCTAGTTTAAAATCTCAGGAGAAATTCGGATCTAGGCGTGCAATTACACATCAAACATCGACTACGCTACAACCGCAAGACGGCACTGGATAGCACTTCTGTTTTTTCCAGTTTGGAATCAAAAAACCATCTAAAATTCCAGAGTTCCTATATGCCATTTTGCTTTAAAATGTGGAAATGAGTGAAAGAATCGCTTGGACTTGGTTCATTTGATCAAATCCAGATACATTGTAGCAGTCATGTCAGTCTTGATTTTGTTTAGCGCAGGCTCAATTTCACACGCCAAGGCAGAGACAGTCAGCATATACGTACAAAGCATGCCGCAGCACTGGCAAGACGAGTTTGGTGACGTCCTGACAAATGCCACGCAGTACTGGGAAGCCAAGACCCCCAACCTCAAGTTTGAAGCAGCCCAGTATGTTGACAAGTCAGACTTTGTAGTAGAGTGGGCAAGCCAGTACGGAGAGGGAAAGCTTGGATACTATTCGACAAACACTGAAAACGCATACGGCAAGCCAACTGTTGCAATCACACTTGGATTCTTCAAAGACAAAGAGTGGCATTTGGCATCTCCAGAGTACGTGCTGCAAATAACAAAGCACGAGCTAGGACATGCACTTGGTTTGCCGCACAGTGTGGATCCAAACGACATAATGTATCCGACAATTGAGGACTATGAATCGTGGCTGCAGGATTCAGAGCAAAATGTTCAATCTCCAAGCAATACTGCAGACTGGCAAAGCAGATCAGAAAAATACCAAGCAATGGCAAATGAAAAAATTCTTCCACTGGAATCAAAAATAAATGAATCCCAGTTATTGCTAAATTCCATCACGTATGAGGGCAATGCGTCAAACGAGTCACTAGATAATGCGTGGACCTCGTTTTGGTGGGCAAAAAAATATCTTAACAGCGCTGAAAAAATGCAAACAGACGGAGGCGCGTCCGTTTTGCAGTCAAACTACTACGAGTCATATATCAAATTCAAATCAGCATACGATTATGCAAAAAAAGCGGAGCAGAAACTATCACAGATAACAGAACACATTGAAACAGCAAACAGTTTGGCATACGATAGTAACTGATCCAATACACAATTAGAACAATCCAATAAATCAGTCAGGGCAAAGTTGCGCTATGGAATCTTAATTTTTCCGCCCATTTTGGATTCAAATTCTGTTTTTTCATGCGAGACAAATCTGAGGATTTTTTCTTCAGATGTCTCTAGTTTTTTGATGGTTTCCTGAGAAACTTTTTGCATAGGCGGCTGCGAGTTCATGAAAGGAAGGCCCACTAGGGACGCAACTGAAACAATAAGGCCGATTCCGACGACTAGGGCTATTCGGGTTTTATTAGCAGGCTGCATTTGAGGGTAATACGCACACTATCAAGATTAATTATTTGGTGATCGTTTCAAACAAATTATTCGTTTTAATTAGATGTGGGCGTTTTATCGCATGGAATAATCACGAGTTAACTGTGCACCAAAAAGCCACCTAACGCATGATCGAATCAAACAAGGCACATGTAAAATGGAAAGAAAAATCACGCCGTCACTAGATGCCAAGCGTAGCAAATTGCACTACAAGTCCATTACAGGCATTTAGTTTCTTTGAGTCGATCGCGGTGCAAAAGGAATAAGTACCTCACATTAGGCATCAAGCACAAATGAGTAATTGGGACCTCATGATGCCAGGGATGGGTCTTACTGCCATAGGCATTACAGGTGTTACTATCGCGTATTCAGGAATAGCTCATACGTTTATCGATGGAATGCACGCATTAACAGG
>DATBQZ010000167.1:0-2167 GCA_036560565.1 Candidatus Nitrosotenuis sp.
AAACCCAAGGTCATAGTGGATGTGGGGGGAGGCGCGGCACTGGATATAGCGCCCACCCTGCTCAGGGCAATTGGATGCCATGTCCAGGTGATCAATCCAAAGAGAGGCCCAGACCCGACTGCAGACCCGCTGACGCAGCTAGTTGGGATTAGCAAAAAAGCAGACATTGGGTTTGCCTTTGACTTGGACGGCGACAGGCTAGTAGTGGTAAAGGATGGTAAAAAACAGTCGCCAGACACAACACTTGCACTTGGAGTGTCAAAGGCACTAGACCTGGGCTACAAGAGATTCTGTCTTAGTATAGACACCAGTATCGCAGTTGAGAGATACATCTTGGATAACGGCGGAGTGGTGATTCGCTCAAAGGTCGGCGAGGCAAATGTGATAGACATGATGCTAAAGAAAAAGTGTCAGGCAGGTGGAGAGGGAAGTAGTGGGGGATTCATACTGCCGGAATTTAACATGTGCCGAGATGGAATACTGACCAGCGGACTGATTGCAGCGATGAGTAAAAGTAAGGTTGATGAAATAATACGATTTGTGTCTAGCTATTCCCAGCTTAGAACTAAAATTGCAATAGAATCAAAATTACACGACAAGGTACTGGATAGATTCCAAAAAATTGTAAAGGGAAAATTTGGCGACATCATAACAATTGACGGAGTAAAGGTGATTATAGACGAGAACACGTGGGGACTGGTTCGAAAGTCAAACACGGAGGACATCATCCGAATTTCTGTAGAGTCAAATGATTTGCAGAAAGCAAAAAGAATTCAAAAAGATATAACCGCTCTAGTAAAACAAAGTCATGACCAATCTAGATGAAAAGGAAATAATCAAAATATTTCAGAAAGGCTTTGGCAGAATCATCTCTGAAGATGTCGAGACGTTTTCACTTGGCAAAAAATTAGGCGTAATCAAGACTGACACACTGGTTGAGGGTACAGACATTCCTCCAAAGATGAAACTGTCTGATGCCGCAAGAAAAAGCATTGTTGCATGCGTTTCTGATTTTGCGGCAAAGGGTGTGAGACCATCATACTGTATCATTTCAGTTTCAATACCAAGAAAATATTCTGCAAAAAAAATCAAAGAGATTGCAGACGGGTTCAGAGACGCGTCAAGGGAATTTGGATTTAAAATTCTCGGAGGAGACACAAACGAGGGAAAGGAACTGGTACTGTCAGTGTCATTTGTTGGAATTTCTAACAATATAGTACGTAGAAGTGGCGCAAAAATTGGCGACTCCATCATAGTTACAGGTCCGTTTGGGAACGCATCTGCAGGCCTCAAACATGTAATGAGTGGGAAAAAGGCAGATGCGAAATTTGCCAAGAAGATAAAAAATGCAGTGTATCGCCCCACTCCAAGACTAGGCTTTGGGGTTTCTGCAGGCAAGTATATGTCATCAGCAATGGACTCTAGCGACGGGCTATCCACTACACTAGTGGAGATGTCCACCCAGAGCAAGAAGAAATTTGCAATAAATAATCTGCCAATGGATCCCGAACTGGAAAAATTTGCCAAACAAAACAGGCTAGATGTGATTGATCTTGTCTTTAACGGCGGCGAGGAATACGAAATCGTTGCTACCATACCTCAAAAAAATCTAAAAAAGATAAAACAAATCGCAAAATCACGCAAGGTTTCCCTAATTGAGATAGGTCGGGTCGAGCGAGGACACGGCGTGTTTCTTGCAGATAAGAAAATAGAGTCTGGCGGCTGGCTGCACTTTAGATAGTCACGTGCTTGTTTGTTATTCCAGCATACATTTTTCTATATTCACTATACCTCATGAATTGCCTAGCAATGAGGAGAAATAGAGCATGATAGAAAGATGATCACTGTTTCACGATCCGAGCTGGGCACCTCTTACATTTGAAAAACTATCAACTCGATCATAATCTTTTGTTCTAATTTACGGGACTAGGTCACATCATAATAACCAGATATTTTACAGGCACGATACCAACTATCAGGATCAGAGTGAACATAATGTCACATCATAAAAATGAAAAGACATCCGATGTAACGATTAATGAGCCATTAAAATCTGAATTTAATAGATTTTTTTATCGATGTGAGTTTTGCATCATGGGATTTTCACGTGTTTCATCTTTTATCGAACATTTTGATTTCCCCTTGGTCATTCTATACACAAAATCGC
>DATBQZ010000168.1:0-1893 GCA_036560565.1 Candidatus Nitrosotenuis sp.
GCTTTCGTTTGCTACTGCCTTTGCAAGCAATGTCTTGCCAGTACCTGGGGGGCCGTACAATAGGACACCCTTTGGTGCCTCAACTCCGAGCTTTTCAAAAATCTCTGGATGTCTTAGCGGTAGTTCGATCATCTCTCTTACTTTTTTAATTTCATCAGTAAGGCCGCCGATGTCCTCGTATGTTACTTGAGGTACGCCTCTTAGCGTTTCGCCTTTTTCTGCAATATGGAAAACAGTTTTTTGTGTAACAAGTACTGCGTCAGCTGCTGGGGTTACGCCAATTACTTGAAATGTTAAACGACCGCCAAAATATGGAACCATCACGTTGTCTCCCTTAATGAGCGGCACACTTTCCAAGGCATCTGCAAGGTAGCGTTCGTCTATTGGAGGAATTGCCTCTAGTGGTGCAACTACGACCTTTTCTGCTGCAACTGCCTTGATTTTTCTTACAGTTATGGTGTCGCCAATTGCGATTCCTGCATTGTTTCTGCCTAGACCGTCAATTCTGATAATCCCCTTTCCCTCGTCTGATGGGTACAGTGGAAGACATTTTGCAACAGTTCTTCGCTTACCCTTGATCTCAATCACATCACCTGTGGATGCGTTTAGCGTATCCATGGAGTCATAATCAATTCTGGCCACGCCGCGACCAACGTCTCTTGTGTATGCCTCTAAGACCTTGAGAGAAAGAGCGCTTTGACTCATAGCATTAAAACCGAAGCGTATTTTTTATATCTTTGGCGTTTTAGATACTAAACAAAACAAAGCTTAAAATCATAATGCCTAGGAACCAACGAAATGGGTAAGCGACCACTAGTTAGGAGACGTGGACGGGGAGGCATGCAGTTTAGAGCAGCCGTCACTGGTAAGCTTGCACCAGCAAAATACCCAAGCTTTGATCTGGCCGAAGATCGCAAAGGGGAGGTAATTGATCTGGTCCATGAAAGAGGTAGGGACGCACCTTTGGCAAAAGTTAGATTTGAAAATGGTTCTGTTTCTATGATTCCGGCGGTTTTGGGGACCAAAATAGGTTCTACTATTAGATTTTCTCTTAATGCAGAAATTGTAAACGGTAATGTCATTAGTGTACAAAACATCCCTGACGGTACAGTTGTATGCAATGTCGAAAAACACTACGGGGATGGGGGTGCTATTGCGAAAACTGCAGGAAACTCAGCCACAGTATTTTCTCACACTACTGATGGAGTGATGCTAAAACTTCCTTCAGGCAATTTTGTTATACTAAATCCAAAAAACAGGGCCATGATTGGCGTGCTTGCCGGCGGCGGTACATCAGAAAGGCCGTTCCTTAACGCAGGCAACAAGTGGCGCAGATATAGATCAAAAGGACGCAAATACCCAATAGTTAGAGGTGTTGCACAAGCAGCCTACGTCCATCCACACGGTGGTGGAAGACACCAACATGTGGGCCAAAGCTCGACTGTTGCAAGAGACACACCACCTGGAGCTAAAGTGGGTAGCATTGCCGCAAGAAAGACTGGAAGGTCCAAGGTAGCAAAGAAGATCAAAATACAGGGCAGAACATAATCTGTTTTTCATCAGACCCTAAAATTGATTAATACCAAGACAAGATCCTTTTCACATGACAAAGCAGAGGCTACACCTTTTCATTAGCGGCAAGGTACAAGGTGTGTTTTTTCGCCAAGCAATGAAAGTATCTGCAAAAAAGAATCACGTTTTTGGCTGGGTCAAGAACCTAAAGGATACCAGAGTTGAAGCTGTACTGGAAGGCGATGACATCAATGTCGGTATTGTTGTGGAGTGGTGTCATGCAGGACCTGCAAATGCACGTGTGGATGACGTTGAAATAAGAAATGAAAAGTACAAAAACGAGTTTACAAAGTTTGACGTTCTTTACTAGCGGATTGTATT
>DATBQZ010000169.1:0-1906 GCA_036560565.1 Candidatus Nitrosotenuis sp.
CTCCAGATTACGGCTTTTTCTCGTATTTCTGGCGAGTTTTGTTGCCACATCTTAAGCCAGGTTTTGTTTTGGGAACTGAGCATTATTCGCACTATTTCACCCCCCTTAATATCCGATACGGCGTTAACTTCTGGTAAGATCATGGAGGTTGGGCTTTTGATCTTCCTCGTGTTAAGTTTCGGAGGTTATTGGTCAGAATCAGATAATGCTTCTTTTAGCCATTTCAATAAATGAACAGCCTGATTTTCACAATTATGTAATGTTCTCTTTTTTCCTTCAAGATCAGGATAATTAGTAGAATTGACAAAATTTATCCAACTTATTATAGAATGGGCTGAAGAAAATGCCTGTCTTTCTACATCAGAAAATGCAGGTTCAGGCTCATGAAGTTTATTTCTTCGGAGTCTCAGAAAATCCAATAAAGCATAAGTTGAATCTCCAAATATCCCTATGTTGTGCAGATATTCTATTTTTTTATCAACGTGAAGTTTATTCACTTTACGATATATTAAAAGATCAACTTCGTTACTAAATTTCTCCATATCGTCTCCTTTAGAAAATATTACTTCGAGATTAGTTTTGTATGCCCCTTTGGATCTCATTGTCATTCTAGTTACTAAAGTCTCAAGGTCTTGCCAACCCCTAAGATAATCTCTCAGCATTGCCTTTATGTTGGGTTCGATTAAATGTAGATAAATAGAAAAACATCGCTCATCCATGTTTAATTCTGCAAATTTTCTTAGTTGCTCTATTGTTAGTGCCATACAGACAAAATGAATTAGGCTTTTTGTATAATTAAGATTTAGTCCTAGATGCTAATTTAATCAAACTCTCAATCTTATTCTCCCCAAGTTCAATCTTGATTCCTGCATTTTCCAAGACTTTTACCATGTCATCAAATATTGCTAGTATGACTCAATTCAATCCTTGTTTTTTCCGCGGGTATCTTGTTAATACATTCATTCTTTCTTACAAAATTGCAATACAGCACTATACAATACATGGCAAGGCTTATCAGTCAATAGCACATTAATAATTAGTTATGATTAAAACTCGAAGGCAGTCATTTGATTCTAACTAATGCATCACCATTTACCTCCAAAAAGATCAGATATGCTAAAACCACAATACGAAAAAAGAAAGACAAAATAGCAAAAATCTACAAGGCCAAAGACAAATTTTCTGCAATAATAATGTACAAGCTAAAAAATCAACCAATGTCATTGGACGGAAATTGAAACTAGCTTCGAATCTAAGCATTGGATTTCTGACTGTGATTATATCGATTATCGGCGTCTGGAGCATTTTACTACTTCAATTAAATCAAATTGAAAATCAATTAGCTGATCTGCAGGATAGCAATAAAGAGCTACAAAAAACGGCGGAGTTAAACGATTTGGCGACAGGCATAAAATATTATGATGAGTCGTTGACTCAGTCTGCAAGAAATTATGCTTTTACCGGAGATGTAAAATGGAAAGAAAGATACGGTGCAGATGAGCCTGAACTAGACCAGATAATCAAAAGATCAAACGAACTTGGCGATGAAAGTGATCATGAGTTTTTTGCAAGTATTGACAACGCAAATCGAGCATTAGTGGAAATGGAATACGAGTCAGTTAAGCTTGTTGATCAGGGCAAATCGGCAGACGCAGTCAAGATATTGGAAAGCAAACAGTATTGGGACTTGAAGAAAACATATGCGCAGGGGCTTGCCAGTTATGCCGCAAAGCACGACAGCATGAAAACAAGTTCACAGTACACACATACGCAAGAAATAGTTACGCTGACAACAAAAATTGGATCATTTGTAAGTAATACGATAAGCATACTTGTAATTTCCATCCCAATTATCTTGATATTATCCACAATTTTCATAATTATGATTTCCAGAGGTATTTCAAAA
>DATBQZ010000170.1:0-1556 GCA_036560565.1 Candidatus Nitrosotenuis sp.
CAGAAGGAGCAATTGAAAATACCATTCCACAGGTATCCAGTACAGATACCGATGTAGTAATTGGCGCAACGCTAGATACACGAGCAGTTGACAAGGCACAAAAAGTATTCTCTGGAGGAATAGATCAGCTGGAAATCTATGACAGGTATCTTACAGCTGAGCAAATCCACGGCATATACACAAGAACATTCCCAATTATCATGGCAAAATATATCAACATTACAGTAATCCAAACCATTCCAGAACCAATCAATTTGTTGAACCAAACAAGCGTAAACGGAACGCTGAACACAAACTCGACAGAATATGTCATTGTACCGATAGTAAACCAGACAAACCAAATGACAATATCCACATGGGTAACCCCGCAGTATGACGGTGCATCTGATGAGCTGACCATCCTATCCAAGGAAGGCTCCTTTGTGTTGTCATTGAACAACGTGATATCGCCAGAATACGCAGCCAAATTTGCAGTATTTGATGGAATCAGGTGGACTGTAGTACAGGGGGCAACTAAAATACATGACACATCACATGTAGTGGCGGTAATCAACGGAACAGAAATCTCACTGTATGTCAATGGAATATTGCAAGAAAAACAAACTCTGCCAGAACCCTTTACCATATCGGAAGGTGACCTTGCAGTTTCAGAAGTAGCAAACTCTGAATCAGATATTGTGATTGGCGCATACATTTCAACAGTAAGATCAGAGCAAAAACTATCAAACAAGTTCTCAGGTGTAATAGATGATGTGGTTATCTATTCCAAGGCGTTGTCATACGATGAGATTGAAAAACTGTATCATATAGTCTCCTACAACACAAAACTATCTTTGTTTGAATCACTTGGAATGTCTGATTCAACATATTCTGAGTTGATATTTCAAAATGTAACAACAGCAGTATTAACAGTAGATCCAATCCTTAATCAAACAAAAGCCAGTTATCTAATCAACGAAGGCATAGAATTCCAATTACAATACTATAATGATTATGAAGTTTTAATGAAACAACTTCAGGAAATGAAAGGTAATCTATCAGTACTGACCAAAAACACAGAACAGAACCTCACACAGATAGAAACTCAAATTGTCAACGGAGACAGGGGCGCATACATAAACCAAAAAGAATTATCACAAAATAGTATCAACATAAAGCCAATCAATTATGTTGTTTCCACGTTTATTCCTGTGGCACATGCTGACAACTCACTTTCACCTTCTTCATTTAACGTTCTTAATGAAATTGCACAAACAAAAGAAAAAATCCAAGAATTACAAGAGAAAATCAACCTAATCAATCAAAATGGCACAACAGATGAGCAGCTTTTGCATGAAATAAAAGACCAAATAGAAACAGTCTCAGAAAATCTAAGATCAATTAGTGGTAACATGACAAGTGTCAATCTTTATGCTAAAAGCAAGCAGATCGATAACCTTGCAGAAACATTTGAGAGTATGGTAACTGAAAATGTAACAGAAGTACAATATGAAAAATGGCAAGAACAAAATGATGTTATCACAGCAGAAATTTATGATCCGCAAGGAAAACTAATT
>DATBQZ010000171.1:0-2983 GCA_036560565.1 Candidatus Nitrosotenuis sp.
TCAAAACTTTCATCAGCTGAAAAAAGACCCGTGGTGATGCCAATTATGATTGCAATTGTAGCTGCTAACAACACAATTACAGTTCTATGAACAATTTCAAACGCAAGTACGACGTATATTGAAAGCAGGACTATCGCCAAAAGGCGTAAGGAAACGCTTACGTCAAATCCGATCGTTTCTGGAACGATCCAAATTAAAATGGAAAGAGCACTCAGAAGCAAAAACCCTATGGCTGTCTTTTTACTCATGAGCGGTTTATGGTCAGAAAGCGCCGTCATCAACTACCTTCAAAACGGTATATGAAAAATCTTTTGTAGCGTTTTTTACCATTCTAATTCTACCGATCTGGTCTCACTCCGTTCTGAAATTTCCTCATTGGAAGCGTAATTTTCACAATAATTCCAGCCTGCTTTAATGATAAAGTGGCTAGTTATCGCCATGAAAGCATACGTGATACTTGTAATTATGCTGGCCATGACTATATTCACAGTTGCTGATGCGCATGCAGTAACCGGCTCTAAAGTACAGCCAAAAGACCAGCCAAACTTTCACTCAAAAATCACAAAAGTGAAAATCGATGGAAAAAATCTGGATATTGTAGAATTTCAATGCAAGCTAGCAAAATAACCCTTTGCAACCAAGTGCTTTTTCTTAATGCGTAAATTTCTATAATTGTGTAGAAAAATAATTAACAGTCTTTATTGTATGTTATAATGAGAAATGACTGCAAATGCTGATCTAGTAAAAAAATTCTACAGTTCTTTCAAGGCTAAAGATAAGCAAACCTATCTTCAGTTATGTGATGATAACATAGAGTGGACTATAACTGACAACATATCTCTCGGTAGTACTTATCTTGGCAAAACGGCGGTCTTTGAGAAATACTTTCGGCATCTTTTCTCAAATTTCGCAGAGTTTCATGCAATGCCAGAAGAGTTCTCTGATGTCGGAGATGTAGTAGTTGTTCTTGGAAAATATCAGATAGTGACAAAAAAATCGGGGCAAGCGATTTTGATACCGTTTGTCCATGTGTATACAATCAAAAATGAAAAAATAACCAAATTTAGACGATATACAGATACTGTGAAAATTCAAGAAGCGGCAAGAAACTAATCGATTCTATTTGTTATTCAATTGTCATGGTATAGCTCAGTGCAGATTGCTCAAAGCCGATCTTTTTGTAAAATTTATGGGCATCTTTTCTCTGATTTCCAGACTCTAGCCTTATTCTGAAACATTTTCTCTTTTTAGCCATATTGACGCATGACTCCATGAGGGATTTTCCTACCCCTAACCCTCTGTTGTCTTTTGATACGACAAGCTCTGGAATGTATAATTCCAATTTGGTGCGATTTAGTCTTGGAAGAAACATCATACTTACGAGACCGATAATCTTAGAATTCTGTTCGTATACGATGATTTTCTTGTCTTTTTCATCAAGATACTGGAAAATTTGTTTTCTAAATGCAATACTTTCTGAGTTGGTTTTTGGTTTTGGCCTTTGTAATTGATATAAAAGATTTAAAATTTCAGCAATGTCTCCTTTGTTTGCTTTTCTTATTGTGATATTATTCATACCTCATATTGCGATTCAAGGTATTAAACCAATTTCTAGTAAAACCACAACATAATTCCAAGGTCATTTGTTATTTGTAACAAAATGTATGTGTAGAAAGTTAATGCATCTTTTCTTTGCGCCTTTCTTTGGATCTTTGTTCCATTCTAGCCAGTCCTTCTGCAAATTTTTTCTTGTCCTCTTCAGTTTGAAGTAGTAACTTTGGAACAGTCGTTGGCTTGCCGTTGTCATCAAGTGCAACCGATGTTACTAGGGCAGTTCCCGTCAGGATTCTTGAACTGTTTCTCAAATTCTCAGACTCGACTTTAACCTCAATTTCCATTGATGAGTTCTTGATGCAATTTAGCCTTGCATTGAGGATTAGCAAATCTCCAACAAAAACAGGTTTGAGAAAATCCATTCTGTCTATGCTTGCCGTTACTGCGTTTGTACCGCAATGTCTTTGGGCAACAATTCCTGCAACAATGTCAATTTGCTTTAGGATCTCACCACCAAACACGTTTCCTGCAGGATTGGCGTCAGATGGGAACATACGGGTGATTACCTCAACTTTGGACTCAGTTGCGCTTTTTGTACTCAAGCAATCTGATACTCACTCCAAGTAATATCTACTATTCTGTGATTCTAATCAGGCGTGAAATTGATGCTTTATTCCAACGGTAGTTCATCTGAGAATCTTTTTTACAGCCAAAGAATGAGCAAAAGAAAATGACCGATTTATCATTCAATGACAAGATGATTTTGGTCCAGTTTGCAATCCAAAAATACGAAAATGAGGCAATATTGATTGAAAAACTAAAGTCTGTCTTGTCAGAAAAAGATGCACAACGAAGCATTGACACGCTGATTGGGACACAACGAGTGCGAAGAATCGGACCTGAAATATTGGAAAACAACACAAGTCATACCGAACTGCCAGATCTTCCTGATCACATAAAACCGATAATTGACAGTCTGTAGAATCTTGTTTTTCACGCGGTTAGACGTACAAAAAAACTCAATCTAGAACCCTCTAAGGCCGGTAGGTCTCACTACCTCTGGATGCTGCTTCATCCACGATACTTTATCGAGCATCATCTGCTTGTCTTGGGGGAATGTTCCCTTGATGGTGTATGCGTTGGAGCCGTGGTTTGCCCTAAAAATCACCTCGTTTTTCACATCAATTCGTCCTATCAAATCCTCAAGCTCATCCAGTGATTCAGCATCGTTTACTGGAATGAATGGCTCTCCAAACTTTGTCTTAAATTCATCTTTAATTCCGTTTTCCAAGTACAGCGTTAGTGCGCCTACATAATGTGGTGCTGACGCGTTTATCACCTCTGCAGTTCCCTTGATGTGATCTTTGGAATGTGTCTTGCCGCCAAGCCCTAAAATTATCATGCATGACAGAATGTATCCTGCATCCTT
>DATBQZ010000172.1:0-2895 GCA_036560565.1 Candidatus Nitrosotenuis sp.
TATTACATTTGCACCGTTCCGGGACACAGGGAAATGGGAATGGTTGGAAAAATAACCGTTGGTTCAGCAGAGGCAGCTCCTCAAGCGGCAGCGCCAACTGGAATCAGTCATAATTTTGATCTCAAGTTTGTTGAATCTCCGGACTTTAAGACACTGGCATTTAACGCACTACCTGGCGAAGAAGGCAACAACCCAGACTTTAATGTAAAATCTGGCGATTCAGTCACATTCAAAGTAGAAAATGCAGGAAAATCGTTCCATTCATTTGCAGTGATATCTGATGTGGATGATCCAAACACCATGGTGTTTAACTCCGCCATAAAATCTGCAAACAATCCTATGAAGCCTGGCGAGACCGGAGAGGTCACATTTACTGCAGGTGCACCGGGTTCGTACCATTATGCATGCACTGTTCCAGGACATGCCTTGCTTGGCATGAGTGGAAATTTCATAGTAGAGCCTTAAATTGTTTTTAAAATATCTTGCACTAGCATCGCTAGTAGTTTTGTATTCTCTGATGTTTATTGGTGGATACGTCTCTTCAGCAGGACTTGGACTGTCATGCCCTGACTGGCCTTTATGCCCAAACGGAATAATGCCAGATGAAGAATATTTCATAGAGTGGACACACAGATTTGTTGCTGCAACTACTGGAGTGCTGATAGTATCTACAGCGGTTGGAGTGTGGCTTAACAAACAATCCGATAGAAAAATCAAGATAACCAGTACATTTGCAGCGATTCTAGTCGTAACCCAAGTTACTCTTGGCGCACTGGTAATTGATCTAAAGTTGCATGCAGTACTAGTCGCAGTTCACTTGGGGATTGGAATACTGTTATTTGCAATGACTCTGCTTACCGTGTTATTTGCATTCAGAATGGGTAAGGCAGTAATCCAGGCTAAAACTTAGCTCGTAATTTTTTCAGTTTTTTTGGCAGATATATGTAGGCAAATATGATGGCAGCCCCTACTGCGCCACACATTATGACATAGGTGAAAATGTAAACAAATGGGCTCTGTGTGCTCATGTTAAACGTATGCGTTATCACTTTGCCTTCCGAGTCGTAAAGATCGACTCTGAAAATGTGGTTTCCCTGCTCCTTAAAGACAAAATCAAAATCCCAATATCCGCCATCGCGCGATTGAGGCGGAATGCCGTCTACCTGTTTGTCGTTATAAAATATTCTCATGCCCATGGTAAATCCCTGAACATCCTTAAGATCTAGATCCGTTACGTGTATTCGAATTGTACATTTTTCATTAATTATTGGGATTTCTGGGACTGTTGCGATCTGAACCCTGTTGTTTCCTATGGTGGACTCGGCCGAGTTAAACATGGAATGCCCACTTGCCTCCTGCATTACGGGTATTATTCCAAACAACAAAAATGCAAAAAATATAATCCTGATTCGCATGGATAAGAAAATCCGTTTCTTCAATAAAGCGCTTTGGAAAATGACAAAAGCTTTAAATCCAGACGCAAGAAAAGGCCAAACGTTGACTACAGTTAGAAAATCACTCGATATCAAAGCCCCAGTTGACACAGTTTTCACGTATTTTGCAAGACCAGAGCACGTATCTGACCAAATGTCAGACAAGGGAGTAGCAATGACTGTGATTCCAATGGAGATCAAGGACGGAATGGGTGTTGGAACGACATTCAGAATAGTCGGCGACTTTGGCGGAAAAAGACTAGAATGGGACTGCGAGACAACTGAATTTGTCAGGGAACAAAGAATTGCCGCAAAAATGACTAGTGGACCATTCAAAAAATGGGACATTACAACAGAATTCAAGGCAGTAACTGAGAGAGTAACAAACGTTACCATGACAGTAAACTATGAGATGCCATTTGGAGTAATAGGTGGAATCCTAAGCAAGCTCAAGTTTGCAAAGGCAGCAGAAAGAGGAATGGAAAGCGCACTGTACAAGGTAAAGGGATTGCTAGAAGGAAACGGCTCCATCCCAGTATACATCACACTTGATGCATACCAGAAACTGCTCGAAGAGAAAAAGAAAATGAACAACGTTCCAGTTTCTACCGTACTGACTGCAATTTTAGAAAAATACAGCGAAATCGAAGCAAAGCCTTCAAACTAATTTTTCAGCTCTAATTTAAATAACGACTTTATTGTTTTTTGCTCTGTGGGTCTATGGCTCAGCCAGGTAGAGCGCAGGACTCTTAATCCTGCTGTCGTGGGTCCGAATCCCACTAGACCCGCCTCTCTTCTTTAGTTGAAATTTTAGAATAATTATTTATTGATATGATTAATGCAATTTTTTCATGGTCGACTTGAATATGAAAGTCTTTGAAACTTTTACCTTTAAAGAAATAATCGGCGAAATGCCTCCTCTGGAACCTGAAATGACGAGAAAAATTGAAACTGAAGTGCTCTCTTTAGTAAAAAATCTTACAAACAAGAACCAAAAAGATCTTGAGGAGACTCTGGATGAACAATTAATCGTAAAGCGAGAACTAGTTAGGCTTTCAGGTGCGATGGCATTATCACAGCCCAAAATACATCTGTTCATTGAGTTCATAACAAAGTACATTGCTGAAATTGAATCTAAATTAAATAGCATTAAACATTAACTGTTAACTAATATCCTGAGCGGTTAGATCTGTAAAACCTTGTGTAGTTCAACGAATTTCTGATACACCTGCGTCCTTGAATCGTTTTCTTTTTTGATAATCTCGCCTATTTTGTATTTTGATGGGAGCTTCTTTAGAAAATCAATTGTTATATCGCTATCATGGATTGATCCAAGAATGTCCTGCAATTGTTTTAGATTTTTTATAAAATTTGAGGATTCTGGGTCTTCTGTCAACTCTAAGATATATCTGAGCTTTTTGTACTCTTTTCTTAGTCTGTGAAGTTCCTCTACGAACTTGGA
>DATBQZ010000173.1:0-8221 GCA_036560565.1 Candidatus Nitrosotenuis sp.
CGTAATGTCAGACGGTGCGGTTATGGTTGGTACGGTAGTGTCAGATATCGTAACCTTCTGAGTGGCAGTGGATACATTTCCAGACGAGTCTGTTGCAGTCCATGTTACTATGGTCTCGCCAAGTGGGAATGATTCAGGAGCATCGTTTGTGACAGATGATACTGTTACTGCGTCAGATGCGGCGGCATCGCCCAATGATACGGCATTTCCATCAGACGATGTAGCCTCAAGTATAATGTCAGACGGTGCGGTTATGGTTGGTACGGTAGTGTCAGATACGGTAATAGTTTGAGTGGCAGTGGATACATTTCCAGACGAATCTGTTGCAGTCCATGTAATGGTCGTTACACCCAATGAGAATGCTTCAGGTGCGTCACTAGTCAGTGATGCAATTTCTACTAGGTCGTCAGCCTTTACATTTCCAAGATCTACCGAGTTATCGTGCTCACTTGTAGCCTCTAGCGTAATGTCAGATACAGAAATTACAGGAATAGTGGTATCCACTACGCTAATCTTTTGTTGAACATTACTAGATAGATTGGATGAATCAGTTGCAGTCCATGTGACTAGTGTTTCACCTACTGGGAATGTAAACGGGGCATCGCTTGTTATGCTTGTCACTCCGACATTGTCAGTTGCCATAGGTGTCTCTAATGATACGGCATTGTCTGATTTTGATGTGGCTTCTATGGTGATATCAGACGGCGCTATTATGATTGGAACAGTAGTATCTACAACAGTAACTTTTTGAGGAATGGATGCTATGTTTCCAGATGCATCAGTTGCAGTCCATGTGACTATGGTCTCGCCAAGTGGGAATGACTCTGGTGCGTCGTTTGTGACAGTAACTTGGCTGACGATGTCCTGCGCTTCTGGTACTGCCAATGACACCACATTGTCAGTTGCAGAAGTTGCCTCTACTACAATATCAGATGGTGCAATGATTGTTGGTGCAGTGGTGTCAGTTATGGTAACATTTTGAATTGCAGTTGATATGTTTCCGGAACTATCATTTGCAGTCCATGTTACTTGTGTTAATCCTAAATTGAAAACTGTTGGCGAGTCATTTGTAAGGGATTCGACGCCGATTGCATCACTTGCAGTTGCCTGTCCGATTGATACTTCGGTGCCAGCAGGTCCGGTTGCCTCCACCGTAACATCTTGTGGGAGCGTGATCTGAGGTGCAATAGTATCAACTACAGATATTACTTGGGTTGCAGTCTCTACGTTACCTGATGTGTCAGTTGCAGTCCATGTGATGGTTGTCTGCCCAAGTGGGAATGACTCCGGTGAATCGTTTGTGACTGATTCCACGCCTACAAGGTCAGATACCTTTGGCTCGCCCAAAGTAACAACATTTTGCGTTATGCTAGTTGCCTCAACTGTGACATCTGCCGGAGCAAATAGGCTTGGCTTTGTAGTATCAATAATTGTAACATTTTGGTTTCCAGATGCGGAATTTCCGTACTTGTCTGTCGCAGTCCATGTGACTATGGTGCTGCCAAACGGATAGTCAGATGGTGCATCATTCAAAACAGATGATACTTCGGAAATGTCCTGTGTTGTTGGCTGGCCCAGCGCAACCACGTTTCCGGTAGATCCGGTTGCCTCTTGAGTGATATTTTCTGGAACAGCCAGAACTGGCGCGGTGGTGTCAACTACTGAGATGTTTTGTATAGCAGTCGAGTTATTCCCAGACGAGTCAATTGCAGACCATGTTATTTTTGTCTGGCCTATCGGGAATGATTCCGGTGCATCGTTTATGAACGCGACTGGTTGCACGTCAGTTGCATTTGGGAAAACAAGGATAACAGGTGTAAATGCAGATACTGCCTCTACTGTTACATCATTTGGTTGAGCAATTACAGGTGCAGATGTATCGATTATGGTAATCTTTTGAGTGGAGGTTGCCACATTTCCCGCTATATCTGCTGCAGTCCATGTTACTAGGGTCTCGCCAAGTGGGAAAAACTCAGGTGCGTCATTTGTTACGGAGGAAATTTCACTATTGTCAGTTACTGCTGGCTCGCCAAGATTTACCTGGGTTTGATCAAGGCTTGATGCCTCTGCAGTTATTCCAGCTGGCGCCTTGATTTTTGGCGCCTTGGTGTCAGTTATCGTAACCAGTTGTGTTGCAGTTGCCTCGTTTTTTGCAACATCGATTGCAGTCCATGTGACTATGGTCTCGCCAAGTGGAAATGATTCTGGGGCGTCATTTGTTATGGTCATAACTCCAACTGAATCAGTTACCGTAGGATTGCCAAGGTCTACTGGGTTCTGCGCGCCTTGCGCTTCAGATACAATATCAGATATAGTGTTAATCACTGGGGGTGTGGAATCGCCAACTGTAACGGTTTGAGTTGCAATTCCCATGTTTCCAGAGCCGTCAATCGCAGTCCAAATTACTGTGGTAATGCCAAGTGGGAATTCTGATGGGGCGTTGTTTGTGAGTGATTTTATTCCGCTTTCATCGTTTGCCGCTGCCTTTCCTAGCGCCACTGGAGTCAATCCCCCTGTTGCCTCTACATAGATGTCCTTTGGTGGATTGATAGTTGGCTTTTTGTTGTCACCTGCAATTTGTTTTACTGTTTGGGTAGATGGCGTGGTTTGCGTTTGCTGAGTTTCAACTTCATCTACAGCAGGATCTGTTGAGCCAAACTTTTGTATTCGATGATTGCTAGAGTCCACTACAAACAAGTCGCCATCTGAATCTAATGTGACATCTTTTATCATTTTAAATTGAGAATTGCCGGTTCCTGTTTTTCCAAATGTAGTTACCGTCTTTCCGTCGGAATCCAGTACAACGACCCGATTGTTTGGTGAGTCTGCAAGTAGGATATTTCCAGACGAGTCTATCGCTAATCCGTCAGGCGATATTTTTATTCCGCCAGATGCCGCAGTGTATTTTTTGACAAAGGCACCGTCTGATGTGAATTTCTCTACTTTGTTGTTTCCAGCATCAGACACATAGATATTTCCTGATCCGTCAATTGCTACCCCAAGAGGTGTGAGGAACTGTCCGTCACCTGTGCCACTGGAACCAATGGTTTGCAAGAATTTTCCGTCAGAGTCAAATTTCAGGACTCGTGAGTTTCCAGTATCCACAACATATACTAAATTATCCTTTGATACTGCAATATCGTTTGGAAGCTTGAGCTTTGCAGAGTCCGTACCACCCCAAGATTTGATAAAGTTTCCAGAAATGTCAAATTTTTTAACAGAGTTTAATTCATGATCCACAACATAGACATAGTTGTTTTTTACTGCAATTCCAGCTACTGCATGAAACTCGTTTGATCCAGTTCCCTTTGATCCCCAGGAATGGAGGTATGAGCCGCTGTTGTCAAATTTCTGGATTCGTGAGTTTCCAAGATCAGTCACGTAGACGTTTCCTGTCTCATCTACTGCCACATACTGCGGAAACGTAAAGGCGCCGCTAGTAGTCAGGCCTTGCTTGCCCCACGTGCTGACAAACGGGTAATTTCCTGCCGCCAAGACAGGCTGATAAATCAAACCGGCAAAAATAACTAAAAACGCCGCTAGAATGGCTACTTTGTGATGCATCAAGGCTGTTTTGCGGCTTTTGCAAAAGATCTCCCAAGTAAGAAATTCTTGTAGTTTTAGTCAAATTTTTGGCAATTAAAACGGCTTGTTGACCTCGCGCGTAAAGACATAGCTTGCAATGCCAATCATGGATAGGACAAAGATTCCAATTACACCAAGGCTGAGTGCAGCCGAGACGCCCTCGGTGACGCCAGTCATCATCTCGCGCACAAGCAAGACGGTATACGTGACTGGATTCAGTCTTGCTATAGTGGCAAGCCAGTCTGGCAAAAGTTCAAGTGGGAAAAGTGCAGGACTAAGCATGAAAAGCGGCATGCCGAGAAAATTAATCACGCCCCAGAATGTCTCCTGAGATTTTGCAGTGGCTGCAACTATCACAGATATTCCTGAGAATCCAAGTGAAAATAAAATCACGATTCCCATGATTGGTGCAATAATCCAGAAATTAGGAAACGTAACTCCGATTGCAAGTGCTATTCCGATAATCAGGCTTGCCTGAAGCGCCGCAATCAGTGATATTGCAAGCATCTTACCTAGTGCGATTGATGATCTAGAAATCGGAGAGGTCAGAGCCTTGTTCATGAACCCGTACCGTCTGTCCCATAACGTGTTGACTCCCCCAAATATTGAAGTAAAAATTGCTGTAAGAATTATCACGCCAGGCGCCATGAACTCGATGTATGTCCCGTCAAATCCGACTGACTGGATGAGCGGGCGCGTCCCTGAAAATGTATTTCCTATTACTATTATCCAGATGGCAGGCTGAATCAGTCTTATCAGGACGCCGCTTCTGGATTTTCTATACCGTTTTAGCTCGCGCCAAAATATTGTATATGTATCATACAGGATCATTGCCTTAGCCTCTTCATTTTTGCATGTTCTTTTTTGCGGTTGTAGCTTTTTGTAGATTCATCCCGCAGCTCGCGCCCAGTATATGACAAGAACACATCGTCCAAGCTTGGCGGCGTAATCGAGATTGATTTTATCTGGATGCCAAGTGTTGAAGACAGGTTAAACAGCATCGTGGCAACCTCTGCGCCTTTGGATGAAAACACGGTAATCTTGTCGTCCTTTGCGGTGACCTCTTTTACAAATTCGGTTTGTTTCAGGGTGTTCATCATAGTGTCTTTTTTGGACTGGTCGTCAATTGAAAACACGATGACCTCGTTTCCAAGCGCATGCTTCATGGTGTGAGGCCGGTCTATCGCTTGGATTTTTCCATAGTCGATTATTCCGATTCTGTCGCACAATTGGTCTGCCTCCTCCATGTAATGGGTGGTGAGAAATATCGACATGTGAAATTCGTTGTGGATTTTTTTGATGTATTCCCAGATCTTTTGCCTGGTTTGAATATCAAGTCCTACTGTCGGCTCGTCTAAGAATAGAACCTTTGGTCGGTGCAATAACCCGCCTGCAATTTCCAATCTCTTTCTCATTCCACCAGAATACGTTATGACTGCCTCGTCCTGTCTGTCTTTTAGCTCGATTAGATCAAGCAGTTCGGTTATTCTGTTTTCAATCAGGTTTTTTGGAATGTGGTTTAGTCTTGCTTGGAGAAGCATGTTTTCCCGCCCTGTCAGGTATTCGTCTACGGTGATATCCTGCTGGACATACCCGATGCTTTCCCGCACTTTTTTTGCCTGGGACACTACATCGTATCCTGCAACGTATGCGTTTCCGGAGCTCGGCTTGAGAAGAGTTGTCAGGATCATTATGGTGGTGCTTTTTCCAGCACCGTTTGGTCCAAGAAACCCAAAGATCTCACCATCATCTACCTGAAACGAGATATTGTCAACGGCAGTTAGTCCAGAACCATACACCTTGGTAAGGGACTTGGTTTCTATAGAATACAATGACTCGTACAGTCTAACAGAGTATAAAATGCTAAGTCTTCAATATCTTGCTCAAAACATTTTTGCAGAAAAAATTTAAAATGAAAAAAACTCAGTTCGAATCATGAAAGGCCTGTGCCATGTTTGCTATACAACAAATGTAGAACTTGTTCTAAAGGATGGAATTCCAACGTGTAACGCATGTATTTCAAAGACAAAATAACGGAAATTCCATTATTTTATTTAAAAATTAAAAAAAGAATTAATGTAGTTCTTTGAATTGTTGCTTTGTGAGTTTCAGTATTACCTTTTCTCCGACTCCCCAGACTTCGGTCTTTGAGATTATTTTGGTGTGAAGCATTCCGTCTGAGACCTCGATGGATTGGAGTTCGTTCGTGTCATCGTTTTTGACCAGACGCTTTACCTTGCCAATTTTGTGACCGTCAATATCCACTACAGGTACACCCGTGCGGATTGGCGGTCTGCTTAGCAGCAGAGTCTCTTCGGTAAACTTGTCAATGTATTCGCTTGTCAGGTAATAGTCCTTGTTGAACCCTTGGTGGATCGTGACTCCGGACACTGCAAGTGTCTCTTGGTTAATGTGAATGTGCTTTACTTTGCCGTATTCAATTCCTTCTCTGTCAACTACTTTTTTTCCTGTGAACTCATCTGCAGTGCAGATGTTTTCTGTCATTCCTTCTAGAACGGTTGCCATGGCTATCCTTTCAGGATCGGTTTATCGGCATCAAAAATTACAATTTTCAATCAATGAGATTAAATTATTTGACTTTAGATTGATTCCTGTGAAAAATCAGGTATTCAAGGCTGCACTTACCACGTATGGTAGGAAGACAGGTGCAGAGCACACAGTACAGCTTAGGGCAGTGTCATACAATGGAATGGTTTACTTTTCTCGCAGAAACTCGGAATCAGACTGGCTAAAGAATTCACTGGCAAACCCCAAGGTAAAGGTGGGCGTTGATGGCACCACATATGAAGGAACAGCTTCGCTTGTAAGGGACGAGTCACTGGCAAAAAAAATTTCAGAGCTAAAGTATCCTGGAGAACAAAGAGCTCAGGAAGTCAGAGTTGTCGTGCAAGTAATGCTTGAATAGTTTGCAGAACGATTTAAAATCAGATTATATGAATAATGGTACTGACACCACGCTTGTCGGATTCATAACCATCTGCCATTTCTGCAACGGTAACAGTAAATGAAATCAGGTCGCGCTGCTGCGCTTGCGTCGCATCAAGCTTTAGGTGTATGTCCATCAGGTCAAATTCCTCTACAGGGATGTTGGTCTCGTCGATGAAGACCTTTGCAGTTGATTCGATTCTAAAGTTCTGCCCCTTGTAATGCTCGATGATTCTTGTTTTCTTTCCGTTTCTCCCTGCCGCCTTTACGTTGATGTCAATTATTCCCGGCTTTGACTGGGTGTATCCAGACTGCTTGTTTACAAACACTCCAATTTGGAATGGCTGGCCCGCAGTAGATTCCGCCATTTTCTGGATCCCGTCATTCATCGCAACGTCAACTCCCTTGATTGTCTGCGAGACCTTGGCAATCCATTCGTTTGTTTTTTCTATCACAGCTGCTATTCTGTCTCTTCTTTTTTTGTCCTCTTCTGGCGGTAGCTTGTAGTAGTCGACCCACGCAAGATAGTCATGCGATATGTCCTCGATGAACCTAATGCACGTCACCTTGTAGTCATCGACGCTGTTTGCACGCTCGGAGCTGTCGTCTGAGCGCATGCCGTCATAGTCCATAGGCATTGCCATGAATCATACATCGTATCTGATATGTAAAAAACTATCCCAAGCAAAAATCAATAATATGGCAAGGCAAGAACAATTTCTATCATGATATTCTCAGAAATAACAAGCGAACTTCAAGCTCAGCTAAAATCAAATTTACCGCAGATCAGAATCCTGCTCAAGAAAAACCCCGCAATGGCATACACCAGAATAACTGAGATTGGCTTTGAGGTGGGCAGAAAATACAAGATTCAGCTGATCGTGAACTTTCCGCAGAGGGGAAAAATCGAGGATTTTGACTCGTACGGGATGCAGGATCTCTCCATGATAATAGACAGGCAGAGAAAAAACTTTCCAATCCAGCGCAGCATCATAAAAGACAAGGCAGGGGAAATTTTCGGAGACATCCAGATAGATGACGCATACATGTACGAGGGAAAAGAAGGAGTCAAGGTATTTCCAGAGGGAGGTAGAATAGACATACTGCCCCACTCAATTCACATATGGTGCAAGTTTGATGAAAAAGTCACTTCATACTGCAACTGGCTTTTGGTTAACGTGTATTTGCTTGGTCAGGATTCTAGTTTAACCAGCTCGTAAGTATAGTCGATTTCTCCATCAAGGGAATAATATTCTGCCTTTACAGGTAGCGGGACATTATCTGCAATCCAGAATTTGTTCTCAATGTCGTTTATGTGGTATGATATGGTAAATGTTTTCAGAGATCCAAACGGAAATTCCATATCCTGGTATTCTATCAGCTTTAGCTTTGGCGTAAACTTGCCGATAAACACGGTTCCCCACTCTGCCCCTACAACCAGATACCTTTCCTCAACTATAGTATCGCGTACAGAGAACACGGTTGCATCAAGCGCATGAACATACGGCTTGATCTCATCAGATATGTCGGTGAAAACAAACGCGTCACCAATTTGCATCTTGTCCTCCATGTGTTGTCCTGTTTTTTTATAATCAATCACAACAACAATGTCCTGTGTATGCGGAGTCTTGTCAAGGAACTTGATCTCTGCCAAAAATTCCATGTCGTGATATTTTATCATATACTGTAA
>DATBQZ010000174.1:0-7484 GCA_036560565.1 Candidatus Nitrosotenuis sp.
GACGTGTATGCCAATAAGAACTGGGCAGGAGTATATCCAAAGCTTAAGGGGCAGAAAACTCACAGTGTATCTTTTTGGAGAACTAGTAAAAGATCCGGTGGATCATCCAATGATTCGCCCTTCAATTAACGCAGTTGCAGAAACATACGACCTGGCAGCAAGGGAGGAGCAACTGGCATCCCCAATGTCAAAGATCTCAGGAAAGCACGTGAATCGATTTTTACATATTGCAGAGTCTGCACAGGACCTGGTTTTGCAAAACAAGATGCAAAGAAAACTAGGTCAGCTTACAGGAACCTGCTTCCAGAGGTGCGTGGGAATGGATGCACTAAACTCACTTCACTCAACTACGTTTGAAATAGATGAAAAACATCATACCGGTTATCACAAAAAATTACTCGAATTTATCAAACAGATGCAGGAAGAAAATTTTGTCATAGGTGGAGCAATGACTGATGTCAAGGGAGACAGAGGCAAGGCTCCTCACGAGCAAGCCGATCCTGATCTATTTCTTAGAATAACAAAAAGAACCAAAGATGGTGTTTACGTCAAGGGGGCGAAGGCGCACCAGACAGGCTGCATCAATTCACACTGGATAATTGTAATGCCCACAATGAGACTAACAGAAAAAGACAAGGATTATGCTATTGTTGGCGCAATTCCGGCAGACGCTCCGGGAATCACCTACATCTATGGACGCCAATCATGCGATACAAGAAGCATGGAAGAAGGAGACATTGATGCGGGGAACTCAAAATTCGCAGGACAGGAGGCTCTGATGATTCTTGACGATGTTTTCATTCCAAATGATAAAATTTTCATGGACGGCGAATTTGAATTTGCAGCAATGCTAGTTGAACGATTCACCTGCTATCACAGGAGAAGCTATGTCTGCAAGACCGGACTTGGCGATGTATTGATTGGCGCATCAGCTGCGGTTTCTGACTACAACGGCATCCCAGACGTTTCCCATATTAGAGACAAGCTTGTAGAGATGACACACCTAAACGAGTCCATCTATGCAGCAGGTATTGCCTCTTCGTATCAATCACAAGAAATGAAATCAGGTGTGTGGCAAAACGATGACATGCTTGCAAACGTATGCAAACACAACGTAACTAGATTCCCGTACGAGATCTCTAGACTTGCACAGGATATAGCTGGCGGACTTGTTGTCACAATGCCGTCCGAACAAGACTTTAAGCATCCAGTGGCAGGCCCGCTGCTCAAAAAGTATCTTGCCGGAAGAAAGGGAGTGGATGTTGAAAACAGAATGCGAGTTTTGCGATTAATTGAAAACATGACACTTGGAAGAAATGCAGTAGGATATCTGACTGAATCAATGCACGGTGCAGGCTCCCCCCAGGCCCAGAGAATCCAGATTGCACGACAAATGCAGCTTGGATACAAGAAAAAGCTTGCAAAGAACCTTGCAAACGTCAAAGAAAACGCAGACGAAACACCAGAGAATTCTGATTACTTTAAGCGAGTATTCAAAATTCCGCAAAAATAATTCTATTTTTTAATTCATGCTGCACATTTCTGTATTGTTTGCTATCAAGATCTGACGTGTTAGTCGGACTCATGAATAGATTATTTGAATTTTTTTAATGCTTGGCTGATATTGTTCTGTATTTGCCTATTGCCAATCTCAGGCATTATGTGGTTGTAAGCAAGTTGTTTACTGGGAACCGTATCTGCCACTGCTTTTGCTGTAGCATATAGCAAATCAAGACTGATTTTTCTTATCTTTCTATCCAGAATCACTCTCATCAGATATGGAAACACAAGTGCATTGTTGATTTTATTTTCATACATGTAGCTGCCTGTGGCAATGATTCTTGCCCCTGATTTCTTTGCAGCCTTTGGGTCAATTTCTGGATCAGGATTTGTAAGTGCAAAAATTATTGGATCCTTGCTCATACTTTGTATCATTTTGGGCAAAAGAAGCCCCTTGATTCCGGAAACCCCGATGAAAACATCTGCATTTTTTATAATATCATCAAGTGTTCCTTTTTGTCTTTTTGGATTTGTAATTTCAGCAATTTCCTTTTTGTATTTGTTCATGTTTCTCATTCGTCCTTTGTAAATTGCACCGTCAGAATCTACCACAATCAAATTGCGGCATCCTGCGAATCTTAGAAGCTTGCAGATTCCATAGCCTGCTGAGCCTGCCCCAGCCAGTATGATCTTAGATGACAGTGGTTTTTTCACAAGCTTGAGTGAATTAAGCAGGGCCGCTAGTGCCACAACTGCGGTCCCATGCCTGTCGTCATGAAATACTGGAATTGAAAGCGTTTTTTCAAGATCAGCGGAAATTTCTAGCACCTTTGGAGACTCGATATCTTCAAGATTTATTGCGCCAAAAGCTGGCTCAATTGCTTTAATCGTACTTGTGATTTGGTCTTTGTCTGTCGTGTTAAGACAAATTGGAAATGCGTTCACATTTCCAAATTTTTTGTACAGTACTGCCTTTCCCTCCATGACCGGTAGTGCGGCATAAGGGCCAATGTTTCCCAAGCCAAGAATTCTTGTTCCGTCGGTCACTATTGCAACATTATTGCCCTTTGAAGTAAGGTTGTATTTTTCAGAAGGTTTTTTGTAAATTGCCTCACAAACAAAAGCAACACCTGGCGTGTAAATCAGCTTGATATCGTCTTGCTTCAGGTTGTGAATTTTACTCTCAATTGTTATTTTGCCTTTTAATCTTCTGTGAAGTGATATTGCTTTTTTTGCTGTGGTCATAATGGCGACTGTTAAGGGTTTTCTGTATGTTTTAATGTTTTATGATTGTATTTTGAAAAGCTGAGCCTTAGGTTTTACTCTCATCGTTTTGATTCTTGCTGTCTTGGTTTGAATCCGCTATGGAGTCAATATGCTCTATGTCGTGTGATTTTGTAAATTCCTCTTTTGGTAAATCCGAGGCAGAATCATTGTATTCCATGTCAGGCGATTTTGTAAATTCTTCTACTGTGGCAGATTCTACTTGGGTAGTTTCAAATTTGGGTGATTCTTTTTTGCCCTTTCCATAGTACTGTTTTACGATCATTATGCCGATTATTACCGCGATTACGATGTAGTTGATTGGCGGCGTCAGAATCCTTGTTACGTATCCTATCTGTGGTACAACATAGACGACTTTGCCGATGTATTCTTCTTCTGTGAGGGGGTAGTCAGTTCCAGGAATCGAGCTAGGATTTGCGTCACCCTTCGTTCTAATCGTCTTTGGATTATCGTCCAAAATATCTGCAACACGGTGGACAATTACCCTGTCGTGTCCATTCGGTCTGTTAAACACGATAATGTCACCTACTTGGATATCTGCAAAAGGCACATGACCCTGAACTACTAGTACATCATATACTTCTAAGACTGGAATCATACTTCCGCTAGATACAACATAGAATGGATTCTGCGTTCCAAACGCTAACTGGAGTCCAAACCAAATTGCGGCAACTCCTACTCCAACTATGATAATGTCCTTTACGATTGTCTTTACTGTGGAGCTTGAAGCCATGTTACAGCTTGCTTCCGCAACTCTCACAAAACTTGGAGCCTGTCTTGTTCTCAAAATTACAGCTGGCACATCTCAATGCTGAAGATGGTCCTGACTGAGTCCCGTCACCTAGCAGGATTATCTCGCCGATTTTTTTGATCTTGCCCCATTCAATGGTCTCATCAGAGCCATTGTTTTTTGCTACAATCAAGACTACTTGATGCGAAGAGTTTACTCCAACTTGTTTTGCGACTCCTATTTTTTTTGCATCAGAGTCATACACTGACATTCCGACTATTGAGCTAAACGAGTTCTGTGGATCTGATGGCGAGGAAAATGTTTGGGTTTCTGACTGTGTAAGCGGTTGAACGGTTGATTCAGAAGCGGTTGGCTGGTCAAATGATGAAGAGATTGGTTTTGCAAGACCTACATCTGCCTGTTGGTTCTGCTTTTGGAATTCCCTGTATTCTGCTATGGTGGAACCGCAAGTAGTGCACATGTACTGTCCTCGCTCTAGGAGAATCAAATTTTGCGCAACTTCTTCATTTGGATTCTCATATTCTATTTTTGGACTTCCCTCGTAATCTTTTTCACACGTATTACAGTAATATTTTGAAATTTTTTCCTGATCCAGTCTTCCAATTGGAGCTAAAAACAAGTCAGGTCCGCCCAAATTGCCTTTTCTCTGCTGATCGTCTGAGACTTGGGCCATGACAAATCCGCCTGACCCCCTAAGCTTTTTCAAACGCAGCTCTGAGCTCATATTTTAAAAAATAGCCAGAGGACATTTAAGTATATGTTGATTTGCCCAGAACTCTTCCTTAACATATTTAGATACGTTTGACTAGAACGATTTTGATAAAGATGGCTTTAGCACACATAACAAACGCAAAGGACTGGCAAACACAAGTCGTGGATTCCCCAAACCCTGTATTCATAGATTTCTGGGCAGAGTGGTGTGGTCCGTGCAGAATGGTAGGTCCTGTAGTAGAAGAGCTTGCCAAAGATTACGAAGGCAAAGTAAACTTTGTCAAAGTGAACGTCGATGAGGCAAACGAACTAGCCGCAAAATACAATATCTTTAGCATTCCAACTCTAATGCTTATGCACAAGGGTCAGGTTGTGGCTCAACAGGTTGGTGCAGCATCAAAGGAATCCTACAAAGGCATGATTGACAGAGCACTCTCTAAAACCTAAATCCTCTTTTTATCCTAAAGTAATTAATAAGCGTCCAATAAATTTGTGACATGTCGCTTGGTGAGGTAGACACACTAAACCTTTTAGCAGAAAAATTAGATAACTTGTTCAAGGACTCGCAAGGATACTACGAGTCGTTTTTAGATGCAAATACAATGTACAAGCATGGAAAACTATCTGATAAGGAATTTTTTGAAAAGATGGGAGATTATATCGTTGCATATTCTGCGCTAGAATTTTTGGCAGTAAAAGTACTCTTTGAGATGAAAAAAGCAATAGACAAAGTTGGCGCGGGAAACCTTGGAACAACCCAATCACCTGGATTAATGCCCGGTATGGGAGGAGGAATGATGCCCGGTATGGGACGAGTGCCAGTCATGCCTGCTCAGACACCTGGAAGACCGCCGTCAATCGTTTCGGCAGGCGAGGCATTTTCTTCGCCAGGTACCTTGCCTTCACCAGACCCCTCAATGATGATGCGATCTTCACAAACCGGCTGCAAGTCTTGCGGCGCAGATCTTAGAGCGGGAGCAAAATTCTGCACCAAGTGCGGAACCAAAACCTAGACTATCACGAATCTAGTTTTTACTCATGTTTTTCGTATTTCATGAAAATCTGAGTCAAGTATTATCTTTCTGATTATTTTTGTTATGTCGTAAACCAATCGAATAACATCCCTTGTCGTATTTCCAAGAATTCGCAGCAATACACCGTTTTCCTTTGTCATGGTAGACCATCCTATTTCAATTTCTGCAGAATTTTTAATCTCATTTTCTAAAGTTCTAATTATTGTTTCAACATCTTTTGTTTTTGTCAGCACATACATGGTTGCCGTAATTTGTTTTTGTTCTAATAATCCAAAACTCTGCAAATTCATCTTTTTTGGCTCAATTTTGGTATAATCTGTAAATCTCAACTCGTCTTTGTGATTTTTCCCTACTGACCTGAGATAGCATATGTCATAGTCAAAAATCTCCCCCATGCCTGTTCTTCCCGGACTTATGATTTCAGAGTAAATCACTGTGGCATTATCATGCACTTTAAAGTTGATCTCTTGATAAAATCTAGAGTTTTTGTAGGGGATTATCTGATCTGGAATAAACTCCAGATAAGCGCCGTCATCAAGTGATACATTTACCACTTGAATTGCGTTGCTGGCATTCATGCCGTAGATTCTTGTGGCTCCCTGTGTCGTTATGTGGGCTAGTGTGTTTTTTTCCAAAATTATATCGATTTCGTATTTGTCTCCCTGTAAAATTCCGCCAGAGCTAGATACCATGTAGACATGAGTCATATTTGGCAAAAATTGATCATAGTAAATTTCCTTCTGAACGCTAAGGGGAAACGCAGATTCTTTTTCCTTTATTCTCGTCCTTCCAGATGGATCTACATCAAGAATTATTTTCAGTTTACCGTTTTTTCCGGACTTGTTTACTCCAAGTTGTTTTATCTCTTCATTATGCTGAAGCATTTCAGATGATGTTTCTTCCGTATTTGAAAAATCCAATCTGTTTACTGCCTCTGCCTATCTGACAGTGTTACTTTTGGTGTGCTGTCAAAAAGGAGATCCCTGATTATGTGCTCTGATACCATATCTATTCCAGTATCATTTTTACAATTGACAAAGACATACGGCTTGTCTTTGCGAATACGTTCTGCATCTTGCTTCATTACATTAAGGTCTGCGCCTACGTGCGGCGCAAGATCAATTTTGTTTATCACAAGGAGGTCGCAGCTTTCTATCCCAAGGCCGCTCTTTCTTGGGTATTTGTCTCCGCCTGCAACATCAATTATGTAAATGAAATAGTCTGCAAGGCTTGGACTAAAGGTGGTTGTAATGTTGTCTCCGCCGCTTTCTATGATGATGAGGTCTAACTCGGGATGTTTCTTCTCAATTTCTTCTATCACTGAAATGTTAATTGACGGATCTTCTCTAATTGCCGTGTGTGGACACCCTCCAGTGGCAATGCCAATGACAAGGTTTTCCGGCAATAGGCCTCGATCCGTTGCCAAGTTCTTTCTCATTCTGTCCGCATCTTCTTTTGATATGACATCGTTTGAGATTATGCTAATGCTGTATCCTTTAGATGCCAATACTGGAACAACTCTTTCAATTAACATGCTTTTGCCAGAACCTACTGGTCCTCCAATCCCGAGCCTTGGTATCCTGTCAGCCATCTGCCAAATTCCCTTGTTTATGTAATAAACATTTTAGAATCCATTCTCTCATGATGCATTTGTAAAATTTCCAAGTGAGGCGCAAATTGCCAGATGTCTTTTGTAGGTTTATCGAGGCTTTCACTTACAATTTTGATAATTAGCGGCTTTAATTCATGAATTATTTTTTGAGCCTGATAATGTTGAGTTATTCCCATTCTTGACGCTGCACCTACTACACTTACTACAAAACCGTACAGGAACATCAACCCAGCCTTCTGGGGATCAATCCCCAAGGCATTAGCGCATAGACCAAAACTAACTGGGTATGATCCCTCTATCATTCCTTTTTGATGAAATTCAAGATATTTTTCAATAATTTCATCATTGACAAATTCATTGACGCATCTTGCTAACTGGATTCCGGATCTTTTGGAAGCCTCTCTGATTTCCTTGATGTTTTTCATCGAGTTAATTTTCATATCCATCTCTGATATTTTGTCAAATTCTCGCTTACTTGCAAATTTCAACGCATTTATCATCACTATCAAATCTGTAGGGCCAATCTGTTGTTTTAGTTGCGTTTCAATAATCTCTGCAACTTCAAGATGCGTGATTTTTTTATTATTTTGAA
>DATBQZ010000175.1:0-9769 GCA_036560565.1 Candidatus Nitrosotenuis sp.
CAGTCATGAATGCAGTTCATAGTGCCATTAACGCACTGGATGCACTTACCACATACTTTCTGGGAAAACGTTCTTCTGGACAACATGCAGATCCTCCATCGCTTACAAAGTCAATACTCGCTCCGCAGGAGCAAGGTGAAATCGAAAAGCAGTACAAGTCGCTAATTAGCCTCAAAAATGCTTCGGAATACCAGCCAGACATGATGAGTCCAAAGGAAGCAGAGAATTCCATAAAATGGGCAGAAAGGATTCTTGACAAAATAAAAGTCAAATTACCAAAATAGGTTTTCTTACAAAACCTGAGCGACGCGGACTAATTAGAAAGATTCCTGCTGATGGAGCCTAAACTAGTTCATTATTGCTGACCATCCCTTCGGGCCCGTTTTAACTGTCAGTCCGAGCCCCGTCGTTTTTGATGACAATTTTGCCATTTGACAATGTCCAGAGGTACAGCCAGTCTTAGTGTTTTTTATTAGATTGATTTTGTGTAATGATCAAAATCAGAATGGGATATTCTATTGCTTAACTAATTACAATATACACATTCTGTATGAATTAGGCGAATTTTAATTCAAATAACGAGTACTTTTTATATTATACTATGGTATAGCATGGTATACTATGGAGCAAAGCACGATAAAGCTTTCTAAAAAAATCAAAAATGATCTCAGAAAGCAAATGAACCACCCTGGAGAAACCTATGAAACCGTAATTGTCAGACTCTTAAAAATTACCCAAGAAGATGATGTTCTGAGCAAGACAGTAATCAAAAACATTGAGGAAGGTATTGCAGATATCAAAGCAGGACGTGTGTATACCTCAAAACAAGTCAAAAAGAAATTAGAACTAAAATAGAATGACATGGCAAGTCATTTGGTCTGAGAAATCTGTCAAACAATTAGAAAAAATTGATACAAAAAACGCACAAAAGATTTATGATTCGATATTAGACTGCGTAGAAGATCCGTTCAAAGCAGTGACAAGACTAACAAACTCACCGTTTTACCGATTACGAGTAGGTAATTACAGAGTTGTTCTGGATTTACAGCAAAGCAAGATGATAATCTTTGTTATAGAAACTGATCATAGGGGAAAAATCTACAAGAAATACTAGTAAGGTGTGAAAATTGATTTCTTTATTGACAAAGCCGGTAGGAATCAAATTATTGGATAAAACTCCTTTAAAGTAATAGAATCCCATCTAGTCCAATATTGTTAACTATCCATTCGGACCTGCATAATCTGTCAGTTCAAGTATTACCTGGACTGGAATCATAATGCAATTATGATTTATGACCAGTTTTTCTCGCTTTTCTTTCTCTTTGGCCTATGATGATTTTTTTACCGTTCAGTATACCTACATTTTTCTTCTTGTAGTCTATTCTATCCTTTTCATCATCTCTATGAGTCAACCTTTGCTCTCCAGAGTTATGTGACTCTGATCAAAAATGAATCTTTCTTTTTACTCTAAACAAATTCGTTTGAATATTCAAATTCACAAATTTGAAAAGGAATTTAGATCATCTGTGTCACATGTTGGATCATTTAATCCGCGTTTGGAATTTGGTTGGTTATTGGCGCAACCATGAGGGATGTTTCTTGTAGAATGCAAGTTTACGTTTTAATTATAACAACTTATATGCGATTATCCCATATGATATTTGGTTTGGAAGTTAGTCCTAGAGTAATCAAAATTCTAAAGAGCAAAAAATTAGAACCTGACTTTGACCCAAGCATGAAAACTCTATCGCGCATCATGAAAACCATGACAGAAAAGGGCTCTGAAGGCAAGACCCAGCTATCACTTGATGCCAATCTAAACTATGCAAGGCTTGCAAAGCATATTGTTTGGCTGGAGAAAAAAGGCCTTGCCGAATCAACAATTGAAAATAACAAAATTAGCGTTGCCTTGACTGCCGATGGCAAGAAATTCGCATCGACGATTTCAAAAATTATCTGATACCTCAATCCGTAACACTGACAAATTTGTCCATAATACTAACACCTGTGTCAATGAAAATAACTCAAACGTAAGCATGACTTAATAGCTTTACCGACAATGAACTAACGAATAACGTCAATGCAAACCTTCGTTAGTAATCCATCTGCAAGTCCAGACCTTTCAGTAATTATTTGGAATAAGACTCGAATCTTAAAATGGAGTGATTTCAAAAAAAAACCCGATCTAAAGTCTAAAGCGTCAGCTAACTTGGCAATAGGATTCGAATCAAAGCCCCTCATTGAACATATTGCAACTGGAGGCAAATTCCAATTTAAGATTAAAGATATGCGACTCCGCGCAATCTTCATCCCTGGTTTCTCTTGGGTAATGAAAAACGTTAGTGAGAAAGACGGCGCATTACTTCTAAAACACGAACAAGGGCATTTTGATCTGGCAGAAGAAATCACTAGAAAAACTAGAATCAAAACAACCAATCGTTTTCAGACTAGAATCTTTACTGTAAAGGGAAAAAATGAAGACAATGCAAAAACAAATGCAATATTACGAGTAACTAAAATAAGAAAAGAAATCGAAGGCGAATTACAAAAGGAATTCAAAGACCAAGAAACAAAATACGACGACAAAACTAATCATGGATTAATGACAAAGTACCAAGAGGAATACAACAAAAGATTCGACAAGTTAAGAGAATAAAGACACGGTTGTTTGACCTTTGCTCAAAGTCCAATTCCTCAAGGATTGCGGATTTCCAATAAATGTAAAAGATTCATCGTACCTATTCTGTGGTATGCGTTTCCTATCGATTTGAAATACCGGTAAATTCCTTTCTTAATAATTTCTTGAAAGAAGCAATCTATGATCTGAAAAGAGAACAAAAATTACAGGGGAATTTTGTAGATACTTCGATAATCTTGCTGCTTATCGTATCATCTTTTGCTCACAAAATTCCCAGGACTCGTACTTGGTACACTGACTTTGGGTCCGTTTCTTTGGTCCTACCAATATTCAATGTCTGTTCATACTGATCACACGTTATGATATGCGATTATGTCAGCATACAAAACTGATGGCACTTGTTAGAAATGGACATAAAAATTCTCATCGAGGAATTTTAGGCGTAGAGTCTGCCATATTTCTAATAGCAGTTATGATAGTATCGGCGGCTTTGGCAGTTGTGGTTGTAAACATGGGTTTGTCTACGACACAAAATACAAAGACTGTATCCCAGTCAGGTCTGACTAGTGCTGGAAGTGGATTACAACTCTCAGGTATTGTGACAGGAACTGGGTGTACGTCTAGCTCAAAGGGATGCTCAACACACTACTTGAACGCAACTGTTATTCCATTTAAGATCGTACCTGGCGGTAATCCGATGAACTTGCAGCTTGCAACTGCCTCTGTAAAGTACAGTAGCAATTCCAAGTTGTTTGATAATATCTACCAAGGACAGTTATCGGCAAGCACTACCTATGCCAATGCAACAGCGGCGTTCACTGCGGCAGGAGTAGCAGGAATAACTGGATTTACTAGTGGTGTTACAAATCCCGTAACAAAGTCATTACCATCCCAAACCGTCGCAATTGTTTATTGGACTGTTAGTAGAAACACTGATGCTCATTTAGATGCCGATGAACGCGTAGAGCTTGCAATCGCGTATGGTGTCGACGATAGACCCACAACACAAGACCGAATTAGAGTAGAAATTGTCACTCCGACAGGCGCAACACTTACTGTAGAAAGATACGTTCCAGACATAGTCAACACCGTGGTAAACCTAAATTAAAAAAAACGTTTTGGAAAATAACCTGATGTATGAGTCCTGAAATCACATGTGTCACAATTTTTAACTTAAAACTTCATTAATGATTAAAACTTTTTCATTAAAATGGGCCTAAGTATCGCGATTGCAGGCGGCATAGCATCAATTGCTATATTTACCGTCTTGTTCAGTTATGGTTTTCTAAATAATTCAATTTATAACGATTATCTGTCAAGATCAGAATCCGTAAAGATCGACGACTCTATTTCAAAGACTAGCATAGGCATCAGATATCAAAACGCGTCCTCTGGAAGCAGTTTTGTTAGTTTCAGCTTGGCAGAAAATGGAACTGAAAAACTATGGCGTTTTGATAAATTTGCAGTACTGGTCACATATGATGCTGATATTGGCGGAATTTCAACAACTACCACAGAACAACTAACCTATAACAGTGCGCAAGCTTTTGCACAAGTTGGAGCCAGTGTTGGCACTAACCAATTTGCAAGGCCAGACTCTGATGTTTCAAAGGGCGGCTGGACAGATACTGCTGGAGGAGACAGTGATACAATACTGTATGATGAGATCAACGAATCTACAAGAAGCGATTTGAATTATGTGCGATCATCACTTCTAATTCCAGTTGTTAATCCGACAGACACATGGACAGCTGGCTTGTCAAATGTGACTGATCCGGAAGCATCGAGCAATCACATAGTCAGCTATGTCTATAGAAAGGACAGTGCCGGCGGGGTCACGATAGACATTACAACCAGACTGATGCAGGGAGTAACTCAGATAGCCAGTTGGGCGCATAGTAACATTGGTTCATCCTTTACATTGGCACAACAGACACTAACTACTGCAGAGGCTGATTCCATTACAAATTATTCTGATTTAAGATTAGAGTTTACCGCAACAGAAACAAGTGGTATTGCTCCTAGGTCTGCAGATGTCTCTTGGGCGGAGTTTCAGATTCCTCCATATGATGGAGTTTATGACTGTTCTAGTACCGTTATTTCTTCTGGTCAGTGGACAATTGACAGAATTACTTTGGATAGATTGGATCCTAAAATACTAAACAGTGGTGAGCTTGGGAAAATTTGCATAAAACTAACAAATAATGTTTTTCCAGGGGGCAACGTAACAATTGTAATTTCTACAGATAATGGTAAAACCGATACGCAGTCATTGACCGTGTAATGATAAATTCGCCTATTTTGCCGAAAATTATGCTGATATAATCTAAATCTAGTACGTACTAACAATCCATTAAGCCAGTTAATCGTCCGAACCATGCTTGAGTTCGGTAAAATCGTTTTTGGGCAAAAGCCAACATGAAACTTGATGGGCCTGACAAATCTGTATCTGCGCTTGAGATTGAAATTTACGCATAAAGTCCAAAATTAGTCCAGCGTTTTGAGTATTTCTAAGTTTGATCTGATGATGATCTGGACAACATTTATTTCGACGATAAAGTCGGATCCAAGACATGGCTTTAGTTACGACATCAAAATCTAACGGAATCTGTACTGTAAAGATCAACAGACCAGACAAGCTAAACGCAATGAACACGGATGTTGCAAAAGAACTAGTCCAAGTATTTACGCAGTTAGACACCGACCCGGAAGTTAAAGTGATAATCCTGACAGGCGAAGGCGAAAAAGCGTTCTCCGCAGGTGCAGACATTGAATACATGTCAAAGATTACTGCAGACGAGTCAGTCGAATACGCAAAGCTTGGGCAACTGGTAACCGCAACAGTTGAAAACGTGAGCAAGCCGACAATTGCAGCCGTAAACGGATTTGCACTTGGAGGCGGATGCGAGCTTGCAATGTCATGTGATATCAGAATTGCAGCGGATACTGCAAAGCTTGGGCAGCCAGAAGTGACGATCGGTATTCCACCTGGATGGGGGGGAACCCAGAGACTCATGAGAATCGTCGGGATTGCAAAGGCAAAGGAGCTTGTGTACACTGGAAAAGTAATCAAAGCAGACGAGGCAAGAGAAATCGGCCTTGTAAATCAGGTAGTCCCACTTGCATCTTTGATGGAAGAAACCATAAAGATGGCACAGCAGATTGCAGCAAACTCTGTTTCCGGCGTCAGGATGTCAAAAATAGCAATCAACAAGGGGCGAAACGCGGACTTGGATACCGGTCTTGGCGTTGAGCTTTTGGCTTGGAGAAACTGCTTTACAGATCCTGACAGACAAGAGCGAATGACTGCGTTTGTAAACAAGTCAAAAAAATAAGCTACACCTAATTTCTTTTTATTACTACTTGGTATGGTGTCAAAAGCTTATTATAATTTGGAGCAACAATAGCATCATGGCAACTGAACAAACACAAAAACTTGTGACCGTCACGCCAAAAGCCGCAGAAAAAATCTTGGAATTCATGAAAGAAGAGGCAGAAAAGCCACAATTCCTAAGAGTTTATGTTCAAGGCGGAGGATGCTCAGGACTCTCGTATGGCATGGGATTTGAAGCCAAGCCAGAAGAGGACGACACTATAATTGAGGAATCTGGTGTAAAACTTCTAGTAGACAGCTACAGTCAAGAACACCTACAAGGAGCAAACATTGACTATATCGAAAGCCTGATGGGATCTGGATTTAAAATAAACAATCCAAATGTCACAAAATCATGCTCATGTGGTCACTCTTTTAACACAGAATAAATCTTCAATTTTTATCATTTTTCAATTTTATCTCTAGCGCGCGCTGTTCACAATTGCCGCGATAAAAAAACTGCCTTAAAAAGCAGATTTTCTTTTAGGCTGTGAAAAATGTAATGTCGTTTATAGTAGCTTTTACCGTTGGAATTCTGACTGTAGCATCCACTCCAAGTGTTGATTCTGTGGGGATGTTTGGGGGAGAAAAGCAACCCTCTTGGCATTTCGGTGAGGGTCTGAAACCTGGCGACTCTTTTGAATACAAAATCTGCGATTCAATTCTAAAAATTCCCCAGTCACCTGATACCTGTTATGTGGTGACACTTGATGTTGTTGCTCTTTTGCCTAGTCCGCAAGGAAACATCTGGATCATGTCTGCGCATATAGATCATCGTGTAAGAAGTGTGGATTTTATTTTACAAGTTTCAGATTCGTCGTTTGAAATGATCACTGACGGCTCTAGCATCCCATATGCTGATTCTCTTGAGCGAACGTTGGAATGGGTAACAAAGTTTGCATCAAACCACAAGCCGCAACTGCTTGTGATAGGCAAGTCTTGGGGCGTGGTCGCATCTGATACGATTCCAGAGGCAGAACTGACTGTATTGCAGGTGGATTCTGTGCAAATGGGGGAAGAAATCCTACCCACATACAGAATCGGGTATTCCCTCATCCAAGACAGTTTTTTGCAAATCAAAGATGGAAAATAGTAACAATAGATGAAACTCCGGAATTAAAATACCTCGTTATAGATAGCAAAGATTGTTTACAAGGATTAGTCTACGATCCCCTACGTAAATCTTTTCCAATCCTATTTGCTAACATTTGTTACGCTAACATTCAAAAAGCAACAAATTGAATTGATGTTGCTTGCTTCAAACTAGTGATGGTGGTAACCTTGGAAGAAAAGAATTCCTTTTTGTTTTCACAATTGTGTTTGGAGCAATTTTTCTATTTTATCTGTATCAATCGGTTGTACCGTTTTACAAAACACAATTCCAGCTTCTTGACATTTTCTTTCTTATCGGCGAAATAGCCTGTGGAATTTTATCTATTGTCGTAGTTCGAAGTTTAGGCTTTAGCTTTGGCAAAAAACCAAAAAACCAGCCAAGTATTGTCTTTGGTAATGGATTTCTTGCCCTTGGAATTGCATTTTTTATGTATTTTTTGGGAGAGTTGACATTCATACTAAATGAAGTTGTTCTAAAAATAGACCCATATCCCTCCTATTCTGATATTTTTTATTTTGCATTTTTCCCTTTTGCCTTTTATCATGTGTATGTAAATCTAAAGTTTTTTGGAGTTTCACACCGGAAAACTATTCTAATGACAATTATCACGGTTTCATTTTTTACCGCAATTTACTTTGTATTATCTGATGAGAAAAACTTTGATTTTTGGTATGGTCTAATCAACGTGGTTGGTTCCTCAACCGTTCTTGGTTTGGGATTCTCAGCCCTCTCAGTATTTCGTAACAGTGTATTGGGGAAAATATGGGCCATATTGGTCATGGGCATCATACTGAAGACAATTGGTGATGTTTGGTATTCTTATCTTGAAATATTTGATCAATATACTGCGGTACACCCAGTAAATCTTTTCTGGATTTCTGCTTGGATAGTAATGGGTTTTTCATTAATACGCCATTCAAGATTGGATAACTGATTTTATAACCAATCAGAATATCTCATTTCCAAATATGGAAATGAAATATACAAGTTGTGTGTATATTTGATTGGGATGCTATCGTGCTTAGAACGGATACATGTCACCAGAGTACAAAATTAGTTACCATTGGCATATGTTTGGCAGTAATGTCTGCGTTTTTTGGTGCGATTGCCGACGTATTGCCAAAACCAATCATTGATGAACACGCAATAAAATCCACTTTCAACCCATTTTCAATAACCGCATTGATGTTTTTGGTGTCTGCCGTTTTGTTTACATTCTTAATTAAAATAATTACAAAATCAAAAAAATTATCGAAATACAAGCAAATTCCATTTTCCAAAATTGGGAAACACGATAAGATCATGCTTTTGGTTGTTTCCATAGTTGAAGCCATTGCCACCACGACGTTCTACTTTGGCTTAGAAAAAACATCTGCTACGAATGGAGCTATTTTAGGAAATATGGATATTGTGTTTACCCTATTGATTGCTTTTATTTTCCTCAAAGAAAAATTACGTCGATATGAACTATTTCCATTTTTATTAATAATTGTGGGATCTGTATTAATTCCAGTGTTTATTGATACATCGATACGTGACTCATCTCATTCATCTATTACTGGTGATTTACTTGTGATTCTTTCTTGTTTTTTTTATGGGATTGAAATGTTACTGTTTAAAAAAGTTGGTGAAAACATTGGCTCATTACGAGTGATGGAAATAACCTCGTATATCACGGGGATCACAACTTTGATTGCTGCATTATTTTTTGGTGGAATTCACCTGGGTTTTGAAGAAATTCCCCTTAAAGAAATACCAACTGTGTTATTTACCGGGATTTTTGGAGTTGGGATTTCTGTTTTGCTTTTGGTTGCTGCAATTAAAATAATTGGACCAACGAGAAGCATAATCTTGTTTTCAACCACCACTGTATTTGGTGTAATGCTTTCATATTTAATTTTGAGTGAATCTATACGTGAATTACATATAGCTGCTGTAGGGTTTATCATTTTTGGTACATATTTTCTGCGAGGAAAAATGGCTGTGTTTTAATCATTAAACTATTTTTCAATTTACAACTTGAGTCGATTTTATTGATATTTTGTTTTACATTGATATCTGTATGATCGTTTAACACAATCTTCACAAAATCCAGCTTATTTGCTAAAAAACTACTAGTGGAAGTATTGAGAATCAACCTATGATTTACCCGTGTCTGTTAACACGTATTGTTATTTTAATGGCTTATTTCATAAGGTGATAACATAATATCTTGCACTATAATTAGAATATGAAGTCAAACTTTAAACAATTGAAACACCTTCTATGTCTGTGGTTTGGTTTCAATACAAAAATAAAACTAAAGGATTAATCCACCGAAAAACAGTCCCTACATTCACCAAAAAATTCCAAAAAGGAGGAACTCCAGATCCAGCTTATTTCGGTGCTGGTATGTATGCAAATTATGTATCTGAATCACAGGATCAAGAAATTAGGGCGTATGAGATATTTCCTACATTAAAAGAGAACAACGTTCCTCTTTCCCACATTGTAACTGAAGCGACAAGATCGTTTGAACTGTACAAGCATGATGACTCTGATACCGTACGATTGGCAATAAGATCTACCTTACAGGATATCCAAGGTTACGCCAAATCATTAGGAGTTGAGTATCAGGACACCGGACTAAAAATACTGCCAATTC
>DATBQZ010000176.1:0-1783 GCA_036560565.1 Candidatus Nitrosotenuis sp.
TTACGAAATTTTGTATTCTGTCAATTATGTAAAGAGGACTAGTTTGAATTTTAGAGCTGTCCCACATTCCCTTTGCCACCAACGCTTGACCTTTCTTCATCTGTTCAAACGATACTAGATCGTTTCTGTCATAACCGCTCCAATATGACAAAACACTTGGATTTTCATCTGCTACAAATGCTTTAACCCAAAACCCTTTCTTATCTAAACTCCAATATTTGCCAAGTTTATCAACTGCAATGTGTGAAGTCAGTTCGGTTATTACACTCACGTGTCCCGCTGAGTCAGATACAACATGTTTAGCAGCTGGCCTAGTTGAGTCTCCGATCACTATTACACCGTTAGTGAGCCTGTTTTGCCATGCGTTTTTACTGTCATCCCATACGTTAATTGCAACTCCGTTGAATTCAAGCGGCGCTACAAATGTGTGATATATGGTTACAATCAAGCAGTCATTTTTGACAGAGTTTGGCTTGCATGGTCCTTCTGATGTCACTATACTGACATCTTTTAGGGCATGCGCTGGATCTTTGACTTTGGTTGTCTCTATTCCATTCCATGTCTTGTCCCACTCCACTACAACCTCGCTATCACCAAATATTTGTCCTGGGGCTAAGCCAAAGGCCAATTCAAGATGTCTTATTTCATCAGGTCCGCCGTCTTCATATATCTTGAAAACTGCCTTGTTGACAGTTCCGACTTTGGTTGTTAGCACTGGATATGATGTGGAAAATGTAACTATATCTGATGTAATTCCATTATATGAAAAGCCATTATCTACATAGTCTGCGTTATTATTACCAGTTCCTAATGTTGGTGGGAAACAGTCAAACGTACAGTCATTGCTGACTATGACGGCCGCTACTGCTGAAGTAGTTAAAGGAGATGTGATTACATCATTTGGTCCTGTTGTAGTAACTGCGTCATTAGACAAGATCCTTCCAGTCATAACTACAGTGTTACCAAGCGTAGTAGCTGAATGAGTTACTATGTTACCTTTGAAAATACTGTTATCTCCAAGTGTTGTTCCATCTGTTGGTGCCCAGAACACATCGTTAGCATTTGCGCCTCCAGTTAGTGTAACCACTGAACCAGCTAAGGTGTTGATTGTACCGTTTATTCTAAAAATGTAAACTCCATTACCGCTAAGAGTAATTCCTACATTTACAGCGGCGGCGCCTCCAATACAATAGACGCCAGGGGTTAGCGGTTGTGTAAGTGAATCTAGGACAGTCGCCGGAGCACTAGTTGTAGTACAAGATCCAGACTGTGCTGAACTTCTCGCCGCGGTAAAGAGAGATGCTTGGTTTGCTATTGCTGTAATATAGGTAGCAGTTGGACCGGTAAAGATTACACCGTTAAGTGTCGAGACTGGATTTGCAGGTGCTACAGTATAGCCAAGGTCTCCAGTAAGAGTGGTCGGATTGTTGGAGTTGGTGTAGGTATTAGCAAGAATAGCAAAGTTGCTGAGTCCAGTAAGATCTAAGGGACCCGCTGCAGTAACAGTGTTGATAGAAAAGAACGCAATAGAAATTATAGCGGCAATTACTGGAAGTATGAGAATTTTCTTCGTAGTCAAAGTTTTCACTAACAGTTTATTGTTGGTATCGCTATTAAGCCGCGCTTACATTTGTGTTAGTTTCATTGACGGGTTCGTCAGTATAATGGACTGATCTGTCAGTAGTAGTGATCGATATTTCATCCGAACTTTTACATTTACCGAATCCATAATACAGGAGGAATTTAATGTTGGGGCGATTGTTTGAGATGTAAAAAATTCATT